>CANPWN010000004.1 GCA_947584415.1 uncultured Clostridia bacterium | reverse complement strand
CCCCAAACTACAAGACCAAGAATTATTGCTTCAAAAACAAAGCGCAATTTGCTTATTTTTGTTTGGCGCTTTTCTTTTGGAATTGAAAGTTCAGCGAAGAACACAAAACAAGATGCTGCGGCAACTGCGAAAGCAAAAAGAAATTTATATTCTGTAAATGCTCCTGCCAAACTGAAAGCAAGTGCAATGGCAAAACATACAAGCGAAATGACAAAATGCGTTTTGTTTTTATTTTTGTCAAGTTTCTCTTTTTGCTCAATGTCCTCTTCGCTGATAAGTTCGTCAACACTTGTGCCAAAAAGTTTTGCGAGCAGTTTCAAACTTTCAATACTTGGATAGCCGTTGTCTGTCTCCCATTTTGAGACTGCTGTTCGAGTGACGAAAATTTTATCCGCAAGGTCATCTTGTGTTAAATTATTTTCCGCTCTTAACTTTTTTAATTTCTCCGAAAACTTCATTTGTGTCTCCTTTTGACACTTCCATTATACAACATTTTGTGCAAAAGTCACGACACTTTTACTCACATTGGCTAAATTTTTTGAAAAGTTTTGCTGATTTTCTCCAAACCCGCTGACTTTTGAGTTAAAATGTGTTATTATTAAGCAAAAGGCGGTGAAAAAATGAAGAACGCGGTAATTTATGCAAGATATTCAAGTGACAACCAAACAGAGCAAAGCATTGAAGGGCAAGTTAGAGTTTGCAAAGAATATGCCGAGAAGAACGATTTTGCCATTGTTAACGAATATATTGATAGGGCCATGACAGGAACAAATGACAATCGTCCTGCTTTTCAGCAAATGCTTTCGGACAGCAAAAAGAAAAGTTTTGAATTTGTGCTTGTGTATAAGTTTGACAGGTTTTCGCGTTCAAGACATGACAGCGCAGTAAACAAGGCAATTTTGAAAAAGAACGGCGTTAAGGTTATTTCCGCAACCGAACAAATCTCCGATACTCCTGAAGGCATAATTTTGGAAGGAATGCTTGAAAGCTTTGCGGAGTATTATTCTGCCGAACTTTCGCAAAAGGTCAAGCGTGGGCTGAAAGAAAGCCGAATTAAAGGCAAATTCACAGGCGGTTGGACTCCTTATGGCTACAATGTAAATGACCACAAATTGACAATCAATGAAGAACAAGCCAGCATTGTTAGGCTTATGTTCAACGAATATCTTTCTGGCAAGAGAATTAAAGATATTGTTTTATTGTTGCAAGTCAAAGGAATTAAAAACAACTATAGCAAAGATTGGACAATAAATTCTGTTTCAAGAATTTTGAGAAATGAAAATTATAAAGGTTGTGTAAGTGCCGACAACACAATTTACACAAACATTTTTCCAGCAATCATCAACGAAGAAATTTTTGACGAAGTCAATTCAAGATTAAAGGTGGCAAAACGCACCTCTGCCCATCACAAAACGGAAGTCAATTATCTTCTAAGTGGCAAGTTGTTTTGTGGCAAATGTGGCGGTTTAATGACCGGAGATAGTGGCAAGGGTAAGCAAGGCACAATCTATCACTATTACAAATGTTTTACAAAGAAAAGAAATAAAGAAAATTGCGACAAAAAATCCATCGCAAAAGATTATATTGAAGAATGTGTTGTTAAGGCTACGCAAGAATTTATGCAACACACAGATTTGGCTGCAATTTCAAAAGTTGTGACGGAAGTTTACAATAAAGAAATAGAAAAAGACAGTGTTTTAGAGAGTTTGAACAAACAACTCCAGGAAAACAACAAAAAACTTGAAAATCTTTTGAAAGCGGTTGAAAATGGCATTTTTAATGATACAACAAACGCAAGAATGAAAGAATTGGAAATTGCGAACAAAGAATTGCAAGAAAAAATTGCCAACAGACAACTGCTGACAATCAAACCTTTAAAAGAAGAAGATGTTTTGGCTTATCTCAGATCTTTCAAAGACCTTGATTATTCTCTTGAAAACGCAAAGCAAAGGCTTATTGATTTGTTTGTGAACAGGGTTGTTCTTTATGACGACCATTGTGAGATATATTTCAACATATCCAATGACAAAGGAAAGCAACTTAAACTCACAGAGCAGCTAAACATTGAAAACGAGATAGAATTTGATAATAAAAAACAATCCAAACGCAAGGGTTCGGATTGTTATCACTTGGCGGAGCTGATGTAATGTAAAACGAATCTAGTTTCTAATTTGGAATTTCTGTAAGATAATTTATATTGTTTCTCAATACATCCCAAACCGCAACCTTCATTTTCTTTATTCTTTTCCCATTTCCAAAATCCAATAAATCTTCTCTGCCAAATCCTTTCAATAATTTGTTAAGAGATCCTAAATTGTTAGAAGTAAATAGGAATGCTTCTTCGGGATCTATAAGTTTGCAATATGCCCACAGTTGTCCCAAATCGCGTAAAGTAAGCGGAGTAATTTTAGCTTCTATAAAAAACAATTTGTATTGATCGTCCTTTTTTACTATACCTAAAACATCTATTTGAATATCAACTCCGGTTGCAAGATCATTTGTTATGCCATATTTTTTTAAAACTCTGTCTAACCTTTGTGCATGTGAATCTTCGACAATAATTTCGCTATTTTTATATTTTCCTGACAAATAGTTTTTTAGCCAGTTCGCCATTGGGGCATATAACTCAAACTCTTTCATTTTCTATACCCCAAATCTTTTGCTATTTCCTGCCAACTATCATAATGCTTTCCCCGTATTTCTTTTGGGATACTCATATCATTTTCACAAGGATGTGTTTGTCTGTGTTTTTTAGGTGTCCTGCGTTCCCAATAAAACTTGTGGGTCGTTTCTTTTATATCTTTACCCTGCGAAGAAAAGAATTGTTCCATCTCTTTTACAAATTTTATCAATGCTTGATTTTTATGGATAACTGTAAATCCAATTGGTATGAATTCATTAGCCGCAATCTTAATTTGATGTTCTTTTTTCCAAAAATTCGGTTGATTATCATTATACTTTTTTAAATTGCCATCTCTCATATTAGGATGAGCCCAGTCTATATTATGAACGGGAATATCTAACTGCTTTAATAAATTACATATATCAATGACTACATACCAATTATGCATTATTTCAATATATACTCTGTGAAATGACTTATCAAAGAAATAATTACTTCTCCTTATGTAAGCGGTAACATCACAAAATCCTCGCAAGAAATATAGTATCTCATCTCTTGGCGCAGAGAAGAAATATTTAGGAACCCTCATCGTTTCGAAAGTCCTTTCATTATCACACATTCTCATTATCTCGCTTATAAGATAATCAGAATTTGGTTTTTCAAAATAAATTGTAGAAACTCTATCGTTTTGGGTATGGTTTACTGTTGCTCCTATCGTTTGTTCCAAAGCGCTTTTAATGTCTGTTATACTCGCTTTTACATACACTTTAACATCATTACCATCGTCTGTTCGTTCATTTTTATGCGGAATATTTATAAGTATTTTAGTTGTAGAATTACTTCTTTGTATTTCTCCATTACCAATAATCATTCCCAACAAATATGCCATTTGAATATTCATCGAATTACTCCTTATACATTATTAAAATATACTCGTGCACTTTATTTATCCTGAATTTATATGGATATCCTAATGTTTTCATGTTATTGTAATCAGATTGTCTGTCCCATATAATTAAATCGTCGTAAATAAAACCAATTTCTCTTAAAGCATAAGCCAAGTCACTATGTAGTGGATAAAACTTGTCTTTTTTACGCAAATCCATAACGTTAATCAAACAATAAGAATTGTGCTTCATCAAAGGATAAACCTTTTCAAATATTTGTTTTAAAGCATTTATAAATAAACGATAATCGCTTATATTTCCAAGATCATTCACCTTGTTTGAATATGAAGCTTTTTCTTTTTGATCAACGCTTCTTTTTTGATTTAAAATATCCCAATAAGGCGGGGATGTTATTACTAAATCAAAACTTTCTTTATGTAATTTGTCCAACTCCTCAATACTGTCGCCTTGTATTATTTTTATTTTGTTTGTTTTAATTCGCTTTTTTGCAATTTCACAATATTCTGTAGACAAATCAATTCCGGTCCCCAAACAATTTAGATTTTCTGCGGCTACCATGGTAGTGCCAATCCCATTAAAGGGATCCAAAATATTTGCATTACTTCTAGAAAAGGTTTTGATTAACTTTTCACATAAAGAAATTGGAAAAGATGCAGGATGCCCCAATACTTTTTCTTCCTGCGTTTTTTTTAAGTCTCTCCAAATACTGAAAGAATTTTGCAACCATTCTTTCCCTGTTAAATCATTTGCTCTATTTGCCATTTTTGTCCCACTTTTTTGATTGAAGTTTTTTTATTGTCAAATCTATAAAATTAATTTCTTTTTGACTTAAATTGTATATTCTATAGACCATTCTATTTAATAAGTCATAATACTTAAACCATTCATCTGACATATAAGTAAGATTTTCAAGTTTATTAACATATTCTAACACTACATTAAAATTTTCATTGTCAACTATAAAAGGAATACTTTTTAAATATCGTGCATCTATATGCATTGTTACAGTTGATATATTAAAGCAGTATTTTAACAAGTAAAAGTTTATTAAGCGAGAATGTATTAGCCCTAAAACATATCTACACATTGTGGGATCACCATCGGTGAATATTGTAATAGTATCATTTGCTTTTAACTCACCACCAAAACAAGCGATAATCCCAGCCTCTGCACTATATATGTTTTGAATAAAAATCTGATTGCCACTTGTAACAGCCGTTGGTGTTTTAAATCCAAATTTTCTGATATCCTTTCCACCAATCGAGTTTTTATCTTTACTGTGGCCTCTACCAACATATCCTTTTACATAATCATTCAATGTTGTATATGCCTTATTAAATTTTTTATAAATATTAACATCTTCATCATTTTCAAATAAAATGATTTTATCATTATAGAAGTCTTGTTTTATTTCAGTCAGCAATTTAAATTCATTATCTATCAATTTTTTTATTTTAATTTTATTATTATCGTTCTTTTGTTTTTTTAAGATTAAAACAATTTGTTCCCCACGAACATTTTTAAAATACATTCCTAAGTCAATTATTGAAATGATAGAGAAATCTCTCAATATCTCTCTTCTAAAAAAACTATACGCGTTTACATGTAAAAAGTTTTTAGGAATAATAAACGCTATAAATCCATTGTCATTAACCATTTCTTTTGCACGTAATAAAGCTGCAATATACAAATTATCACCATAATTTTTTACTTGCCGCAAGAAAAGATATTCCTTTGTATTTAAACTTGTTGATTTTAATGGAACGTATGGCGGATTGCTGATTACAAAGTCAAATTTCTCTTTTAGTTTAAATCTTTTCATGATGTCTTTAAATTCACACGCTATACTATCCATACAAGTAAATTTTGCAGTCGGAGTATATTTCTTAGCCAAGTTTATTGCCTTCTTATCTAAATCTATGCCAAAAAGGTTTTTCATACCCTTTTCCGCAGCTGCCGCCAAAAACACACCCGTTCCACAATAAGGGTCAATTATCTTCATATTTTCATGATCAAAAGTCAATTCATTAAGAAGCAAAGTGGCAAGTCTCAAATCTGTATAAAAAATTCCGTTAGCCTTTTTGAATTTTACTTCTAACGATTCTTCATACTCTTTTGAAAATTTATCAAAATTTTCCATCATCCTTCTTCCTTTACTTCCATAATATCTGAGATGTCACAGTGTAAAGTCTTACAAATCTTTAATAATACATCCATGCTTACTTGTTCATTTTTGCTAAGTTTGGCAAGTGTTGAAGTTCCAATCTCTGCCTTTAATCTAAATTGCGTTTTGGTAAGATTTTTATCTATCAACAATTTCCAAAGCTTATTATACGATACACACACTATTTATTACCCCGCTTGTTTTTAATTATTATATCACTTTTGTTTTTATTTCGCAATAAAATATTCTTATATTAAAACATTTTATTTTAATTAAATTTATAAAAATTACAAAATTATAAACTTCATCACAAACAATTAAAATATTGAGTTTGTTTTTATTAATATTTCTCACTCGAACTTCTTCTTTGCAACTTTTGATAAACAAAAAAACAATTAGATCCTTAAAATATTTATTACATAAAGCAAACAACAGCAAAATCATCAAACCATTTTAAATAAAAATTGCCTATGAAAAAATTTTACTCGGGAGCATTAGACGACACCTTGTCTTATTAACGAGAGCGTGCTGACGCACGCTGACAAGGTGTCGTTTTACAAACAACCAAACAACTTGTCCACTGCAAAAGAATGGGCTAAAAAGTGGGACTTGGGTAAACCCCGTTGTCCCACTTTTTTAACGCCCTTTTTCTATTTGCAGTTTAAGTGAGTTTAGGAAAAGTTTGGGTAAAGTTTAGGAAAATTTAAGTTTTTTTGGGGTTTTGTTTGGGTCAGTTTATTAACTTCTAAATTTAAGCGTGCTATCCTTTTTGTGTTTCAAGGAGATAGCATGAAGGTTATTTTTAACAATGAACTCAATACAGATGTTTTAGATAATTGTTTTTATCAAATCCTTTTGTCTAGAATTATGGAATTAAAAGATACTTGTCTTTCGTCAGCGAAAGTGTAAACAAAATCTCTTTTCAGTCAAGGTTAAAGTGCATTGTTTCACAAACCTTGACTGAAAATTAAAACAAAGAAAAGATATGAACCATTTAGCCGCTTTTGTTTCTTTCGCTTGTGTCGAAAGACAAATAAAAATAAAAGGAGTTAAAAACTATGAAAACAGCAGTAATCTATGCGAGATACAGCAGCGACAACCAAACAGAACAATCTATCGAAGGACAACTTAGAGTATGTGAGCAATATGCCCAGAATAACGACATACTCATTTTGAACACCTACATTGATCGTGCCATGACAGGAACAAATGACAATCGACCAGATTTTCAACAAATGATTAAAGATAGCAGTAAAAAGGAATTTGAATTTGTGCTTGTTTACAAGATTGATAGATTTTCAAGGAACAAATACGAAAATGCAAAGTATAAAAAGATTTTGAAAGATAACGGTGTAAAACTTTTATCTGCTATGGAAAACATTCCAGACACACCGGAAGGCATTATACTTGAATCTTTGCTTGAAGGAATGGCAGAGTATTACTCAGCAGAATTAAGTCAAAAAGTAAAGCGTGGGATGAACGAAACAAGACTGAAAGGCAACTTTACAGGTGGGACAATAATCTATGGCTACAAAGTGGAAAATCACAAAGTGTTAATCAATGAAGAGCAAGCAGAGGTTGTGAGATATATTTACAAACAATATGCTCTTGGAACTTATGTTAAAGACATTATCGACTATCTTACATCGCATCAAATTTTTAATCATGGCAAACCATTTGCTAGAAATACAATTTACAACATACTCAAAAACGAAAAGTATTTTGGAATATACAGGTATCATGACGAAGTGTTTAATAACATTTATCCACAAATTGTCAACAGCGAAATTTACAACAAAGTTAGAGAGAAAATTAAACTAAACAAATATGGAAAACGCAGCACTGAACTTGTATATTTACTTAGACATAAACTCACTTGTGGCTATTGTGGAATGCCAATCAGTGCCGAATGTGGAACTGCTAAAAATGGAACAAAGAAACATTATTACAAATGCTTAGGAAGAAAACGAAACAATGGTTGTCAAAAATCAATGGTTAGAAAAGAAATATTTGAGAATTTTATACTTAATTCAATTTTAGAAATCTTAAAAAGCCCCAAATATATTAATGAAATTGTTAACTCGTTATATGATTTACAGCAAGATAGCAACAACTCGATTTTAACAAATTTGATAAAGGAACAAAAACGGACTGAAATTACACTTAACAATATTATGAATGCCGTCGAACAGGGAGTGGTTAATAACACAACAAACAAACGAATGAAAGAATTGGAAAGTAAACTAGAAGAGTTAGAAAAACAAATCCTAATTGAAAAAAGTAAAAACTCAGTAAAACTTACAAAAGAAGAGATTCAACAATATTACATCGAAGCATTAAAACTTGAACCTAAGCTTTTGATTGACTATGTAATTAAAAATATTAAAGTTTTTGATGATAAGGTCGAAATCACATTCAACAATCCAATAAAAACAAGTCCTGACAACGATCAGGGCTTATTTTTGTTTACAAGACTAAAACAAATGCCAAGGATAATCCAAAATGTAAATACCCCAAGAATGGTAGATATACAAATTGACTATTTTGTCTAATGTGGCTAATTTATTCCATGGTGAACTTGACAAGAGGACTCCGGAATGGAGTTCTCTCTGCAATTAAGACAAAGAAACAAGCATTATGCTTTTGTTTCTTTGCCTTTTTGAGATTATGTTACCATTCCACCTCTTGTCAAGCACCTTTCACGGCATAAAGTTAGCCACGATTATTAAAAAGACAAATTCCATTAGCAAAAAAGATTGGTGCAAAAATATTTTTTATATCTTCTTGCACGTTCTTAGGCAAATCCATTATTATATTTCTAGCCTTATCAACGTGGTCAGCAAATTCTAGTATTTTTCCGCTACATTCATCGTGTTTTTTAGCGTATGCTAATAAAGCTTCTTTTATAATATCATTATTATTTTCCATCTTTTTCTCCTTTTATAAAAACAAACCTAAACCAAACTTTTGAGGGTTCGATTTAGGTTTTAGGTGGCGGGAAGAGAGGGATTCGAACCCTCGCGACGGTTGCCCGTCCTACAGCCTTAGCAGGGCCGCCTCTTCGACCTCTTGAGTATCTCCCCTTATTCGTGCTTTTTCAAGCGTCATAATTCTAACACAATAAACTTTGTTTGTCAATAAAAACAAAGTGCTGTTCGCCCTAAATTTTTCGCATATCAATTTGAAAATTTGCGGAGTTAGTGTATAATTTAAGTGATAGGAGGAGAAAAATGGCAAAGATTTATTTCGCAAAGACAAAGCCTGGTGCAAAAATTCCATCAAAAAGAGATGAGGATGCTGGATATGACCTTTATGCTTGCTTTGAAGAAGATTTCATCCGTTTTGAGCCGTTTGAAACGAAAACTGTTGGCACAGGAATTGCATGCGCATTGAATAAGAAATTTTATATGCAAGTTGAGGAGCGCTCTTCGAACGCAATCAAAGGCCTTAAAAAAAGTGGCGGCGTTGTGGACAGCGGTTACCGTGGCGAAGTTCTGGTGGCACTGTTCAACTCAAACTCCTCTCCTGCCTATATTTCAAAACTTCCGTATGAGGAAATTGAAAAACTTGAAAAAGGGGCTTTTGTGTATTTCTCCTATGCAAAAGCAATTGCGCAGGGTGTTGTTCACAAATTGCCTAAACTTAAAGTTAAAGAAATTTCTTACACGGAATTGAAGAACATCTCCTCTCAGCGCAGAGATGGTGGTTTCGGCTCAACAAAAAAATAGAGGTAAATATGGCAACATGGAAAAAAGTTTTGATTTGGGCATCAGTGATAATCTTGGCATTTATCATCCTTTTTGTCATTGTGATTGTGACGGCCTACAAAACACCAATGCCACAAGTTCCGCTTGGGCGATACAACCTTACAAAAATAACGCAATTTGCCGGTGAAAGCGAGGAAGAACTTGAGCGGTTTGATAATGGCGAATTTTATTTAACAATTAAGGATAAAAATATTCTTGAAAGTTCCAGCCCTGGCCATGGCATTGAGCCAATTGAGGGGCAATATTATTACTACCTAAGCGGCAACGAAATGCCAATATACAGGATGTCAGACGAAAAATTTGTGTATGCGGCGCTGTATGAAGACGGGCTGATAAAGATGTATATCAAAGACGGAGTGATGGTGACTTATTACTACTATAATCTTGTAAAATCATAGGAAGAAAAAATGAAAATTTACGGTCTTGAAAAAGTTTCCATGGTTGATTTTGACGGGCATTTGTGCGCCACGA
Source organism: uncultured Clostridia bacterium (assembly GCA_947584415.1). Lineage (GTDB taxonomy): Bacteria > Bacillota > Clostridia > Christensenellales > UBA1242 > Caccovivens. Next base: position 84,181 of record CANPWN010000004.1, on the reverse strand, counting down.
TTTTTACAGGCGGCTGCAATTTCCGTTGCCCATTTTGTCAGAATTCCGACCTTGTGGAGATAAAAAATCTTAGTCAAATTTCAGAGGAAGAGTTTTTCAATTATCTCGAGAAAAGAAAAACCCTGCTCGACAGCGTCTGTGTGTCGGGCGGCGAACCATGTCTTCAAAAAGACTTGAAGGAATTTATTAAAAAGATTAAATCCCGTGGTTTTTTGGTTAAGCTTGACACAAACGGCACAAATTTCAATCTTTTAAAAGAACTTGTCGAAGAAAAACTCGTTGACTATGTTGCAATGGACATTAAAAACTCGAAGAGCATGTATGAACAAACCGCGGGTGCAAAAGTCGACATGAGTGAGATTGAAAAGAGTGTTGAGTTTTTGAAAAGTGGAAAGGTCGGCTATGAATTTCGCACCACCCTCGTCAGCGGTCATCACACCACTAATTCAATCAAAGAGATGTCCGAGTGGCTGGCAGGTGCAAACAAACTTTTCCTTCAGCACTTCAAAGACAACGGCTCTTGCATCCAACAGGGCCTTAAAGAGATAAAAAAAGAGGACGCCGAGACCTTTAAAAAAATTCTTGAAAAGACAATCAAAAGAGTCGAACTTCGGGGATATTAAAAAAATCACTTTGCTTAGCAAAGTGATTTTATTTTGTGTTCAAATAATTGCAAGCGCTGGTTGCGGCTATGGCACCATCTGAGCAAGCGGTTGTCAGCTGTCGGACCGTTTTGTGTCTGCAATCTCCTGCCACAAAAAGTCCCGGCGTTTTTGTTTTCATGTTGTCATCTGCGACAATATATCCCGCTTTGTCAAGTTCGACCAAGCCTTCAAACATCTTATTGTTTGGCACTTGCCCAATGGCGACAAAAAGCGCCTTTGTTTTAAGTTCAAGTTTCGTCTTATCCGGCCTTTCAAAAACAAGACCTTCAAGTTCGCCATCACCTTTTAATTCAACAAGTTTTGCGTTGTGTGTGACCGAGATGTTGTCCCTCGTGCCGAGCGCTTTGACAAGCACATCATCTCCAAAGAATTTGTCAAAAAGGGTGACAATATGCACGCTCTTGCACTGGGATGATAGCAGCAGCGCATATTGCAACGCCGTGTTTGCGTCACCGACAAGCACAACATCCTCGCCGGCATAAAACGCGCCGTCACAGAGTGCACAATAACTTATGCCATGCCCAATCAACTTTTCTTCGTTTTCAAGATGAAGTTTTCTGTGTTCAACACCCGTTGCAATGATGACGGACTTTGCCTGCAAAGTGTCAAACTCGGTTTTAACCTCAAAATAGTCGCCCGACTTTGCCAGGCTTGTCACTTTTCCAAACTTAAAATCTGCACCATGCTCGGTGATTTGGTCAAACATCTTGTCGGCAAGTTCGCTGCCAGAAATCTGCATTATGGTTGGGAAATTTTCAACCCTCGGCGACTGTGCAATTTGCCCGCCTATGGCGTCCTGCTCCAAAATTGTCACACTTCTGCCATTTCTCAAAGAGTAAAGTGCAGCGGTCATCCCCGCTGCACCTGCTCCAATAATTAAAACATCAATCATGCGCGTTTCTTTAATCCTTCTACAAATCTATTTATTTCGCTTGCGTTTTCATATCTTATGTAAGAGCCTTTTTCTGGAACAAACAAGGTTGGTGCTTTCTTTACATTAAACCTCTTTGTAAGTTCTGGGTTCTCCTCTGCATCAATGACTTTGTATTTTACGCCTGCTGCGTCCAAAAGCCTTTTTGCCATTTTGCAGTTTGGACAAGTCTTTGTGGCAAACAACACAATTTCGTCAGTGTCGGCAGCCTGATTGTCCTCAACATAGAACCTGTCCCCACAGCCGCAAGCCTTAGCCTTCAAAGTTGAATTTGCAATGTCATATGTCTTTCTGTCGGCGAACTCTTGCAACTTGCCGTCGTTCCAGTTTTGAACAGGACGGTAGTAACCAGTAATTCTGCTATAAACCTCAGTCTTTTCGCCGCAAGTTGGGCACTCATACACTTCGCCGGTGATATAGCCATGGTTTCGGCAAACGGAATAAGTTGGGCTCATTGTGTAATAAGGCAGTTTGTAATTTTCCGCAATCTTGCGAACAAGTTGAGCGGTTGTTTTCCAGTCGTCGAGTTTCTGTCCGAGGAAAGCGTGGAAAACTGTTCCGGAAGTGTAAAGCGTTTGAAGTTCATCCTGAATATCAAGCGCCTCAAAAATGTCAGAAGTAAATCCAACAGGAAGGTGTGAACTGTTGGTGTAATATGGAGTCTTGCCATCATTTGCAGTGATAATGTCAGGATATCTTTCCTTGTCATGCTTTGCAAGTCTGAACGCTGTGCTTTCAGCAGGAGTTGCCTCCAAGTTGTAAAGGTCGCCATATTTTTCCTGATAGTCTGACAAGCGCTCTCTCATGTGATTGAGCACTTTCTTTGTGAACATCTGTGCCTCAGGCTTTGTCATGTCTGCCCTTATCCATTTTGCGTTGAGGCAGGCCTCGTTCATGCCAACAAGTCCGATTGTCGAGAAGTGATTATTGAATGTGCCGAGATAACGTTTTGTGTAAGGATAAAGTCCAGCCTCCAAGAGTTTTGTGATTGTGTCACGCTTAATTTTAAGTGACCTTGCGGAGATGTCCATAATCTTATCCAAACGCTCAAAGAATTCATCCTCAGTTGCTGATAGATAAGCAATTCTTGGCATATTGATTGTCACAACACCAATTGAACCTGTGCTTTCGCCACTTCCAAAGAAACCACCTGACTTTTTGCGAAGTTCCCTAAGGTCAAGTCTAAGTCTACAGCACATGCTTCTCACATCACTTGGTTCCATGTCAGAGTTGATGTAATTTGAGAAGTATGGTGTGCCATATTTTGTTGTCATTTCAAACAAAAGTTTGTTGTTTTCTGTCTCTGACCAGTCAAAGTCACGAGTGATTGAATATGTTGGAATTGGATATTGGAAACCTCTGCCATTGGCATCACCCTCAATCATAATTTCAATGAAGGCTTTGTTGACCATATCCATTTCCTTCTTGCAGTCCTTATATTTAAAGTCCTGCTCCTTTCCTCCAACAATGGCAGGAAGTTCTGCGAGGTCTGGTGGAACAACCCAGTCCAAAGTGATGTTTGTGAAAGGTGCTTGAGTTCCCCAACGAGATGGAGTATTAACACCATAAACAAAGGACTGAATACATTGTTTCACTTCTTTGTAAGAAAGGTTATCCTTTTTAACAAATGGTGCAAGATATGTGTCAAAAGATGAAAATGCTTGAGCGCCCGCCCACTCATTTTGCATAATTCCAAGGAAGTTAACCATCTGGTTGCAAAGAGTTGAAAGGTGTGACGCCGGAGAAGAAGTTATCTTTCCTGGAACACCACCAAGTCCCTCAACAATAAGTTGTTTAAGTGACCAGCCAGCACAATAACCTGTCAACATGGAAAGGTCATGAAGATGGATGTCGCAATTCTTGTGCGCATCACCAATTTCCTTATCATACACTTCACTGAGCCAGTAATTTGCAGTCAGTGCGCCAGAGTTTGAAAGGATAAGTCCACCAACTGAGTAAGTTACAGTTGAGTTTTCCTTAACTCTCCAGTCAGAAAGTTTCAAATATTTGTCAATGGTGGTCTTATAGTCAAGCAGTGTGTCAGAAGCGCGTCTGAGTTTTTCATGGCTCTTTCTGTAAAGGATATAGCACTTTGCGACATTTTCAAATCCGTTTCTCATCAAAACTTTTTCAACAATGTCCTGAATATCCTCAACTGAAGGAAGTTTTTTGTCAAACTTCTCCTCAAGTTCAAGTTCTGTTATCTTTGCAAGTTTTCTTGCATCTCTAACATCCCCTTCGCCAAGAGACATCATGGCTTTGACAATGGCATTTTCAATTTTTGTGATGTCATAGTCCACAATTCTGCCGTCACGCTTAATAATTTTGTTCATATCTCCTCCTTATGCTTTACGCTATCTTAAATCTAGCACAACACAACATATTGTGTCAAGCAATTTACAAAAATAATATATATTGTGTTTTTTAGCAAATTTTTAACTATTTGAGAATTGCGAGGAAATGCGGACATATAAGTTCTATTTTGATAAATAACCTGTCCAATTTTGGCTTTAAAATTTTTTGTTTTTTTGTCAAAATTTTTTTAAAAACTTGTTTTTATGGCAAAAAAAATGGCCACATTTTGTGGTCATCTTTTGATTAAAAGTTCACGAAAAACCTTTTCAACCTCTTCTTCATCACCCTCAATTGCAATAATGTTCATCTCTGGGCGGGTGTATTTATCAATTTCAAATTTGACTTTTCCACGCTCATAAACATATCTTGTCCTAAGGTTGTCGGCGGAAACATAAAAATTCATAACTTTAAGCAAAGAGTTAATGCTACTTAGCATTTGCTCGGTTATTTCCACCGGTTCAGATTCTTCGGAAACTTTCAAACTTATGCTTTTGTTGTTGATGTTCTTTGCATCAAAAATTATTTTCTTTTTGCCACCAGACAAGTCAGTTGTTATGCGCGCAATAACATGCTCCATCAATTTGTTTTGATAGACCACTCTGTTTTGCTCAACGACCTTCACTTCTTTATAGCCATGATTTCGGCAATAATCAATATAAGGTCCAACATCCTCCGCCTTAAATGAACGCTCATATTCCTTCATGCTCACCCCTATTATTAAAATAATAACACAAATGGTTTTATCAAATCAATTTAATATTGACATAATCTTCAAATTGTTATAAAATTAAAATAGGAGAAAAGATATGGAGTGGTTAACACCAGACAAAGAAACAGAATTTGTTGTCAACGGAGAAAGCTTGACTGAAAAAATTAAATTGATGCAGGAGAACAAAACCCTTGTTGACTCACTGAAAGGACTTAAAACTGATGTTGAAAAACGCAATATGATTTTGAGCGGAATTAACTCGGTGGCTTTGGACAGTTGGTCTGAACGACAAAAAATGCCGCCATATTCTCAATCTGAAACGAAAGAATATCTTGGCGTTGTTTCTGACTATGTTTCAGCCCAAGAGCAACTTTTTGCAATGCTTGAAAAAGAGCCTTTCATTTATCCCGACATGTTGCCACCTATCCACCGCACTTTGGTTGGAAGAGATGAGGATATCCCAGCAATAGATAAAGGTTGTTTCCGAAGTCGTTACAGCGGTCTTATCCAAACGCCATATTTTGACGCAGTTTCTGGGTCAAAAGTTGCCTCTGAAATGGCTTACGCTTTCATGCAATATGGATTTATTTCGGGAGATACAGAAAAGGACATATCAAACATAGCAAAACTGCACGCACAGATTGTGAGAATTCAACCTTTTATGTGTGCAAACAAACGCATGGCATTTCTGGTGACAAACGCTGGATTTAAACTTATGGGTTTAAGCCCTATCACGCTCTGCAAAACTCAGGAAGAAAGCGAGGCTTATTTAGGTTCTTTAAAAGAAGCAATTTTGAACAGAGATGCAACTCAACTTGCTGATTTCTTTCTTGAAAAGCAACTTCAGGCGCAACAAGACCAAATTGACGAAGCAACACTTGAAGCCGTTGAAGTTTCAAAAAACACAAACTTAAGCGTTTAAATGCAAAATATCAACAAAATATATGCGGTTTGCATATATTTTTTTATATATAAAGGAAAAAATATGGTTGTTTTTAAGTTCGGCGGGAAAAGTTTGTCAACTTTTGAAAAAATAAAAAGCCTGGCAAAATATGTTTGTTCCCGCATTGATAAAGAGCAAATAATTGTTGTTGTTTCAGCTATGGGCGACACAACAAATGAACTTCTTGATATGGCTGGTCATTTTTCTTCAACAAGCAGCAGAGAGGTTGACGCTTTAATTTCAACAGGCGAACAGCAAAGCGCATCTCTCTTTGCTTTAGCACTTCAACAAGAGGGCGTTAGCGCGCAAAGTTTTGCTGGCTGGCAACTTCCCATACTCACCGAAGGCAAAGCAGGATGCAGCCACATTGTCGGGATTGCTAAGCAAGTCTTGGAAGAGAGCATAAAAGAAGGCAAAGTGCCAATTGTCGCAGGTTTTCAGGGTGTCAATGAAAAAGGCGAAATAACAACCTTGGGGCGTGGCGGCTCTGACACCACCGCTGTCGCTTTGGGGGCTATATTTGATTGTAAGGTGGAAATTTATTCTGACTTTGACGGAATTTACACAGCCGACCCACGCAAATTTAATGGTGAAAAAATTGATGAAATTTCTTTCGACACAATGATTAAGCTTTCTCAGTCTGGCGCAAAAGTGTTAAGTGCTGATGCGGCTCTTCTTGCAAAACAAAAAAATGTGCCACTTGAGTGCAAAGCAAGTGCCACACCAGAAAAAACAGGGACTTTTCTTTCAGCAGTTCCAAAACCTGTTTCCGCACTCAATGTCAAAGAAAATTTGTGCCAACTTGACCTTGTTTTTGATTGTCACGCAATTGACCTTGCAAGCATATTGGCGGACCTAACGCAAAAGGAGATTTTCGAAAGCATAAATCTCACAAAACACACCCTGTCCGTAACCGTAGCACAACAAAATTTAAACGCTGCCCAAACATATCTCCTCAAAAAAATTCACGCCCACATTTAGAGCGCGAGTTTATCTTTTTATAGATTAAGTGTGAGCTTATACGAAATATTTAAACACTTCATAAATCATTTTAAAACAACCCAGCCGGCGCGTCCTTTTTTATCAAAAGGAAGCGGCTTTATATTTTTTACATTGTCAAGCCATATTAAAGTCAAAAATTTTTTATTACGGTATAACTCCCAATTTTGAAATTTGTCTATTCCAATCTCTTTGCCGTATTTGTTTTTGATGTTGTCTGCAATCTGCGGAGTTAAATCAAAAAACTTCACATCCTTAACCTGCGCAGTTGCGGTTGCTGGTTTGCCTGGTAATTTAAAAAATATTGTGTCACCTATTTGAATTTTTTGATACGGAGCACACCTGTTTAAACTCCAACGACTTTCAATTGTTTTTGTTCCGTTTACAATTAAATCATAAAAAGGTTGCCTAACAACCGCCAAATGTTTCATATTGACTCCTAAAAAGGTTATATTACAAAACAATTTGCTTTGTATCATGTTTTTATAAAAAACTGATAAGGTGTTCTTATCAGTTTCATTTGGCGGAGGACACAGGATTCGAACCTGCGGACGCTGTTAACGTCAACGGTTTTCAAGACCGCCGCTTTAAACCACTCAGCCAATCCTCCATTTTTTGTCACATAGACCATTATACACATTTGTTTAACTTAAATCAAGCATTTTTTAAAAAATAAAACGCTCAATATTGAGCGTTAAATCAACTATACATTTTGTCGACAACATTTTTTATAAATTTTTTTACACTGAGCAAGCTCCCTGCCTTTTTTAGCAAATAGCGAATATCCCTCTCAACGCTTTCTGCACTTTTGTTGTATTTTTTTCCAACTTGTGGGAAAACATCTTTATACAAAGCAGCGTTACAATTGCAACGAAACATAATAAAAATTGTGTCTTTTAACATCTTGTATCCTAGACGGTTTTTGTCTAAAAGCTTCAATTCTTCCTCAATTTTACTCATTTTTTACCCCAATGCAACAAATTGTTACAAATATGATATTAACAAAATGTTAACATAAAGTCAAGAGTTAGACATAAAAGGACTAAATTCGACAAATTATGAAGGGTTTAAGAAAAATAAGAAAGGCAAAAGGCCTAAATCAGCAGTATGTTGCGACAAAACTTAATATATCGCGAGAGGCTTTGTCATTTTATGAAAATGACAAAAGAGAGCCTAGTTTTGAAACGCTGCGTGCAATGAGCAGATTTTTCAATGTTTCCATTGATTATCTCATCAACGGCAAAGAGTTTGGCGAAAAATAAAAGGCTAACAAACATTAGCCTTTAAAATTTGTATTCAACGCTGCATGCCGTTGGCACATCCTCTATTTTAACTTTGTCTGAAACCTCAACTCCGGCAATCACATAAACCTCATTTCCTAAGGCAAGCACAGGAATAAGGTCGCGTTTGCGCTGAGGAATTTTTTTGTCTATCATAAAGGACTTAAGTTTTTTTGTTCCTCCGCCAAATTTGGTGAACACATCTCCTTCCTGCCTAAATCTCCAAGCCGCACCCTTTGGCACTTTTCTAAAATCAAACAAAACAGTGTTTTCACGCATTGAAAAATCTTTAACTCTTTTCACCAGCATTTTGCCACCACCAGGAACTTCAAATTCGCCGCTCTTAAATTCGCAATTGAAAGTCACTGGTTCTTTTTTCTTGTTTGTCAAAGTGATGTAATCATATTCCTTTATTGCCACAACATCAAATGGAAGTGAAACCTTCTTCCCCGTTCCAAGTTCATTTGCAAGCGCCATAATCATTTCAATATGCTTTTTTTCAAAATCATATTTAACGCCAATGCTTTTCAACACTTTGATTATTATTCTTGCGATTATTGGTTTGCTGTAAACAAAATAAGAAAGCGGAATTTTGGCTTCTTTTTCTTCATAAATGACCGCGTAGTCAGAAAGATGTGAATTTATATAATCATCATCTTCGCAAACAGCCAAGCCAAAGTTTGTTATGTTTCGCACAACGCCTGGCCATTTTGTTTCAATTTGAGGAAGGATGACATTGCGCAAAAAATTACGCGAATAGCCGTTGTCAGCGTTTGAAGAATCATTTATATAATCCAAATTGTTTAGTGAAATGTAGTCTAAAATTTCTTCCTTAGAGGTGTTTAAAAGTGGTCTGATGTAAATTCCATCACGCATAGGAGTCATACCTCTTGCTCCAGCCACGCCACTGCCACGGAAGATGTGCATTAAAATTGTTTCCGCTTGGTCGCTCAAATGATGCGCCAGCGCAATTTTGTCAACGACATCTTTTTTGATAAGCGAGTTAAAAACGCCATATCTTGCATCACGAGCCGCAGTTTCCAAACTTATGTTTTTCTCTTTGGCAATTTTTGGAGAGTCAACTCGGAACTTGTAAGCGCGCACACCCATCTCTTTGCATTTTTCTATAACAAAATTTGCTTCATCTCTTGACTCCTCACGGATGCCATGGTCAACGCAAATTGCAATGACTTCAATATCAAGTTCATGCTTGATTGAGTTGAGATAATGCACAAGCGCCATGGAGTCACTTCCGCCGCTCACACCAACACCAATTCTTTCACCCGGTTTAATCAAAGAGTTTTGTTTGATAAATTCTAAAACATTTTGCATAATTTAGTCCTCAGGAACTAAATTATACACCCTTTTTGGCATAAAATCAATGGTTTTTGAAAATTAGTTGTTAAAAACTTTGATTGCAAGCACGGTCATGTCATCCATTGCTTTCCCATTTGAGTTTGAAAGTGCTTGTTGCAAAAGTTTGTCAGCAACATTTTGAGGGTTAAGCGAATATGACTCCTTTATAAAATCTTCAATATCTCCATCTGTCGCAAAGGCATCCGAAATGCCGTCAGTGAACATAAGAATAAGGTCGCCTTCATCAATCACCTTCTTTTTTGTGACAGGGCTGACGCTGTCCACAATACCAAGAGGAAGAGCCCCGCTGTCAACTTTGCTGCACTGATTTTTGCTAAGCACAAAACTGCAAGGCGACCCCATTTTAATAAAATCTCCAAGCCCGCTTTTTAAGTCCAAAACACAAACATCAAGCGCGGAAAATCTTTCCTCCTTTTGCAGAGTCAAAAGTTTGTTAACAGACGAAAGCACAATGTCGCTGTCAAAACCCGCCTTATAAAAATTTTCTATCAAACTCATTGCGGTTTCGCTTGTCTTTTCAGCATTTGTTCCGCTGCCCATCCCATCACATAAGGCAAACATAAATCTGTCGCCATCAAGCCTCATAGCAGAGTGAGCATCACCACTCATATTGCTGCCGCTTTTAGTCGCAGACGCTATTGCCAAAGCGCAATCAAATTTTGGAGAAGTTTTTAAAACCATTGTCACATAGCCCGGCTTTGAAGAGGCAAATTTGTCGCAGGCTGTCATTTTACATTTGCAAATTTTTCCAACAATATTTGGTATTTTAATCTGTTCAGCATCAGCGGAGCGCACAACCAAAACAACCTCTATTGCATGAGTGTTTTTTTCATAAACAACAGCGTCTATGCAAACAATGTCATTGAACATAAGTTCATCAACAATCTTTTGCTCACGCTTGCCATCAAAAGCAATTTCTGTGTCAACATCCTTTGAAAGCGACTTCATGACAGACGAAATGCCTTTGAGTTGGTCGGCTATCAAAAGTTTTGACATGTCAATATTTGAAAGCATGTTGCTATAAGATTTATATTGCCGCGTAAGTGTCGCCACCGAGGCAATTATGCCATTGAGCCTTTCGCAATTTGATGAAAGATAAGTCGGCATATCTAAAAGCGTGACCTTTCCTTTTTCAAAGGCAATGGCAACAACTTCATCCAAAACCTTCAAAGTGTCAGCCTGTCTTGTGCGGTGACATCTTGCTCTGTTTGGGCAACTTTCACAGTTGCGAGATATGATTTCATCCCGCAAAAGTTTTCTAACCTCCTCCTCTGAAAGATTGTTTTTGACAAGTCCGCGAAAAACCGTGTTCATTTCACCAAAAACATCAGATAAAGTTAAAAGTCGCCTGTGCAGAGTTTCTCTGTTTTGGTTGACAACATTTTTGATTGCTGCCCTGTCGCTTTTAAGGTCAAATATGGACTTGACTGACGCATATAATTTGTCTGGAATAACCACAAAAACTGCTGCACTGATAATGGTGGGCAAAATTGAAATCCATGTGAAAGAATAATAAAGTTTGAAATAAAAACCAATCAAAAGTTCAGATAAAACAAGAGCTACAGCAGAGAAATATTTTCTGTAAGATTTAAAAGGAGAGATTGCCAAAGACCACAAAAGTATTGGTGCGAAATAGACAGGGTTTAAGCCATGCAAAAGCGAACCTAAGCCAAAGATTGCCGCAACAAACACTGAGTAATAATTTTTTGTGCAATATGTGATTGCTAAAAGCAAAAATGAGGCAATCAATTTTAAAAAAGAAAAGTTGCCAATTCCAAGCGGCGTTAAACCTGATGCAATGCCCACCAGCAAAATTCCCCCTGCAATAAGTTCTGTTGCTGAAAGGTGATATGCAAAACCGCGCACAAAAATAGCCTCAAAAAGTTTTATAAACCCAAGCGTAAGCACGCCGCCAATCAAAGCACTGGCAAGCGCAAAATACAAGCCGTTCCCACCACTCGCAGCCGCAAAGCCTATCTTTCCAATTTGGCTTAAAACAGCAAAAAGTGCCATCTCCCAACACTTCATATTTTTCTTTGAAAAATAGTGCGCAAGATATGGCACAATCAAACACACATTGACCACCAGCGCAGAAATTATGCCTGCCAAAGAGTGGTCAACAATAACCGCCGCCGCAAAATGCATTGGGCAGACAATATACCACTTTTGATTTGCCCAAACAAGTGCAAAGAGCATGGCAAAAGAAAAAGGATAAATGACCGACACAATTGCAGCATTTTCTAAAATAAAAAACAACCCTAAAAAAATCACCGCAAGCAAAACATAGTATAGTTTTCCAAAAACTTTCATTTTAGCCTCACCTATACCAGTTTAAAGTCTTTGCAGTGATATGCGTTAGTTTTATTTAAAGCCTTTTTGTCAATATTCAGCGATTTTTGTCAGCCCTTAAAGTTTTTCTTGCCAACAAATGTTTCAACTTCGTCCAGCGACCTTTCCACATCCTCATTGATTAAGCAATAATCATATTTTTTTCTATAACGCCTTTCCATGGCTGCACGCGACAGGCGTTTTTCAATCATGTCCGGCTTTTCACCACGAGCGGTCAATCTCTTTTTAAGTTCACTATTGGGAGCGTCAACAAAAATTGAAACCACTTTGGCCTTGCCTTGCAAATAATCCAAAATCTTTTTTGTCCCATGCACATCAATATCTTTGATGTAATCATACTTGCCCTCAATCACTTTTTCAAGCGAAGCAAACGGTGTGCCATAAAAAATGTCCGCATGCACATTTTCATATTCAAACATCTTGCCATCTTTGACAAGCGAATCAAATTCTTCTTTTGAAATGTGATAATATGCTAGGTCACTTTTAAGTCCTCTGTCTGGCCGCGTTGTGCAAGTTTTCATGTAGTGAAGTTTTTTATGTCTTTTCATCAGTCCATCAACTATTGTGTTTTTCCCTGCACCGCTAGGGCCTGATACAATGATTAACATAATTTCTCCTTTGGGATAGATTAGCACAATTTGGCGGAAATTCCAAACAATTACATTTGATAAAACTCCAAAATTCCAACCGCAATTGTCTGGCAAACCTTTTCGCAGTAGTTCTGGCTTATCAAAAGACCCTCCTCATCTGAGTTGGACAAAAAGCCAACCTCAATCAATATGCCAGGTTTTGTTGTGCAATTCAAAATGTAAAAATCTCCTTCTTTGGGCGTGGCTTTCGCATATTCAACACCATCATGAAGTCGCTTTTGAACAGCCTCCGCCAACGCCTTCCCGTCCATGTTGTCAAGCCCATAAAAAACCTGCGCGCCGCGTGATGACAAGCGCGGAAAAGAGTTCATGTGCAAACTGACAACCATGTCCGCACCACTCTGAGATATGATTTGACTGCGTTTTTCCATATCAGATTTTTTAAAGTTGGTGGCAAACGGTGAATAAAGTCCATTTTCATCCTTTCTCGTCAAAACAACCCTCATCCCTAGCCCCTCACACACCTCTTTTAGACAGAGCGCATATTTCAAGTTTATCTCGCTCTCGCTTACCCCCGTCTGCCTGCCAACCGCACCCCCGTCTCGCCCACCGTGCCCCGCGTCAATGACAATACAATGTTCGAGTCTCGGCTGATATGCCGGCCGAATGGCTGTGAAATAAATGATTACGCTTGTCAAAATAAGCAACCCACAAATGATGGCTATAATTGTTTTCTTATTTAAAACAAAAAACGTATGCATATTGTATTTTATTTTTTGTCTACGCGGCTTATGTTTTAAATTTCAAAAAGCTATTGACAACAACAATTTGCGATGATATAATCCCTTATGGAGGATAAAAATGGAAATAAGTTTAAATAAGTTTTGCGAACATCTCGCAAATAAACTCTCAATAGACGACAAAAATGATTTGCTAATAAAAGCGTGGTTTCCACATGACGACGAAGAATCCATGCCAAAAAATGAATCACATCCAGAAGATTTTTTGTGCTCCCAATATGCCGCTATTCCAAAAGACCGTCGCACGATGGGAATGGAAATATATTACAAAGATTTGCTTTTGTTTGAAATAGATGTTGAGGATGCAAGCCCACTTCAAGAAGATGTTTACAAATTCCTTGACATAGAAAACAACAAATCTTGCATAGGCCCAGGATTTTATTATGATTTTCCATTTTTTTACATTGACGGCAGGCAATCGCAAATCCCTGGCAAAAAAAGAAATTATCAAAATTTTCTCAGACAAATGAAAGTGGACACCGAAAAAATGACTTTTGAATCTCCGCTTACAGATATTAACTCAGATGCCATCAATGATTTTGATGAAGTCGCAAAATAAGCATATCACTTTGATATGCTTTTTTAATTTACTGCCGCCCTAACTTGACACCCGGTCCATCGTGGCAAGAACCAGAAGAAATAAGAACAAGCATTTATTGTATTTAAAACGCTTTTTCGTACTTAAATATCAGACAATTTGTTTCGCAAGGTTTTTTGTGATATATTAAAATTATCAAGGGAGATAATTATGGACATTTTTACATGGGTTGATGGCCCTGTGCCAAAAGACCTTCAAATCAAACAAGTTTACGGACTTCTTTTTACTGAAGACGGAAGGCTATTACTTCGCAGAGAAGTTTCAAACGGCAAAATAAACTATTCTCTTGCAGGAGGAACTCCCGAAAAGTTTGACAAAGATGTTGTCGCCACTTTAAGAAGAGAGTGCGTGGAAGAAGTTAACACAACTTTAAAAGGCAATGTTCATGTGATTGGATATCAGTTGGTAAATGAAGGCGGTGGCATCAAACCTTATGCACAATTAAGGATGGTGGCGGTGATAGATAAGATTGGCGAGAAAAAACCAGACCCTGATGGCGGACAAATGTATGACAGGCTGCTCACAACCCCCGAGCGAGCTATTCAGCTGTTAAATTGGGGCAAGGTTGGAGAAAGTCAAGTTCGCGGTGCTGTCAAAATCGCAAAAGAAAAACTTGGAATAAAAAACTTTTCTGAAAAAGAAGAATTCGTTTAAAAAATAAAAATTTAGGAAAACTAAATTCATCATCATTTAAACAAAAAAAAGCATTTTAGTATTGCAAAATTTGTTATAATGTGCTAAAATAAAGTGTAAAGGAGATAAAAATGGCAAAAGACCCTTCAAGACACTCATTGAAAAGTCGCAAGTATCATGTAAGTAAATATGCGGATTCTCCAGAATTGTTTGAACAAGCTCTTAAATGGGCGGAAGCTGCGGAAACATATATGGATTCTGATGATATTCCGTCCGCGGATGGCCTTAGAAAAAGCAGGATGGACGATGTTGGTTCTTCTGATTCATCCTTAGGCCAAAAAATGATTGAACACGACTTTTTAAGAGCATGCCAAAATGGCATTTATGATGAAGTAAAAATGTATGTTCGAAGATATAAGAAGACACCTTATAGTATCAAATTTGTCAATTGCACTGATGATGAAGGCTTCACTGGGCTGGATTATGCCTGCCTTTATATGCATCCAAAAATTGAAAAATATCTTTTAAAAAACGGTGCTGTTGAAACAGAGCATACTCGTGAAATTAGAGAACAAGTAAAAAACACTCACCCTGATGACACATCCGCTTTTAAGTAAAAATCTTTAATGCAAAAAGACATGTCAATTGGCATGTCTTTTTTAAATACATTTGACAAAAGTTTTTGTTTGAAACATAATAAAAGCATGAAGTCGTTTCTTTTATCAATTATACTCATGCTCTCCCCTTTGCTTGCTGGTGCAAATAAGGAAGTTTTTGTTTTAGCGGACACAACTTGCATATTTGAAGAGGCGTCATACTCCTCCTCTCAACTTGCAGAACTTGAGTATGGCGACCAACTAACACTCCTGGAAGAAGAAATCACAAATGGTTTTTACCATGTTGAATTTGTTGAAAATGAAATGGCAATTCAGGGATATGTGCCTGCAGACATTGTTGGCGAAAAACCTGATGAACAAGATGTGATAATTGGATACAACGCTTCACTGTTGCAAGATGCAGAGGTTTTGTCTCTGACTGATGACAAGCCAATTTGCACGCTAAAAAAAGGCACAAGGGTGTTTTTGTATGAAGGCTATGACAAGTCTTTGGACACGCTTTCAATCAAATTTTATCACGAAGGCAAAGTGCTGCTTGGCAAAGTGTCAACTGACGCGGTCAAACCTGATGGCGTCAACCCAGGGCTGATTGTTGCAATTATGGCAATAGTTGCCATTGTGACAATCATCATAATTCTGTTTGGCATAACCAAGAAAAAGCGGCACAAAAAATTGAAAACAGAAAACTAGCATGTTAAACTCCTTGAAAAAAGGAGTTTTTTTATGAAACCATTAGACAAACTTGACATGAGTATATCCGCTTTGGAAATTGAACTGAAAAGCCTGATTTCTAAAGATATACCATCCCTAAAGGAAAAACTTGACGCAATAGACACAAGTGCTGTGAGCAAAATAACTGAAAAAGTTGCCACCTTAGAGATGGCGGTTCAAACTGCACAACAAAATTTGCAGAATTTGACAAATCAAATATCCTCACTTGACAAAGGTTATGAAGCTTTAAAGCAAGATTTTTCAGAGCAACAAACCTCAATTGAAGGGCTTGAAATATCACTTTCAACAAACAATACAAAATTAACTTCCCTTGAAAGCGCATTAAATGATGTTTCCTCTTCGGTGGAAACGCTAACTTCTAATGTCGCAACCCTGACAACTGCGGTTAATGGCATACCAAAGTCTTTACAAGAGATTAACGAAAAGATTGCGGCTGTAACAAAAGATGTGGGCAACCTTTCAACTTCACTGCAAGAGTTAAGCGCAAGTGTTTCAACGCTTTCATCTTCTGTTGACACAAACAAAACTGACATAGCCTCTTTAAAAACAAAAGTCGCTGCAAATGAAAAGAGCATTTCTTCACTCACATCCAAAACTGACACTTTGGAAGAAAGCCTCTCCTCTGCAACAACAAAACTGACAACTGCGGAAGGCAATATCACCTCGTTAACAAACAGGATGAAAACCGCCGAAGCCACAATCTCTTCGCACACAACAAAGTTGGCGACAGCGGAAGACAACATTTCCTCCCTCTCCACACGGATGAAGACAGCAGAGGACAACATTTCTTCGCATGCAACAAGACTTAAAAGTGCTGAGGACAACATTTCTTCACTTTCATCAAAGATGACCACCGCCGAAGGAAATATCTCCTCTTTAACAACAAAAGTCGGTGCAAATGAAACAAGCATAAAATCTTTAAACACCAAAGTTTCAACCAACGAAAAAAACATAACTGACTTGACTTCGCGCATGACAACGGTTGAAACGAAAGCCAACAAAATTGCATCCATAGAGGCAAGCATCAGTGATTTAAGAACCCTTTACAATGGCGCATTAACGCGTTTGCAAGCACTTGAAGACAAGCACACACCAATTCTGCTCTATGATAAAACAAGTTCTGACCCTCTCATACACTTTAATTTACAAAATGGTTTTGTAGCCGGAAAAGCAATAACCCCTGACTTTAGGCAATACTCATATATAAAAATATATTTAAGCAACACTCAAAACAACAACGCCCAACAATATATTGTTCCAGTTAAGGCGACCTCTTTGTCCTTCACTTTGCCTTATGCTGTTTCACAAAATGCTTATGCTGCATTTTGTTTGGCGTTTTCAAAAGATTACCTAAGTTTGAACTTCACAAATTTGGGATATTATCAAGCGGCCGGAAAAAATGGCGGCGTGGCAACCATTGTGTGGATGGAAAGCAGTTCGCCTTTATATGGATATATTGAAAAAATTGAAGGCTACAAATAAAAAAAACTCTTGCTTTTAAACAAGAGTTAAATGGTCATTGTTCCGCTTGAAATCATGTAAGCGAGGAAACATAAGAACCCAATTGCAAAAATTGCTGACAGCACCAAACTGAAAATAACCCAAAAAGGTGAAGATTTGACGCTCATAAATTGTGCGGATAAAATGAAGATTATGCTGCAAAATCCAAGCATACCCAAAGTGAACATGTTGCTGTCAATCAGTTTGAGATAATACAAAACCAAAAACGCCATCAGCGCTGCGGAGATTAAAACCCCAAAAAGTCTTGATACCCAAAGTCTTGTTTTATCCTTCTCTGTCATACCCACTTCCATGATTTAATTATATCCTTTAAGCAAACTTATGTCAAACAAATTTCTTATCCTTCCATAATCATTTTGTCTGCAATTAGTGCAATGAGTTCACCATTTGTTGGCTTTTCATTGCTGTTGTAAATTTTAAGTCCAAACAAAGTGTTGATGTTTTCAATCTTGCCCCTGTTCCATGCAACCTCAATGGCATGGCGCATGCCTCTTTCAACTTTGCTGGAACTTGTTTCAAATCTTTCCGCAATGGTGGGATAAAGTTGCTTTGTTATTGAGCCAATAATCTCTGGTTTTTCAACTGCAAGTTTTACCGCCTCCCTCAAGAATTGATAACCCTTTATGTGAGCAGGAATTCCTATTGAAATAAAAATGTTTGAAATTTTTTCATCAAGTTGCCTGTTGCCTGAAATGTTTGCCACTGCGTCAGTTGGAGTTAACAAAAGGTCAAACATCCTCTCTTCCAAAATTTCAGGCTTTACAGGTTTAACCATGAAATAACTTGCTCCTTCGCTTATGGCTTTGCTGACAAAACCGCTGTGTGAAAGATTTGTCACAAAAATGACTTTTGGCATGTTGTCACTCATTGCCTCTTTAAGTTTTTCAAGCACGACAAATCCGTCAATACCGCTAAGTAAAACATCCATAATCAAAAAGTCAGGTTTGAGCAGAGGCACATCGTTTAAAACGTCCTCACCATTTTGACTGAACCCCACTAACGAAAATTTTTCACTCTGTCTTAAGTGTGTTACAACTGGGTTGTCATCTGCCTTATCTGCGACATAAACCCTTATTTTTCCTTTGCTTGATGCGGCTTTCTCCATTTTCTTTAACCTCCTTTATGTAAATTTGGAAATAACCAATTTTTCAACGAATTGCGTGAAACATCCCTAACTTACCACATGTAACCGACAAAATAAAAGAAAAACTCAGGTCAAAATGCCCGAGTTTTGTCTAAAAAAGTCATTTAGCGTCTAATGATTATTTTTCCATTTTATTTGACAGTTTTCCCCACAAGACGAACGCTGTCATCAAGCATGGCGTCTTTCATGTAAAGATACTTGTTTGTATCCCTCTCCTCTGTTGGAGTTTCATCATCTTCGGCATACACCCTTTCAGCATAGAAGAAGATGTTTCTAAGGTCGCCATTTTCATAGTAATCATAGCCAACTTTATCTGCAACAATTGTCATGCCTGAAACAACAACTTTTGTTTCACCTGTTGCAACACTCTTGTAAGATATGCCGTCTGAAGTTGAGTAATAAACCAAATCTGCATAGGTGAAAAGGATGTTTGAGAAAGCATTTTTTTCAAGCAAAAGTGTGTTGGAGTTGTCCTCCAGGCTATGATATATAACTTGCGCATCTCCGGAAAGTGAGGAAGTGAAAATGTAACCCTCATACTTGTCCATTCCATTGTTTCCAATCCTGTAAACATTTGAAACAGTGCTGCTGCTATAAAATTCTTTTCCTGCTGTGGTGGGGGTGTATTTGTCCAAATCTTGGGCAGTTGCCATGCAAGTTTTTGAAACGCTCGTGTTTTGGCCGCTTGTGCTTTTACCGCTTGAAAGCACTTCAGTTATGGTGTAAAAAACATCATCTTCAGTTCTGCCAACAAATGTGAATGTGTAGCCGCTGTTATTATCAAATTTTTTGCCTTTTTTGGTTGCGAGTTCATATCTGAAAACATCATTACCGTCTGTGTAAGAGTCCGTTTTATTTTTTGTGTAATAAATAGCACCGTTCCACTCTGTTTCTTTTTCGCGAGGAACTGCAACACTTGTCACACCATCCGCAATTTTTGTCACTTCCGAGGTGTCAAGATTGACAAACCTAAGGGCTGACGCACCATCCCAAACAATGAGATATGCGTGATTATTGTGTTGCAAAGCGCGAACAACTGCCTTTGTCCCGTCATACTGGCCGGTTGTGAAAAGTTCTTTTGTGTCCCCTCCACCAAAATTGCTTTTAAAGAAAGATACATAAGTGAAAACATTTTGGTTTGAAGATGTCTGATGTTTGTTTGGTGAAGCGTAATAAACGCTGTTGCCATAAACAAAACTATACATATTTGAAAAACCGGTGACTTCGCCTTTTATTTTGTTAACATTTGGTGAAGTATATTTGTCCGTGATGTCATCAAAATCTGTGTAAGCAAGATATGTTGATTTTGCAAATTCGTTATAACCATCCATAGATGTGATATTGTCATCTTTGTATGAGTTCGAAAAAATGATGTGCTCTCCGACAACTGAAACCACGCCACCATTAAACAAAATATCTTCGCTAGAGTTGGAAAATGGTGCTTTTGTGTGACACCCTGCAAGCGTTAATGAAAATGTTCCAATAATGCCGGCAACCAACAATGCTCCTTTAAGCCATTTTTTCATTTTTTCTCCGTAAGCATTATTTTACACTAAAATTTGCGTTAAGTCAATTATTTACTTAATAAACTGCCTTTAAACTTCAATTTTTGTCAATTTGTTTTCAACAATATCACATGAAACCAAATAATATTTGACATTTTCTATGTTAAATTGGGTTTCAATTTTTTTATATCCGTGCAAATGTCCAAACACAACACATGACACGCCATACTGTTCAATAAGTTTTGTAAATTCACTTTTTTGCCTTTTGAAATTACATGGTGGATAATGCATCATGCAAACAATTTTCTCGCCATTTGTTTGAAGTTTTTTTGCTGCCTGCAAAGTCAAATCTAAACGGATAACTTCGCGCTTAAAAATCTTTTCATCCTCTGCCTTCACTTCTGCATTAGGCTCTGGCACACTCCATCCACGCGTGCCACAAATGATGTAATCTCCAAACTTCATTGCATCATTTTGAATTGCATAAACATCCTTTGGCAGTTGCCCTCTAACAGCAGAAATTGATGACCACCAATAATCATGGTTGCCGCGTATGATAATCTTTTTGCCGGGCAAGTCTTTGATGATGTCAAAGTCCGCCTTTGCATCATCAAGTCGCATTGCCCATGAAAAATCACCTGGCAACAAAACCAGGTCATCTTCACCCACCTCTTGTTTCCAAGCAGCAATGATTTTGTCCAAATATCCATCCCATTGAGGGCCAAAAATATCCATTGGCTTTGGATTGTTGACAGAAAGATGCAAATCTCCTATGGCAAAAATTTTCATTGCATACCTTTGGCAATTTCACTGACAAGACGCATGTCACATTGCCCTTGAAAATTCAACTTAAAATGTTTCATAACATTTGGCAAAGACTTGTCACTGAGTGACGAAATGATTTTTCTTATCTCCCCCTCACTGAGCATTTTTGGAAGATAACTTTCAACAAGTGCAATCTGTTTTGCAATGTTTTCTGCCATTTGCGCGTTTGAAACTTTAAGATAGTTTTCTCTCTCTTCATTGAGTTCCTTTGCTGTTTTTTGCAAAATAGCTGCAACATCTCCATCTTTAAGTTCGCCACCAGATTGGCGTTTGTTTATCTCTTCAAGTTTAATTTTGTTTAACAGCACGCTGTATAATGCCCTTGCTGTTGTGTCTTTATCTTTGATTGATTGAATGTTTGCTGCTTTGATTTTTTCTAATATCATTTTAAACTCCTTTACGCAATAATTATATCAAAATTATGCCACCTTTACAAGCAAATTGCCTTAAATCTATTGACAAGACCATCAAAAAAAAGATATAATGAGTTCGCACTTAAGTTTTGGCGGCATAGCTCAGTTGGCTAGAGCGTGCGGTTCATACCCGCAAGGTCGCTGGTTCAAACCCAGCTGCCGCTACCAAAAAAAACCGCATTTTTGCGGCTTTTTTTATAAACTTTCAACAATAATCACTTTGATTGTCACGCTTGAAACAAGCGTGTCAGAATAAATTTCAATTTCACCATCATTTAATGCAGTCAATGTTATGAAAGCGACCTCTCGCGTGCAAACAAAGTCGTCACTTCTAACACTCCACTCGTCAGAATTTAAACTGCCCTTTAGTGCGGTGACCTCAATTGTAAACCTCGCCTTTTCACCTCTTAAAACCATTAAACATCCATTTTCATACTTGCAGTTTGCCCCGCTTCTATTTGGCTCAATGTTGTAATCAAATAAGATTTTGATTGTCACATTGATTTCTGCCTGCTTTTCATCGCCAACAAGCACATCAACCACACATGTGCCGCTGTGATTTGCGGTCATGACATCCTCACTGAAAGAAACCAAATTTGACGAGCAAGTAAACTCAACCTTAGGTATGTCACCCGTGTAATAACTTGGCAAGAAAGAGTAACTTATTTTATGTTCTTCCTTTGCGAACATTTCAACTTGCTCTTCACATACAATTTTAGGCGTTACTGCCCCGACTGTGACTTTAACAGAATATGCGTCAGTTGTTGTGGTGCTATTGAATATGAGTGTGGTTGTGCCAACTTTGAGCGCCGTGATTGAGCCGTTTTCGACCTTTACAATTCCTTCTTCGCCGCTGACAGTGTGCGGGCGGAAGGTTTCAAACATAATTTTATTGAAATAACCATCATTATTGGCTTGTTCAATATTTTTATCTAACAAAAATAACTCAACGCTTTCCGGCAAGTCAACAAGCGGCTTGGAGAAATTTTCTGTGACTTTAATTGTGACAATGCTCACCGCCCGCGCATCGTTATAACTTGCAGTCACACGCATTTTTGTTGTGCCAATTTTAATGCCAAAAACTTTATTTTCGGAAACAGACGCAATCAAATCATCATAAATATCAAATTCAATTTTTGCGTTTGGGTTACTGCACTGAATTTCAATTTGCTTGCTTTCGCCCTGCACGACAACAACATCTTTAACATCCAGCGTCATATCCTTTTCGCCATTCGGTATAAATAAAACACACATTACAACCACTGCTGCAATCAAAACAAGAAAACACGGGATGATGATAAAAAGATTTCTGCCCAACTTTTTCATGGCAATATTTTAACAAATCAAGCGTTTAAAGTAAAACATTTTGTCTAAAAAAATCGAAATATTGCTTTATAATTAAAAAAAGAGTTTAATGATTTGCAAAAAAAAGGCAAATATGGTAATATTGAAAAACAAGGAGATAAAAAATGGAAAATGTAATCAAGAACATGAACATTAAAACAATGCTTGACCGTGCAGAATATGAGAGAGTTACGCCACCTGCAAATGGTGAATCAGTGAACATTCAAATCACAGATGAAATAACAGTTAAACTTTTAAGTGACGAAATTGCAAGGGTGACCATTGCAAGAAGTGCTGTGTCCAACCCTGAGCGACTTTTCAAACTTTATGTGGAAATGAGTGCAGATGTTTTGGTTGATAAGAAATATTATGACCAACTTGCAAACCCAGCAGAATATTTTAAGAAAACTCCAATTTGCAGAGCAATAGTTTCACAAATTGCACTTTTTATTGCAAACATGACCACCAACTCTCCAATAGGGCCAATGATTACAGCCCCAATGCTTCAAGCATAACAAAAAGCCTCCATTTCGGAGGTTTTTTTGTATCAATTTTTAAACCAGCCCGTCCAAATCTTCATCATTTATAGGGCTAAGTTCAGCCTCGGCCTTTGTTTCTTCAGGGCGAGGTTTTGGGGCGTATTTAACTTTTTCTTCCATACCAACAAAAGTGGTGTATTCCCCTATCCACCTCAGGTTTATTTTGCCAATTTGTCCATTTCTGTGCTTTGCAATAATAAGTTCAACAACACCTGGCTCTTGCTCGGTTGGGGTGTCAGCATATTTTTCTGGGTTGTGCAGGAACATAACTATGTCCGCATCCTGCTCAATTGCACCGGAATCTCTAAGGTCAGACAGTTGCGGCTTGTGTCCTTCACGCTTTTCAATATCACGGGAAAGTTGGGACAAAACAATGATTGGCACATTGAGTTCTTTTGCAGCAATTTTCAAATTTCTTGAAATTTCAGAAATCTCGCTTTGCCTGTTATCTTTCTTTTTGCCATCAGCCGTCATCAACTGCAAATAGTCAATCATGATAAGGTCAAGTTTGCCCTCTTTTGCTTTCAGCCTTCTGCATTTTGACAAAAGTGCGGCAGGAGTTGTCAAACTTGAGTCATCAACAAAAATTTTGCTTTCTTCAAGTTGCTTTGTTGCTATCCAAATTCTTTTCCACTCCTCGTTTGTCAATTTGCCCGTGAGTGCATTTTGCATTGGCACTTTTGCAAGTGAGCATAACGCCCTTTGTGCAAGTTGCTCTTTTGACATTTCAAGTGAGAATACGGCACAACTCTTTCCGCCTTTCACTCCTATGTTTGTGACCAAATTCATGGCAAAACTCGTTTTTCCGACACTAGGTCTTGCCGCCAACAAAATGAGGTCTGAGTTTTGAAGTCCGTTTGTGATTGCGTCTAAGTCGCGGTAGCCTGTGGAAAGACCTCTAAGTGCGTCTGGATTTTTTGACACCAAATCAAATTTGTCAATCACAGTTTTAACTGCTCCATTAGGTCTGCCAACATGTTCAAGTTCCGAAATTTCCTCTCTTTCAGAGATTGCATAAATTTCGCCTTCAGCAAAAGTTAAAACTTTTTCTTTGTCTTCTTCTGTATAAGCATGCTCAATGATGTTTTGTCCGCTTTTAATGAGCATCCTTCTTATAGAGTTTGTTTTGACTATGTCAACATAATATTTGTAATTGGCAGCAGAAGGCACAACATCAGACAAAAAGTTTATGTAATCAACGCCGCCGACAGCATCAATAATTCCTTCGCGCTCCAATTCTTCTGTCATGGTAACGAAATCAATTGGCGTGTTCTTTTGAAAAATTTTGAGCATAGCAGAAAAAATATTCTTGTGGGAGTCGCTATAAAAATCATCTGCCTTTAACATGGACATAATGTCTGTTTGACACATGTTGTCAATAAGCAAGCACCCAAGCGTTGCCTGTTCAGCGTCTATGTTGTGTGGCATAATTTTGTATTCTGGCATACAATTCTCCTTTTATTCACCAAATGGGTCTTCGTCATCTTTATGCTTTTCAGCGTTCTTTTTGTCAATGATAGCACATATCCAAAGAAATGGCAAATACATTGCCCCCGCAAGCACAATGATAACAATCATGTTAAGCCACTGTGGAACGGTTGTGTAAACAATGAGAAGTGAAGAAATCAAAAGGGCAATCAAAGCGTAGCATAATAAAAACCACATTGTCCTTTTTAATTGTTTTTTCATTGGTCTCTTGTCGCTCATTGCCCTTTTCCTCCTTAAACCTCACCCCTAAGTTGCTTGCCTTTTTCACGCAAACGCATTGTGTGGTCAAGTATTATTTTTCTTATTCTAACATTTTTTGGCGTAATTTCCAACAATTCATCATCAGCAATAAATTCAATTGCCTCTTCCAAACTTAAAAGTTTTGGTGGTGTCAATCTTAAAGCCTCGTCAGCGCCCGAAGAACGCATATTTGAAAGATGTTTTTTCTTGCAAACATTGACGACAATGTCGCCGCCTTTAGGGTTTTGCCCAACCACCATGCCAGCATAAACCTTAACTCCTGCACCAATGAAAAGGTCACCGCGCTCTTGTGCATTGAAAAGGCCATACACAATGCTTTCGCCATCTTCATGTGCAATAAGAGAGCCAAATTCACGCCTTTGAATTTCGCCCTTATAAGGCTGATAACTGTCAAAAATTGAGTTGATAACTCCTTCGCCACGCGTGTCTGTGAGAAGTTCACTCTTAAAACCAAACAAACCTCTGGATGGAATAAGAAATTCCATTTTCATCCTGCTGCCATGAGGTGTCATGCCAACAAGTTCGCCTTTTCGAACACCCATCTTGTTCATGACCGTTCCAACCGCGCCTTCTGGCACATCCAAAAACAGCCTGTCAATTGGCTCACACTTGACACCATCAATTTCCTTTATCAAAACCTTTGGCATTGAAACTTGAAATTCATAACCATCACGCCTCATGTTTTCAATAAGTATGGACAAGTGCATTTCACCCCTGCCACGAACAATAAATGTGTCGGCAGTTGGGCCATCTGTGACTTTTAATGAAAGGTCTTTGACCGCCTCTTTATAAAGCCTGTCCCTCAAATGTCTGCTTGTGACATATTTTCCTTCCGTGCCTGCAAGCGGTGAATTATTGACCATAAAAGTCATTTCAATGCTCGGCTCAGCAATTTTGACAAATTCAATAGGCTCGCATGTGTCCTCGCCACAAATTGTGTCGCCAATGTTGACCTCTTCAAGTCCAGCAACACAAACAATTTCGCCAACATTTGCCTCTTTTACTGGCACACGCTTTAAGCCCTCAAACACAAAGAGCGAAACAATTTTTGATTTTTGTTTTTTGTTTGGCTCGTAAAAATTGCATACGGTTATGTTTTGCCCTTCTTTAACGCATCCTCTCGTGATTTTTCCAACAGCAAGCCTGCCAACATAATCATTGTGTTCAGCAGAAGAAATCAAAAGTTGCAAAGGTTGTGCCTCATCTCCGCTTGGCGCTGGAACATGACTTATGATTGTTTCAAATAACGGATTAAGATTTTCGCCAACTTTATTTGCATCAAGCGAAGCAGTCCCCAGTTTTGCAGAACAAAAAACAAAAGGACTGTTAAGTTGTTCTTCATTTGCGTCCAATTCAAGAAAAAGTTCCAAAACTTCGTCAACAACCTCTTTTGGTCTTGCATCCGGCTTGTCAATTTTGTTGACAACAACCACAACACTCAAATTGAGGTCAAGTGCCTTTTGTAAAACAAATCTAGTCTGTGGCATAGGCCCTTCATAAGCGTCAACAAGAAGAAGAACACCATCAACCATCTTTAAAACTCTTTCAACTTCGCCGCCAAAATCCGCGTGGCCTGGAGTGTCAATGATGTTGATTTTTGTGTCATTATAAACGCAAGAGGTGTTTTTTGCCAAAATGGTAATACCCCTTTCCTTTTCAAGCGCGTTAGAGTCCATAACCCTGTCCTCAACAACTTGGTTATCCCTGAAAACATGCCCCTGTTTTAACATTTCGTTGACAAGTGAGGTTTTACCATGGTCAACATGGGCAATAATTGCAACATTTCTGATTTTTTCGTTAGTCATAATTAAAAAATCCTTTTAACCGCTATAGTATATCACAAAAATTTTATTTTTCAATAAAAAAGAAGGCTTTAACCTTCTTTTTTGACAACTTTTTTGTTTTTATTTCGCTGATATATCCAAATTCCCAAGCATATCCCTCCCGTAAGGACAACCACTGGAATAAGCACAACCAAATACCACCAACCTCTGTTTGCATTGTTTGTGCTTAGGATTATTGTTTTGTCCTGCGCAAGTTCCAAATTGTCACTCTGCCAAACATGATGATAATTTCCTGCTTGATAAATAACACTGTCTGCGTTTGAGTGGACACGCTTGTGATAGGTCACATAATCATACACATAGCCAATTTTTGGGCAGCCGTCAACTTGCTCTTCCGAAAAGTGTTTCTTCTGAGTATCTTTGATAATTTGAGTATATGTGTCACCCACTTTGTTGCCGTCAAGTTCTTGGCAGAAAGGGAAAATGCCTTCTGAAGATGATGTTTCAATAAAATTTATGCCACTGTCGTCTTCTTTGTCGTCCTCGTCTGAAGGATGATAATACTCCCAACAACTCAAACTGTTAAACTTGAAAGCAAATTCCACCATGTCATCAACTTCATTGTAATTCACTTCAACAATTGTAAGTTCCTTTCCGCCTGGTGTATATTTTTCATCAGGGCTAAGAGAATAAATGGCCAAATAATTTAAAAAGTAAACTCGCCAAATATTTTTTGAAATTTGCTCGCAAAGGTCATTTGTGTAATTTTGAGTGCCTTCTTCTCCAACATGCTCAGCAAAATATTTTGCGAAGGCGGGAAACATAAAGTTTTGGCTTATTGAATTTTGAGTGACAACAACTTGCATTGCCATTTTGTTTTCAAAATCCAGCCGCTCTTGATGATTGCAGCCAACCAAAGTGAAGGCAAAACAAGTGCATAATGCCAATAAAAACAATTTTTTCATAATACTTAATTTATTCACATTTTTTGCCTTTTATTAAGATTTTGTTATGTCTGCCGTGTAAGAGTTTGCTTGGCGTGTTAGATGAATTTTATATTTCCCATCTTTTGTTTGAATATCTAGTTCACCCTCTTCCATGGCATTGCATTTCCAATTTGAACTGCTTGGTCTGTAACCAGCAACAGAATAGGAAGTTGTGTCTGCCGTTCCTTGTGAAGTGTTGATAGCAATAAGATTTGAATTTGTGCTTGAACTTGATGGAAGTCTGACTGCGCCAAATGCCACCAAGCCACCAAACTTAGCCCCGCGGAAATAGAACATCACACCGCCAGCATGCTGAGCGGAAATTGTGCCGGTGTTGACATTGTGATAAAAATCTGAATTTTCGCAATAAACACACACACCACCCGCCACAGCAGAGCCATTGACACATGTCGCAGTCAAATTGCCACTGTTAAGTGACGCTTGTATGGAAGACTGCTCGACTGAAGATATTGCAACACCGCCAACATTGACCGAGCCATTAAGGTTGTTGACAAAATTTACAGATATTGAGCCTGTGTTTCTTGCAAAAGTGATTGCACCAGTGCGAGAATTATTGAACCCAACAAGTCCGCTGTAATAGAAATTCTGCACGCCACCACTGAAGGTGTTTGTGATGTTGACATTTGCAGAAGATGACACATCTTCAACTGTGCCATTATTCTGCGCAACAACTGGGGCAAGCAACAAAGAAGATGGTATTTTTGAATTGAAAGTCACTTGGCTTGAAATGACTTTTATGCCACTTATTTTGCCATAGTTGGTGTTAACCAGCCCGCCAATAAGCACATTTTCTTTATCTAGTCCGCTTGAAGTGAAAGTGTAACGGAAATCTATGGTCAAGTTTTTAATTTCCGCGTTCGCGTCAAGTTGCTCAAAAAGGCCTCCGCCCTTTGTGAACTCGCGCTCTGTTTTGCCACCACCTGAACTTGTCCCCACGGCCACCGAACCTGTCACAGGCGCTAAAAGGTCATCATGGCCAGTCAATTTGATTGTAATTTTGTGATTATCACCATCATAATTGCCTTTGAAAAGCGTTTGCTTGAACCCTGTTGCATTAAGTTCAAAATCTTGCTGTTGAACAAAGTAGTAACTGTCCTCTTCTTCCACAACTTCGCTTTCCGTGGTTGTTGCTGGTTGAGAATTACCAGTGTTTTTATTTGTTCGTTTGGTGGTTCTCTTTTCATGATAATTTTTTAAGTATGGCTGTCTTACTTGCCTATATTTCATGTTTTCAAACTCTGTTGCCGAAGAGATTATGTAAGGATGTTCAAGATTTCCTTCGCCATAGTCACCGAAAAGATTGAATTGCGTTTGTGTGAATTGTTCAGGCCTTATATCTGAAAGCAAGTTATTTTCACCCTTTCTTGATTGAACGGTGAATTTTTGTATTTGCCCAGAAACATTCGGCTCAAAACTCGTCACATAAATGCCGTTTTCGTCAATCTTTATTCCATTAAATTCGCCTGTCGTTTTTTCGCCTATTGGCACATTGTTGTAAGTGCGTTCTGTTGTCACATCAATTTTAATTCGGCTATCCCTAGGGTCAGTGTAACTGTAACTTGTTTCCGTCACTACTTTGAAGAATACACCCTGGCATTGTTCTTCACTGTAATCTTGCTCATAAATTCTGTCAGCCTCGTCTGTCTTTAGATATATGGTGTAAGGCGCTTTGTCCGCAAAAGCATATTCTGTCTTCCAATATTCTCCTTCTGAAGTTGACTGCAAACTGTCAAGCAAAGTTCCTTTTGCGATAGAGATAGGTTTTTCGCACGCTGCATCTGTAAACAGCACAAAGTCTTCTTTAGCCGTAAGCACACCTGTCTGCACATCAATATTGACTGCGGAAAGTGGAAGATAATATGTTTCCTCACTAAATATTGGCAAACTCTTTTTGATTTTCCAAGACTGGATGTTAAGTGGAAGTGTTGCTGCTCCCGTTAACATTTTTCCATCTGCTTCGGCTTCGCCCATATTATCTTTATATAATGCCACACTGCCGCCATCTTTTGTTGTGACCATAAGGGTCTTGTCTTCTAAGATAATTTTCACATCTTTGATGGCAACATAAAGTGTTTCATCATCCATTGTCACAGGCAAATATTCGTCAGCAAGAGTCAGTGTTTCGCCTTTGTCCACGCCCATAGGTTTGCCCAACTCATTGACATACACTTTTGCATCAGCAGTTGTTCTGTTTTTGATTGTCGCGCCAAATGTCCAATAGAATATCTGGCTTTCGCTGTCAAAATAGAAACCGTCAGCACCGTTCCATGACAGTTCGTCAAAGGAGAACTGAGAACTTGTGTAAGGATTGAGCATGTTTGCGTTGTCAACTTCTGCTCTCGCTGTGATGATTGTTTCCGGTGCGTCCAGGTCGCACATGAATTCTGCACTTGGACTTAGTTGTGAAACTCTATTTTGCCCGTCTTTGATGTTGCCACCTTTTGTTATTTCAAGCCAAATTGTGACATCACCATTTGTTAAAACTTTTATTCTTGTGAAATAGGTTGTGAAGTCAATTGTGTGTGGATATTCGTTCTGCTCAGATGATGTGTCTCTGTTCGTGAGATAATCTTGATTTGTTATCACAGGCAACATGCCAACATTGATGAAGTCGCCTCTGGCGTCAACAAGATTTGTGACTGGACTTCTTAGTTTGCCCAAAGTGTTTTCGCCAGCCTCTTCATAAACGCTTATTGCAAAGTTATAAGTTTTCCCAGATTCAAGTTGTGTTGCATTTGTTGGGTCTGGGTTAAAGTAAGTTTTGCCGTCGCTGCTGCTTACATCTCCTTCAAGCAGAATTTTGTTTGCCCCATCATATTTATATAGCAAATATTTGACATTTTTATCATCTGCAGCTTCGCTCCAAGCAAGCCTGCCCTTTTGAATTCCAAAATCTTCAATTGTTATTGCACTGCTTCGTTCAACAGGTTTTTGTTGGCTGCCAAGTTGCAATAATTCGCCATTAAGAATTTTGACTTCGTTTTTGTTCGTAAGTGCCGCGCCATCTTTATAGGTTGAATTTGCTGCAAGAACATAATAGGTGTTGCCTTCCAAAGTTTTGATTGAATTCACCGCTCCTTGTGAAACAACACTTGTGTAAACTCTCGGCAAGATGTTTATAACATAAGCATAGTTAACATCTGCAAGTTTGACATCAATAAGTTCTGCATTAAGTTCTGGGCTTTCAGTGTAAAATACTTGTCTGTCTCCTGTCTCTTCCCAGCCGTTTGTTCCGCCCACATTGATGTTTGTCAGGAACACAACTTCAACTTGGAAAATAAGTTTTTGTCCTTCTTGCAAACTATTTGCAACCTCTTCCCAAGCATTTTGATTTTCCCAACTTATGTTGCCTTTTTTAACTTCTGCCTTAAGGTCATCCTTTTGATATGTCAATTTTTGTGCGTCAAGTTTTGATTTGTTTGATTGAAGAAGTAAACTTCCGCCATCTTCAAGATTGTTTACGCTGATTTCAAAATCATCTCTGCTGCCGCTGAACGAGAATGTCATGTAATCAACCCTGTCGGCACTATACTCTCTGACCGTGTGGCCAGAAAGTGCAACATAAAATACTTGGGCGTTTCTTTCCGTTTCGGCATATCTGTAGCCTTCATCACTTGAAAGCATTTCATTGACGCCTGTTTTGTGCATTATGATGTTTTGCGTTGTGTAAATGGTTTTTGTCCTGTTGCTTGTTGCCCGTTCGCTGACATCATTTGAAAGGATAAATTCAAAGTTCGTTCGCTTGTCATATTGTGAATTGTTGCCCGCAGTTATCCTTATTTCACCATCAACAGCGTCAAGCGTTGGACCTTCAAGTTTGTAAACATTGTGAATTCTATAAATTGGGCTGTCAACCCACACAGCAAGTTTTGTTTCTTCAACGGCACCAATAGTTGCAAATTGAATTGTTTCATAAAGTCCCACATTGTTTGGACTCCAATTTGGATTTTTGCCAAATATGGTGTCCTGTCTTGTGTAAGTTGCGGTTTTGTAGTAAATCAAAGTTGGTCTTGCGCTGTCATTTGACCAATTGAAGTAGCCATCTGTCATTTTGAGTGAGTTATATTGAAAATTTAAGAAATGGCAATATATTGCGTCACTCTTTCCGTTGATAATGTTGCCTTCCCCAGATGAACCGCCATCTCCATTGACATAAATGTTTGCTTGAAGGTCAGTGAAAATAACTTCGTCATCCACCATTTCTTCTGAGCGGCCTGGATATGGGTTGACATCATAAATATACTTCATCTTGTCGCTTTCATATCTTATTCCTTTTTCTGGGTCGTTCAAAGAAATTTTGACAATCAAATTTCCGTTTGCGTCATTTCCTTTTTCAAGTTCAACTTTTTCACCATTAAAGGAAGTCCTAAACCACCTGTCGCCTTCTTTGGTGATTGTGTAAACAACTGCCTGTCTTTCCCCAAACTTTAAAGTGTAACTTGAATAATCATCAACAGGTTGGAAGTTAAGATAATAGTTTTGATAAGGGCTGCCTTCCTCTTTCGCAACTGCTGTCACCCATGTTTTTGGTGCGCGTGTGATTTGCTTGTTTTCCAAAATAAGTTTGTAAGAAGAACTAAATGTTTCATCTGTGCCTTGCTGCTGAATATAAATGTCATATTTCCCGCTTGGAATAACATCACCAAAAACAAAGCCAAACTTTTTGCTTTCCTCTGAGCCAATCTCATCAAAAGCAAGAGAAGATGACGCAACGCCCAAGAAGTTGGTCTTGCTTGCCAAAATATTATTAAAGGTCAAAAATTCTGGTGAAGAGTAAGTTCCCAAAGCCTTTTGTAAGGTTTCAAACATGCTTTGCTTGAGTCGTGACAAGATGTCTGTTGCATTGACCGTTGTTGTGAACACCCTTTCGCCGGTTGTTCCGCTGTCCTTCGACACAAATTTGAGATTGAGTTTTAATGTTGAAAGGTCTTGAAGAGAATAATCAAACGGATATAAAAGCCTGTCTGTCATCAAATGTTTGACTGCTTCTTCTTGGTTAACTGAACTTGCTTGAACTTCCTTATATTTCTTTTCAAGATTTTCAAGTTCGCCGTTTTCATCACCATCAAAATCAAGGGTTATAACGCCTTCCTTAATGTGTGCTTTGGTCGTCACTCCCGCAAGTTTGTGAACTAAAGCATTTTCTTTTTCCTTTTGATAGTAAACCTTGCTTGATGAAACAACCCTCTCGTTGCTAGACACCGCTTGAACTGCAATATAGAAGTCCCCGCTCTTTTCAATTTCCTCGCCAAGATAAACTGTTGGCAAAGTTGAACTTTGTTTTGCTATGCTTGTCCCTGCTTCGTTTTCAAAGTAAAGCTTATATGCTGTGGCAAAGTCACTTGTTGCCTCCCAAGTCACATTTCCAAGTTGTGCTGAAACATTTTGTGGCGCTTCAAGTTTTTGATATTCAAAAGCCTCAGAAAAACCATAAACTGCAAATTGAGATTGAACATAGCCAATTTTCACATATATCTTGCCTGCGTCCAATTCTGCCAAAACATCCGCCATGTTTAATGCATAAACTTTTTGATATTCTTTCACACTTGGAATTGTTGTCATAAACCATGGGTCGCTTTCCATCCAATAGCCTTTTGCTTTTGAAACATCAATATCCAAATATTTCTCGCCCTTTTGACTTATGACATAAACATAAATTTTTGTGATGTTGCCGTCTGCTTCACCAGTGTGAGGAAGAGAGCTGTTTTCTTGCCATTGTTTGTTGATTATCAAGAAGTCATTTTCGTCAACTTTTCTTAGGCTAAGGACATCTGAAATCTTGCCATATTCAAAACTGCAATCAATTTCCTCACTTCTAAGTACGCTTTCGGCAGTTGAGAAAATGTTGAATTTGAAAGTTCCTTCTTCAAGTTCTGGGAAGAGTTCACAAATTTCAATTGACCTGATTTTGAACAGCGTTGCGCTTTCTTTTATGTAAGGTGTTTTTTTAATTTGCGTTACGCCTGCAATATTCGCAACAATATAGAACTGTCTGTCAGGGAAATCTTCTTGCTTAACAGTGATTTTAATGTCACCTGTTTCTTCGTTTTTGTTGATTGAAGAAATGTTTTGAAGTTTGCTGAAATTGTTTTGTTTTGCTATGCTGTCAAGCATGATTGCGCTGCCCTCTTTGGCCTCTTGTTCGTCTGCTTGTCCGCCCTTCTGCACAACAGAAACATTGATAAGTCCACTGAGAACAATTTTTTCTTCACTTTCATCTTTGACAACAATTTTCATTTCTTGCCCGGACTTATCCCAACTCAAACTCTTGTTTAAGCCATCTTGAGCAACAATATGGAAACTTGCGTTTGGTTCACTTGAAGTCAGCATAAGTTCGCCCATTTGCGACACTGTGATGTCTTCAATGGCGTTTGGAACAACCGTAACGCTAAACTCCATATATTTGGAGATGGTGTTTGCCGTCTTGCTTGTCTGAGCGAAGGTTGTGAATCTGAACCTATATTCGCCGCTGTAATCTTCTTCGGCCCATTTTCTTAGTTCGGACAAAAGAATTTGATTTGAATTTACGCTTGCCTTATAAAGGCTTTCATCCGCTTTCCACACTTCAATTTCATAATGGTCGGCGTCACTCACGCTATTCCATGAAAGCGTGTAATCAAGTCCATTTTCTGTTCGTGTGAACTTGACAGTTCCAACATTGTCAATTCTATTGATGGTGAAATTAGATGTGTCTTTAATATAAGAATTCAAGCACCCTTCTTTCTTTGCATAGATAACAAATTGATATTCGCCGCTATCCCATGTTTCAGGATATTGCAAGAACATCCCGCTTGCAGAATATGGAAGAGTTTTTTCAAATTCTTTTACTTCGCACTTAACAACAACTTCGCAGTCCGCTTCCGCAGTGCTGATTGAAAGACCTGTGGCGGTCTGTGTCACGCTTGGTTTTTTGAGCATAATTTTTTCAATGTATGTTGCTTTAATGTTTGGAAGTGTGATTTTGTCGGTGGCCCTATGAATTATTCTCAAACCGCAAACGCCATCTTTAACTTTAAAGTCACCAAGATAGTCTTGAACATTAAAGGAAGAATTTTCAATGTTAAAGAACTTTTCTTCATCCCCAAGTTTAATCCCAACAATATAACCTTTTGCTGCGTCATATTCGCTATCTTGAGCAATTTGAATTTTGCCATCATCATCAAAACTTGAAACCTTAACTTCATTAAATCTGTAAACGGAAATTCTCGCCGCATCAGAGCGAAGGTTCTTTTTGTCATAAACATAAATTTCAATGATGTTTGTGCCACTTTCAGCAAGTGCAGACTGCTTCACTGTGAAAGAATTATTTTCCGTTTCGTCAAGTTTTTTGCCGTTAAGATAAATTTCAAACATTTCACCGTTTTGGCGCTGACGCTCCCAAGACAAAATGATGTCTTTTTGATATTCAGCCTCAATTGTGCTAAATGAACCACCTTCATTAAGCACCGCTTTTGCATTTGTCACCGCCCCAAGTTTGCCAACCACACAAGTTCCGTTTAAGTCAACTTTGCCATAATATCCGCTTCCACCGGCTTGCAGACTGTATTCTGAAATTAACACAGTCAAAGAGATGGTGCAATCTCCAGACAAGATGCCTTTGCTTGCATTGACAAGCCTTTCATCCAGCAGGCTTAATTTGTTTTCTTTGATGTTTTCAATGGTTATCGTCTGAGTAGAATTTGTTATCTTAAGATTGTAGGCAATGCTTTTTTGCGGCTGAGCAAGCATCCAATCACTTGCCTCCAAGCCAAAATCCTTCCAAACAATAGCCTCATTTTCAATTTTGATTTCAGGGTCAAATTGTGAGGATGAAATATCCTTTATTGCAAAGATTTTCTTGTCGCTTGAAATGTAATGAATTCGGTCGCCATTTTCAAGATGGTTTTCACCTTCAACATAAACTTCAAACGAGTCTTTATCAAGTTTAAATTCAAATGTAATACGTTGTGGATAATCGCCTGCAATGTTTACGCCATTAACCCAAACTTTTGTTATATGCCCCGTTAGGTTTTCATTTAGCGTAAATGTTGCCCAGTAATCTCCATCTCTTTCAAACACATTGACGCTTTCAACCGGTTTCAATTTGTGGAAAATAATTTGTTTTGACGGCTCCGATTTGAGTGAATTGTCACTTCTTGCAATAACATAGAACTTGTATTCGCCCGCCTGTGAAAAATTGTATTCGTCCGAGTTAATGCTGAATTTGTTTTCTTTTACTTCGCCTTTTTTCTCGTCCTTCTCGCCACTAATGTAATACACTTCATAAACAACATTAAAAGCGTCAAGCCCTTCCCAATAGATGAACTTTCCTTCTTCATCATAAAGCAGGCTTACTTCACCAAGTTTTTTTATTTCAAGCGCATTTTTGTCCGCACTTTGTTTGAGAGTTGCATAGCGAGATGAAAGATAATAAACATCTGCCATGTCTTTTGAAATTCTTGCAAAGACTTTTATTGTCAAAGTTTTTCTTTGAAGATAAGCGCTTTCAAACAATTCATCTGCTCTTAAAAGAACAAGCTTTTCTTCAAGGTCAAAGGTCTTTTCGGTGGTTGAAAGCACAATTTCTTTTTCACTGATTTCATTGTTGAGCGACTTGACAGAAACTAGCGCAACATATTCTGTCACTTGGTCATTATGCTCGAAGGAAATTTGTCCTTTTGAATAATTGAGTTCGCTTGGGGTTTGACTTCTGTGGAATTTGAAAGCATGAAAATCACTGTCCAATCTTATCGTTCCATTTGTCGTGAAATCCTCAAAGTTTTGATAGCCTTGCAATCTTGCGTTGATATCAAACTCGCCTTCATAATCCGACATGTCAATTGTGACATTGCCACCTATTGTAAGTTCGTTAATTCTTTTTCCATCTTTGACAAGTTCAAGTGACGCACTATTGTCCTTATTTTCAACTGTCAACTTTTCGCCGTCAACAAGTCTTTTTGTCGGTGCGGTTAATCTGGAAACATTTAAAACTGAAGGCAAACTTTCAAGATGAATTCTCTGCTGCGTTTCGTCTGTTGCACTCACCTTAACTTCAATTTTAAAGTTCTCTTCAGCCATTTTGAAAAGATAATCTTTGCCAAGTTCATAATACAAAACATCTTTTTTATCAGCGTTCAAAACTGACCCAACGCTCAGGTCGTTCACAAACACTTCATATTTGTATCCGTCTTCAACAGCCTGTATGGTCAATATGTATCCGTCAACAATTTCGGTTGTTTCAATATCCTCCGCCTTATCCAAACGAATGCCGGCGCTTTCAAGCACTTCAGCATAATAGAATTTGTCCTCAGCAAAATCTTCACTTGGCAGATAGTCATCCTCCGCCTCAGGTTTTGGTAAACTCTTAACCCTAAGCACATAGTATCCCGCCTTAAGTTCACTCGTTTGATTTTCTTCCGTGTCCTTAACATCTGCCACAACGAGAGAATTGTCATAGCCGTCATCTTCAGTTAAATAAAGTTCATACTTGTAATTTGCAACATCAATATCACTCGCCGCATCAATGACCTTTTCCCAAACATATTTGCTATTTTCAAGTTTGTTGCCATTTAATGCTTGCATAACCGGAACTTTAAGCATGGTCAATGTTTTTTCGTCATTTGTCACAGCCCTTGTTATTTCGCCTTCTTTTTGAACTCTGTCAACTGTGATTTTAATGTTATATTTTCCTTCTTTGCCCATTGCTTTTGTCAGCCTGCCAAGAGTGAGGGTCGTTTTGCCGTCTTTTGTAGACGAGTCAACCTTTTCAAGTTTTTCCCCGTTAACTTCAACCGTATATTTTTCGGCATACTCAATCTCATCAAAAGTGAGCGCTGAAATATCATGCTCGTCACCGCTCAAACTATGATGAAGATTTGTTATTTCCGAAAGATTGTAGGCATCAAATTTTAAGATGTCGCTCTTTAAAATCCTGCTTGTGCTTTCACCATCTAAAACCATTGCACTGACAGAAGGCAGCGCTTGGACTTCAAAACTATTTTTTCCGTTTTCAAGAGGGAAAGAGTGATTAAGAACATATTTATCTCCCGTTTTTCCGCCTTCAAATGTAAAGGTTTCAGAGCCGACCAAAACATTTTCGCCATCTATCACAGCATATTGTGTGACAACAAAACTCTTATTGTTTTCTTTTGCTGTTGAAAAGGTGACATTAAGGTTGCTTCCAACAATTTCATATTGAACTTCAACATTGTCAATTTTGCCCAAAAGTGAAGCATATTTTGCCACATTGCTATTTGCAAAATTAGGCTTTCCTATTGCCTGCATCTGCACACTATATATTCCCTCTCCAAGCCCTTCAAGAACACTTTTTTCGCCTGTCACGGACACAATTTTTTCCGTTTGTTGATTTGTCGCTTTAAGCAAATATTTGCAGGCATCATCTTTGCCCCACACAAGTTCGTTTTCAACAAATTTAGGCACCGGCGTTTTAAGTTTTTTAATGTCAATCTTACTCGACTTTGAAAGTTTTCCTTCTTCTTTTCTCAAAACTTTAGCCTGTAAAACCTCTTGTTCAGCATAAAGCGAAAAATCAAGCTGCTCAGAGTTTTTGTTTAACTCATATTCCATGTTTCCAAGCGTCAGCACAAAATCACCTTCGCCCTGCCATGTCAATAATCCTTTTTGCGAGCCAAACTCATCTTCGCTGTTAAACACAAAATCACTAACACCCGTGACAAAATCAAAGCCAAATGAAATTGGTGTGGAATTAAACTCTGAGCCCAAAATTCTTCCGTCAGCACTCTCATTTGCTTTGACAGTGACTTCATAATTTCCGCTTTGGGTAAGTTGATATTGATTTGTCTGCACTTGAACCATCTCTTGAGGTTCGCCGTCAAGCGTGATTTGAAGAGAATATGTAGGTTTTTTTGTTTCGCCGTCAAGAAGAAGCTCTGCCTCGTCCCAAGTTATAAGCCCGTCACTGTCTACCCTAATATTTGTTGGAACAGGGAAGGAATATTTGACATACACATCCATTTTGCCAATCAGCAATTTTCCCGAAGTTGCCAAAACAAAACTTTTGCCCGGCATTTGTGCTTTGATTAAGCCATCCTCTTGCAGCGTAATTACTTGCTGCTCAGGAACAGAAAACTCAACCTTTTTGTCAGAAGAAAAATGTTCGCTTGGGTCAAAGGTTTCCCCAACGCACATGATTAACTCACTTTTGTCAAATTTGCCGTCAAAAGAAAAGGCTTTGCTGCAGCCCGGAAGAAAAGACAAACCCATAACCACAACTGTGGCAAAAACCAAGAAGATGTTTAAAAGACTTTTCTTTTGTTTTTTCACAATTTTATTTTACTCTTTTCTTAAGCAATTATCAAATAAATTAACTATATTATTTAAAATAATTAAACGATTTTTTCAGCCCATTTTGGCTTTGAAATAAAGTTATGATTTTGCAAATATTTTAATTTTCCATCCAATTTTTTAAAATTTAAGCAAAAACAATGCAATTTTTGATGATTTTCTTTAAATTTTCGGTTAATTTCGTTTTTTCCATACTTTCCATCACCAATGATTGGATATCCAAGAAAAGCAAGATGCGCTCTTATTTGATGCGTCCTGCCTGTGATTGGTTCAGCCACAACCACGCTTGTCACCCCTGCTTTGACGGTTGAAAATTTGGTTTCAATCTTAACTGAGCCCTGAACAAAGTTGGAATAAATTTTTACCTCACTTCGCGCGCTATCTTTAAGCAAATATGCCTTCCTCACCTCGCCTTTAAACTCAGGTTTGCCAAAAACCTCGCAAACATACTTCTTTTCAACCTGTTTGTTTTTAAAAGCCGCCTTAAGCAGCTGCTCGCTTTCTGGGTCTTTTGCAAAAATCATGACGCCTGAGGTGTTTCTGTCAAGTCTGTGAACGGCAATTGCGCCTTTTAATAACCCATCAACACCTTCTTTCCCCTGAGTTTCTATTCCCGCAGCTTTGTCAATCACCACAACATTGTCATCTTCAAACAAAACTTCAAATTTATCAGAAGGCTTTGCGCTTGCAAAAACTGTCACCAACCAACCCTCGCGAACTTCGTCTTGTTCTCCAAGCCTAACCCCGTCATGTTTGACATCTTTGTTCTTAATGATGCGGTTTGTTTCAGGTTTAGAAAAACCATAATTAAGCAGAAACTCACGAATTTTTTGATTTTTTTTGATTTTTATCTCTATTTTTTCCATATTTTCCCTTATTTACAAATTTATTATAGCACAATTTATTTTTTTAGCATAATAAATAAAGCAAAAAAATATATATGTAAAAGGAGAAATATATGAGCGAAATAATCACTATTGAGGACCAAAATCAAATCTCAATCAAAGGTGCAACAAAAATAAATTCAGCCACCCAGTCGCAAGCGGTTGTTGAAATTGGCAGTTGCACAGTTATCATATCTGGAAACAATCTGGAAGTAAAAAAACTTGACCTCGACAACAAGGAAGTTTCCTTAGCAGGCAGAATTGTTGCTTTAAAATTTAATTCTCACGCAGAAAAGCAACCCTTTTTAAAAAGGTTATTTAAATAATGCTTTACACATCACTTGCTCAACCCTTAATTTTTGTATATCTGTTTTTGGGAGGTTTGGCTTGCGGCATCTTTTTTGATGTCGCATTTTTTTTGACTTTTCTTTTCAACAAAAACAAAGTTGCCTTTCACTTTTTTAATTTCGTGGCAACACTACTTTCCTTCGCCGTTTATTATCTTATAAATATAGTAACAAACTATGGGCAACTTAGGTTATTTTCAATTTTCGCCTTTTTATTTGGAATTTTACTTCAACGACTTATATTTAGCAAATTGATTTGTAAATTTTCAAAAAAATGCTATAATTTCTTTCGTGGAAAAAGAAAAAAAACAAAAAATTCTTAAAATATGTTTTTATGTGGTGCTTGCCTTAACGCTTACAGCCATCATAACCTTTTGTATTGTTTCCGCTGTCTATAAGGACAAAAAAGCAAAGTTGGACGAACAGAACAAGCAAATTGAACAACTTTTAGACAACAAACCAACTGACGAACTTTTCGCCAAACTTATCATAAATGATTGATGACAATCCGCCCTGCTGAATTTTTTGCAATATAAAATCAGACAAAACAAATTTACCAATACCCGCAAGCAAAATAACAATTGTCCCATACACAACCACACCTTTAACGGTTCCAAGCAAAAAACCTAAAACTCTGTTTGTCACCACAAAAGATGTTCCCCGTAGCCGGCGAATTAAAAAGCGTTGTATTGGCCATAAAAACAGATATATAATAGCAAAAATAAACAAAAACGAAATAATTTTAATTAAAATGTTGTAAAAATAATTTTTTACCAATAAAAATAAAGTTTTTTTGCCATCAAAGAAAATATTTTCACAAGCATTTTTTAAAACACTTTTCGCATAAAGCGGAAGTGGTTTGTTGTCAAGAAAACCCAGCACTTCATCCGTTGAAGAGAACTCTCTATTCGCCAACTCTTCATCTAAAGCATTTAAAGTTTTTTCAACCACAACACCTATTGGCTTTTCTAGGAAGTTTACATTCAGCAAAACTTTTGCAAATTCGCCTGCAAGCATAAAAGATGAGAAAAGGGTTATTATAACGCACAAAAGCGAAAACGCGCTTTTAACAAACCCTTTAAATGTTCCTCTAACAGCATACCATGCTAAAACCGCGACCAGCAAACCGTTCATCAAACAATTTTTGCCCAGTCGGAAAAATTTTTTCATTTTTAATTGACAATTTGCTTCATCAATGCTATTATAAGTAACGCAAACAGTTTTTCTCCCTCCCTAACTGTTTAGCAAAAGAGTTATGAAGTTGCGATTAGCCTTTGGGCTTTTCGCAAACTAACTGCTTTAATTGGGACATGACCAAGAAACAAACTTCTGGCAACACTTTCAGCTTTGATTGTTTAAAGTGGAGCACGAGGCTGTGCGCCAAGGGCGTCAGTCCTGCGTATGGAGCGTAAGCGGAATTAAACCGAAAAGGTTAACTGCCGATGCTCCAAAAATAAAACTTAATATGCCTCCTTAGCTCAGCGGTGGAGCACTCGGCTGTTAACCGATAGGTCGTAGGTTCGAATCCTACAGGGGGCGCCAAGAGATAAAGAATGTGTCGTTTGACACATTTTTTTGTTGAAATGAAAACCTGCGACCCTCAAGAACCACGCACACTCCTTCGCCTCGGTTCTTTTGGGTTCGTTATGGTTCGAATCCTACAGGGGGCGCCAGATAAGATGTGTCAAACGGCACATCTTTTTTGATGAGATGAGAACCTGCGACCCTCAAGAACCACGCACTTTCCTTCGACTTGGTTCTTCTAGGTTCGTTATGGAAATTCGAAAATTCCAAAAAGCTCTTGCTTTTTTCAAAATCTGTGCTATAATAATAACAATTAAATGGCCGATGAAAAGACTGTTAGTAAAAGTTGATACAGAGAGTTTGCGGCAGGTGAAAGCAAATGAAAATAATTACTATTTCCACCTTGGAGGCTCTGGCGAAAGTCAGGTTGAACTGCACAACAAAAAAATGCAGACACTAAGAGTGGGGAGATTCTCCCAATTAGAGTGGCACCACGGATTGAATATTCGCCTCTAAAAGACAAATATCTTTTGGAGGTTTTTTTAGTTTACGCAAAAAGCGAACAAAGTGAGGTTTTTTATGAAATTTTATCTTCTGTTTATTGCTTATTTAAAGTTGTCCCGAAAGGGATAATGGATTTTTTATGTAAAATTTGACTTTAAAATAAAAAATATAAGGAGATAAAAAAATGTTAGATATTAAAGATGTTAAAAACCGAAAGGATTATTATAAAAAATGCTTTGCGAAACGCGAGTATGAGGTTGATTTGGACAAAATGCTCGCCCTATATGACAAAGCGAACAAGTTGAAACAAGAAGAAGAGGTTTTGCTTGCACAAAAGAACAAAGGCGCGAAGGAGTTTGAACTTGCAAAAAGGAACGGCCAAGATGTGACAGCCTTGCAAGAAAAACTTCGTGAGAACACCCGAAGAGCGGCAGAACTAACAAAAGAGCATAATGAAACCTTGGAAGAGTTCAATAAACTTTATTTCGCGCTGCCAAACATTGTGACGGAAAATACCCCTGCCGGCGGCAAGGAAAACAACTTGGTTTTGCGTGAATTTAAAAAAAGCCAACCTTCAATTTTAAGCCAAAAACACATCTACATCTTAAAATATGATTGTGGCTTTGGCGCAGGGCAATTTCCTAAGTTCGCAAACGAAGATTATTTTATTGACAAAAAATTTCTTCCAAACAATTTTCTTCTGCCAACAGCGGAAACTGCGCTTGTAAACTTGCACCGCGGCGAAATTTTAAAAGAGGAAGAATTGCCAAAAAAATATTTTGCTTACACTCCATGTTTTCGCATTGAAGCAGGTAGCAACAGACCAGAAGAGAAAGGCATGATACGCGGCCATCAATTCAACAAAGTGGAGATGGTGGAATATGTTTTGCCAGAAGATAACGAGCGTGCATGGAACGAACTTTTGGGCAAAGCGGAACGCATTGTGCAAAAACTTGGATTGCACTATCGTCTTGTGCAACTTGCTGGCGGAGATTATGCACACGGCATGGCTCAAACTTGGGACATTGAAATTTACATCCCGAGCATGAACAGATACACCGAAGTAAGCAGCATCAGCACCGCGTTTGACTATCAGGCTCGCCGCACAAATACTCGTGTTTTAAGAAAAGACGGCAAAAAGGATTATGTTTTCACACTAAACGCCAGCGGAATTGCCACCAGCCGAATATTCCCTGCCATTTTGGAACAGTATCAAAATCCAGACGGCACAGTCACTGTTCCAAATGTCCTTGTGCCATATCTCGGCTGTAAAGTACTGAAATAATAAGGCACAAAAAAAGACATGCATCACGCATGTCTTTTCTTTATGGCAAACAAAACCTACACAAACTTTATACCGCCTTCAAAATTGGTTTTGACGGTTTTTGCTTTCAATTTTTGACACTCAATGCTTTCGGCATATATTCTCTCCGCCACCACGCTTTCGCACCTTAATTTGTCACAAAAAATTTCCTCCGCCTTAATTGTTTTGACATCCAAGTTTCTTGCGCGCAAACTCGTTGCATCAATGCTTAAATACGGCTTGTCAACATCAAAATTCAAAGTTGTCATTTTGTCAAATTTGAGGTTATAATCATCACCCCCACACTCGTCTAGCGAATAAAATGTGTCAAAATCAAGTTTTTCGTCACAATACTGCGTCAAGCGTTTGCCATATTGCGCATAATATTCTTTTTCAATATCATTGCGGAAGACTTTTGCATGGCTATAATATCTTGAATAGCCAATAGGACCGCACCACTTCAGCCACTTGCCCACGATATAGTTTTCGCCGTCAAGTCTCAGAAGTTTTTTAAAGTCCTTTAGTTTGCCAAACTCACACATTGTCCATGGGGTCATCTCATAGATTTTGTCCGCCTTAAAATCACAGGCGTAAAATTTGTTTAAGTGCTGCGAGATACAAGCCATCTTCACCAAATCAAAAAATATTGCCGGCGACATCTCACTCTCATTGACAAAAGTCCAATATGTTTGCAGCGTTTTGTCTTTACTCCTATAAACCACCAGCGGATAAGCGAACATCTTTTGTGTCGCGCCAAATCTTGTCTGTAACTCTTTTTTCAGGCTCTCAAAATCTATGTTCGGGTTTTCCTCGCTATCAAATATTGCGCACCCAAACTGGCTAAGGTTATTTGCTATATAATCATAATAGTCAAAACCAACATACCATCTTCCGTCAATCCTCACATTTTTCATTTTTGTCCTCTCCTCTCGCAAGCAACTCTTTTTCAAGGCGCTCTCTTTTATAAGCGCCCATCAAACATTTTGCCGAGGATAAACACACATTGTGCGACAGTTCTCCAAAGGTCACAAGGCTGACGACTGTGTCAATAAGGTAGTCATCTATTAACTTATATTTTTCTTCGCAAGTCTCGTCAAATTGGTAAACCCTGACATCATATTCGTCACCCACATTTCGCCCCATACAAAGGGTCTTATGTTTGAAAAGTGTGTTTAATTTAAACATTATGCGTTTAAAACTCATGTATAAATAGCAGGTTTTCCACACAATGATTTTTTCATCTTTCCATAGCCCTTTAACTGTTTGAAAGTCAAGTCCCAATCTTTTCAGTTCGGCTCTTAGCGTTTTGTTGTCA
Source organism: uncultured Clostridia bacterium (assembly GCA_947584415.1). Classification (GTDB taxonomy): domain Bacteria; phylum Bacillota; class Clostridia; order Christensenellales; family UBA1242; genus Caccovivens. Next base: position 39,591 of record CANPWN010000004.1, on the reverse strand, counting down.
AACGACAAAATTGCATAAAACTTTCCATCACATTTTTTCTTGTGAATTTGATATTTTTCTTCCATATACTCCTCCTTTATGACAAAAAAATAACCCCACATTTCCTATGTGGAGTTAAGAGTCGACTTTTCAAAAAACCACATAGTCTTGGCATATTGCCAATTCCTCATTACCACCTTACCGCTTGGCAGGTTGGTCGAACTTCATAGAGAGGACCTCTCAGTTCAGTCTTTATGTGTTATTTAATTGTTGCATAATTATAGCACTTTAAAGTGCCATTTGTCAAGTGAATTTATCCCCAACTTATCAAATTGCGTTTAGTTAGAGCCTAAGCCAACATTTTCTAAGGATTTAAAGTAGTCTTGAGATAAAACATTACGCAATTTTTCTTTGATATCCTCAACTGACGCAAAAAGATGTTTTTTAAACTCTTCATAGCACTGTTCGTCTGGCAGTTGCCAAAAATCAGCATCAAACAGCCATGGCAAATCATCAAATTCAAATTTGTAATCCATGCACAAAGTGATGATAACATTGTAAATTACCGGCTCCATTTCATGTGGCAGTTTATGATTTAATTTGTAAAGGAAATCAACAAACTTATTTTTGTTTCTGTCAAAGATGTTTGGCCAACCGGCCCACTCCGCCTTTTTGCTATAACCAAGCGGGTCTGATTGCACAATGTTGTCAAGATAATAAAGGGCAAGCGAAATCAAATTTGTCGACAATTTTAGTTTTCGACTCTCTGTAAGTTTGGTGGCGAACTTCTCAAAATATTCTTGTTTTTTATATTGGCAAGATGTGTCCCATATTTTGTTTAGTTTATTATATTCCTTTTCGCCATTTTCACTAAGAAATTCAGTCACCGCTTGGTCGTTTTCTAAAACCGTCTTTTCAGGTTCCAAATTATTTGCCACCCCAACCGCACTGCCATTTTTCAATAAAAGATTCAAATTGTTTGCCGCTGTCGAAAAATCTTTCACATCTTGTTCTTGCAACAAAATGTTGATGGACTCTTTTATGTTGTCCGCCCGCTTATCAATTATGTTATCCAAGATATCCTGTGCATAAGGCAAAAATTTAAATGACAAAACATTAAGTTCTTCAACTTGTTGCCTTATGGCATAGACCTTTTTGTGCGCATCATTAACCGAACCCAAAAAAACTCTTACATATTCACTTTTTTTCTTTTCAAACTCTTCAAAAAGTTTTGGGTATACTTCAAGGTTATATCTTTCGTTTTCTTCATTTCTTTTCTTAATTTCCTTGATATTGACATTGTTCTTTTTAAACAATCTGATTTCTTTAATTATGCCCAGCACGCCCGCAAGAAAAATGACCGCACCGCCGCCGACCCCATAAAGCACTTCTAAGCCCGCAGAATTCAAAAAACAGGCAGACAAAATTGTCCCCACCAAGCCCACTATTAAACATACAATATAGGCCGCCATGTTTTTCTTATCAATGCCCTTTTCTTTTATTGGAACAACCTCTTTTTTATGGGGCATAACGCTTTCCAATTTTTTATCAATTATTTGCGAAATTTCATGAGCCGAAATTTTTTTATTCCAATCTGCATTTGAATCATAAACATTAAAAAGGCACTCGGGTTGTAATGCATCCAACCTCTTTTGAAGTTCTATTGCCTTTTTTAATTTTTGTTTGTCTTGATTTGTATTAGCCATAATTCCTCAATAAATTTGTTTGTTTATTACTTAATACCCGGCAAAAGAGCAGAGCCAATATCACCGCTGCCAATAATTCTGCCATAAAAATCAGTTGTTTTATTCATGGACTTCTTGTATGTGGCAACTATTCGTCCATAAAAATCTCTATAAACCCTGTCGCCATTTGGTTTGATTTCAATACGCCCCAAAATTCTTCCATAAAAATCTCTGATAACTTCTTCTTGCATATTTACACCTCCACCTTAACATTAAATTCAGTTTAACAAACCACCATTAAAAAGTCAAATAAATTTCATTTCAAAGACGCGGTCAACTCCCTGCCACGCCGCCACTCAAATCAGCACCATATTAAAACCATTATTCCATAAAACCCCTCAATAAAGGATAAAGATGAAAAAATTTTTACGGGTTAGCAATTTGCCTTTTTAACCTGTAATTCGCCGCGTAACAATTTGGAACATTTCGTTAATTTTTGTAGAATTTTGTCGAATTTTGTTGTTAAATTTACTTGTTTGTGCTATTATGCGTTAAACAAAGGATGAAGTTATGAAAAAGAAAATTTTTACCACCATTTTAGTTTTATCTTTACTGTGTTGCCCAGCATTTGCTGCTTGCAAAAAGACACCACCTACCCCGCCAAAAGAGCCTTCTGCTAACAATGTGGAAGCAGAAGCAAAACTTGAAGGGATGTTTGATTACACCTTCTTCCCGTTTGAGATGGTTGAAATAACAAAAATCAATTATTCACCAAATAACACCAACACTTTGACAGGTTTTGAATTTACCTGTGAAGATATTGAGTCTTTGCGTCTTGAGGTGAAGAATTCTTTGGTCAGTCTTGGTTTTTCACAAGATTCAAACACCGAAGTGCTTTCCTTTTCAAAAACTGTTGAAGACACAACCACAACCTTTTCAATATCAAACGGAGAAAGCAATTACATTTTCACAATCACAACTTCAGTTTACACCCCTTCACCAATTGAAATTCTTAACAATGAAATTTTGGAAATTTTAGGTTTCTCCTTGGACCTTCCTGATAATCTTACCGCAGCACCTCTTGAATTGGATGACGCAAAACTCCATTATCAAATTTCTGGCATCTCGTATGATGACTTTATCAATTTGATAGAACCAAAATTTGAAGAAAATGACATTGCATTTAATCCAACACTTACAATGATTTTTACTGAAAATGGTGTTTTAATTTTTTCAGTAGAAACAGATGTTGATTCACCAGACTCAGTAATAATCAAGATTGTTTAGTTCTTATTTAACCCTTTTTTGCGTTGTCCTTTTTCTTTAGGCTCTTCCGCTTGCAAACTTTTCTTCAGCGCATCCATTAAATTTATTACATTAGGCGGCAACTTCTTTTGTTTTGTCGCCTTTATTTTTTGTCCGTTCACCTTTGTTTTAATTGCTTCAAGCACTTTTTCACGATATTCATCATGATATTTGCTCGCGTCAAATTTTGCGCTCATGTTATCAATCAGTGTTTTCGCAAGTTTCAATTCTCCCGCAGAAATATTCTTTTCATATTTTTCTTCTGGCTCAGCCTGCACTTCGTCATAAAAATGAAGAGTTGTGAGTATCATTTTGCCATTTGAAACATGAATTGCAACCACCTGTTCTTTGCTGCCAAGAACTGTTTTTGAAATAGCCACTTTCTTTTCCTCTTCAAGTGCTTTCAAAAACAAATAAAATGCTTTGTCAGCCCCATGCGGCAACACATAAAAAGACTTGTCAAAAAAAATTGGCTCAATTTCGCTTATTTTAACAAATTCTGAAATTGCAACACTCTTGTCCTTTGGCGACTTAATTTTTTCAAGTTCCTCATCAGTGAGCGTCACATACTTTCCTTTTTCATATTCATACCCCTTAACAATATCTTCCTTTGAAATATTAGCCGGGCAGTTTTCACATGTCTTTTTGTATTTTATCCGCTGCCCCGTCTTTTTGTAAATCATATTAAACCCAACATCTTTAGTTTTCACGCAACTTTGCAATGTCACCGGAATATACACAAGCCCAAATTCAATTGCGGTTTTATAACTGTATGCCATAAACTCATCCTCTATTATTTTGTGCAAAATTTTTATTTTTCTTAGTTAAAATTTATCTAAATAAAATTTTTGTCGTATTTTATATCTTTGGAATAAAAACAAAACTTTTCCACAACTTAGCAGTGTATTTAGGAGGAAATATGAAAAAAACTGCACTATTTTTATTGGGAACAACACTTGCTGTGGTTGGCGCAACAACAGGCTTGGGGGCTTTAGATTCTCCATCCTCTGTTAAAGCCAGCGTGGAAGAAAATCTGCCAGATGTTATAGAAGAACAAACTTATGAAAACGAAGAAAACGCCGCCGAATTTATTGACGAAACGGAGGCTGAATCCGAGGAAAACGCGGAACAACAAACAGATGAAAGCGTTGTGCCTCAAAAAAGAAGGCATATTGTTGTGTTTGGCGGGGGCAAAGTTTCGGCTGTGCCTGATGTGGCCTATGTAACAATTGGGGTGGAGAGCATTAACAGTGACCTTAACAGCGCAACCACACAAAACAACGAGGCTCTGGAAAACATAATTGATTACTTGAAAGAAAACCATATTAGTGAAGATAACATTAAAACAAAATATTACTCTATTTATCAAAGGCATGACTTTAGTTCAAGCGAAAAATTTTCGGAATATCAAGTTAGCAGCGGTTTAGAAATCAAATTTTCAGATTTGGATAACCTCAGCACTTATATTTCCGACATGACTGAACTCGGCGCAAACAACTTGGGCTGCATAAGTTTTGACTGCGAAAACGCATCTTCATATTATCAAGAAGCCTTAAAACTGGCTTTAGAAGATGCAAAAAACAAAGCCACCGCGCTTGTGGACGACGACTTAACAATTTGCGGCATCTGTGAGGAGTGCGTTTACACCTGTCTGCCTTACAGAATTTCAGATGCAAAAATGTTAACAAATGGAAACACTCTATTAAAAGGCAACATGGATGTAGAAGCAAAAATAAAAGTGATTTTTAAATAACATAATTATTCTTCTTCAACATATATATTATTTTGAAGGAGTGAAATATGGTAAAAATATTTGATGATTTGCCAAAGTGGGCAAAAATTGTTCTGGCTTTGCCATGCTTAGACATCCTATGGGTTGTGTATAGGCTTTTCCGCAGCATTGAAAAGAAAAATGTTGTTGGAATAGTTCTTGCAGTGTTAATTTTATTCATAGGAATATTCTTCTTATGGCTCGTCGACATAATCACTTTGGTCACACAAGACAAAGTATGGTGGATAGATTAAAAAAGGCTCTGTTTCAAACAGAGCCTTTTTTAAATTTTTCTAAAACTTTTTGTCCTTCTTTCTGCGTAACAATCAATTCGGGTGAAAGGGACAAACCTTTCGCTTGAAGAATAATTTTATATTTTGGGCCACTTTTTTCGGTTTTTTTGGTCAATTTTTCAGTAATTATTTGAAATTCAGAAAATTCTGCATCAAACACATTTTTTGAATTTAAAATTAAAGCTGAAAAATTACTTACAAAAACCAATTTATCTTCAATTTTATAAAAGTTTTGCGAACCAAAATATCTTTGCTGTTCAAAATCTAATTTTGTGGAGTTGTAACCTAGCATTTGAAAAACATTGTTAACATCTTCGTTCCATTTTAACTCATCTTGAAATTCACACAATTTGCCAGGCTTCTTAAGTTTAGAAAACTTTTCTTTAACTTCGTCTGCAGTGTTTGACAGATAAATTTCTTCAATTACTTCACTATTTTGTTCAATAATATGAATTGTTTTGACATTTTTTTCAAGATTTTCTAAATTTAGTTCGCTTTTTTCAATTTGACTTTCAAAACCAGCCGTTGTCAGTTCAATTTTATTCTTATTAAAAAACCTTTCTAACTTTTTAAGTTTTGAATTGTATTTGGTCACTAAAATTTCCGTTGTAATGGTTGGAGTTCTGAACTTTCTGCTAAGAACGAAATACACTACAAGTGCCACCACCATGCAAGCAGCAATTATTAAGGAATACATCTTTATTCTCCACAAATTTTATCTTTTTGCGTCTGGCGTTTTTTAATTATACTACACCAAGCGCCCAATTAAAATTCTTCTGAAAGAATTTCAAAATATGCTTGCGGATGGTTGCAAACAGGGCAAACTTTTGGAGCCTCGTTTCCAACATAAACATGTCCACAATTTCTGCAAATCCAAATTTTCTTTCCAGTCTTTTTGAAAACCTTTCCGGCTTTAACAAACTTTGCAAGTTCATTATATCTTTCTTCATGTCTTTTTTCGATAGCGGCAACTGCCTTAAATTTATAGGCAAGCTCTTCGTATCCTTCTTCTTTTGCCTCCTTAGCCATTCTCTCATACATCTCTGTCCACTCGCCATGCTCTCCACTTGCAGCAGCCAAAAGATTGTCTAATGTTGTTGGAACATCTCCGCCGTTAAGATACTTAAACCAGATTTTTGCATGTTCTTTTTCATTGTTTGCAGTTTCTTCAAAAATTTCGCCAATTTGCTCATATCCTTCTTTTCTTGCCTTAGAAGCAAAGTAAGTATACTTGTTTCTTGCCTGGCTCTCACCAGCAAAAGCCTCCATTAAATTTTTCCATGTTTTTGAATTCTTTTTAATTTTATCCATAGTTATCCTCCTTATTAACCAAGTATATTTTATCACTTATAATACTTTAAGTCAAACATTTTAACATATAATTATTAAACACCTTTTGTTATGTTTATATAACATTTTTATTTGTTTAATTAATTTTTTATTTACTCCAATTTGCCACCTTCAGTTTGTTTGTTTCTCCAGTTCGTTTATTTCAATAAAACAAATGTTTCACATGAAACATTTGTCTTTGGTTAATAAAAAAATGTTTCACATGAAACATTTTTTTGTTTGTTTATTTTACTTATTTATAAGAGTGATAATGTCTGCAATTCTATCCAAATCATCTCGAGAATAGTAGTCAATATATATTCTGCCTTTTTTGTCGTTGCCTATTGCCGACACTTTTGTCCCAAAAGCTCTTTCAAGTCCTTTAAGTAAATCTTTTAATTCCAAAGATTGATTTGCAGCCGGCCTTGTTTTAGATTCGGGATGTTGAGTTCTTTTTACCGCTCTTTCCAAGTCACGAACATTCCATTTATCTTTAACAGCCTGGTTTGCAAGCTTAATTTGTGAGATGTGGTTGTCAACAACCACTAAAGCCCTCGCATGTCCTGCAGACAAAGCTCCGCTTTCAACCATATTTAAAACTTCTGGATAAAGAGTGAGAAGTCTAAGTGAGTTTGCTATATTTGACCTGCTTTTGCCAATCCGCTCTGAAACAGCCTCTTGTGTAAGTTTATATTCTTCCATAAGTTGTTTTATTGCTCTAGCCGCCTCAATAGGATTTAAATCCTCTCTTTGCAGGTTTTCAATAATGGATATTTCTTTTATTTGTCTATCAGAGTAATTTTTTATAATGGCAGGAACTTCAGTAAGCCCAGCAAGTTTCGCCGCACGGAAACGCCTTTCGCCCGCAATAATCATATATGTTCCATCATTATTATCATTTAAAACAAGTGGTTGAATAATTCCGTGAGCCTTAATTGATGTGGCAAGTTCATTTAAAGCATCTGGGTCAAAATGTTTTCTAGGCTGATTTGGATTTGCTTTAATAAGGGAAATTGAAATGTTTTCAGGCTGTTTTGATTGAACTGGGGCAGTTCCTTGTGCTGTTTGCTCAACCTCTTCATCATACATTGCAAACAGGCTTTCAAGTCCTCTTCCTAAACCTTTCTTAACCATTATTATGTCCTCCTCTTAACTTTATTTTCGTATGTTTAGTTATACTTTTATACTTAATTTTATTTCTATCCAAAAACTCTTCGGCAAGAGAGAGATATGCTTCAGCCCCCTTAGAGGAAGGGTCATATAAAACAATAGGCAAGCCATGGCTTGGTGCTTCTGCAAGTCTTATATTTCTTGGAATGTAAGTCTCAAAAACTTTGCTTTTAAAAAACTTTATGATTTCTTGGCTGACTTGGTTGATTAAGTTTGAACGGTTGTCTTTCATTGTTCTAACAACACCTTCAACATCAAGGTTTGGATTTAAGTGGAATTTCACAAGTCTGATAGTGTTCATAAGTTGGGTTATTCCATCTAGCGCATAAAATTCGCACTGCATTGGAATTATAACGCTGTCGGACGCTGTTAAGGCGTTAACTGTCAACAACCCCAGCGAAGGCTGACAGTCAATCATTATAAAATCATAACTATTACGCACATTTTCCAAAATATTCTTTAAAACTTTCTCTCTGTTTGGAATTGAAACAAGTGAGATTTCCGCAGCCGCTAAATCCACTGTTGAAGGAATTATATCAAGCCCCTCAATTTGTGTTGGAAGAATAACTTCGCTTATAGGACTTTCGCCGTCAATAAGGTCATAAACCGTTTTGATGCCTTTTTTCTTTTCAATTCCAAGTCCGCTGGTTGCGTTTCCCTGCGGGTCAAGGTCCAAAATTAAAACCTTTTGCCCCATGACAGCCAAATAAGCCGACAGGTTTACGCAAGTTGTTGTTTTTCCAACTCCGCCTTTTTGGTTTGCTAACGAAATAATTTTTCCCATAAAAACCTCTTTTGCAAAATCTATTCTGTTGTAATAATATCACAAATAAAATGAAAAATAAAGAAAATTTGCCACTTAAAGCGGATTTTTTCGCGGTTTGTTGCCATTTCTTGGATATTTTGGTGGAGTTTGAGCAATTTTTCTAAGCACAATCACCGCCCGTGTCATGTCCTTAATTTTGACATGATGTATTTCTTCCAATTGTCCGCCCAAAATCTTTATAGCGTTTTGACTTGTTTCAACTTCTTCAAAAAAGTCTGAACCTTTGTAAACTATAACTTTTCCACCTTTTTTAGCAAAAGGTAAAAGATATTCAGATAAGGTGGACAGATTTGCAACTGCACGCGCTGTCACACAATCAAAACTTTCTTTTTCTTTAAAATCTTCAATTCGCTCATGGATAGCTTTGATGTTTTTTAAACCTAAAAGCGAAATGAGTGTGTTTAGAAAGTTGACGCGTTTTGCAAGACTGTCTAAAAGAGTAATTTCAAGTTTTGGATTTAAAATTGCAAGCACAACACCCGGAAAACCCGCTCCAGAGCCAACATCCAGCACTTTTCCACTGAAATTATTGACGGCAATCGCACAATCAATGAAATGTTTGTATACAACATCTTCAAAGTCAGTGATAGCGGTAAGATTATATTTTTCGTTTTCAGCCACCAAAAATTCGTAATATTTTTCAAACAATTTTGCTTGCTCGCCTGAAATAACAAAGCCCTCTTTTTTAAATGCGCCCACAATAAATTCACTCTTTTCCAATATTTTTCTCCTTGTATTTTTTTATCAAAACGCTCAAAACCGCAATATCAGCAGGGGAGACGCCTGAAATTCTTGACGCTTGTCCCAAATTTTCAGGCTTTATTTCGCTTAGTTTTTGTATTGTTTCAATTTTAAGCCCTTTTTGTTTTTTATAAGGAAAATCTGACGGAATTTTTTGGCACTCCATCTTTTTCATTTTGTTTATATCTTCTTCCTGCTGTTGCAAGTAACCCTCATATTTGACAATAAGGTTAATTTCCGAAATTATTGCTTTTGAAAAACCACTAAAAACACCATATTCTTCGTCAACTTTAAAGGCGTCAATGTTCGACCTTTTTATTGCCTCTTTGACTGAAACAGAGTTCTTTGGCACATTTTCGCCATTTTTTTCAAAGAAATTTTTAAGTTTTTCATCAATTTTAAGTTTTTGGCTTAAAATTTTCTCTGCTTTTTCAAGTTTTTTCTTTTTTGCGAGAAATTTTTTCCAACGCCTGTCATCAACAAGCCCAACCTTTCTTCCTATTTCTGTCAACCTTAAATCAGCATTGTCTTGTCTAAGTGACAATCTATATTCAGCACGGCTGGTCATCATGCGATAAGGCTCGTTCGTGCCTTTTGTCACAATGTCATCAATCAGCACGCCAATATATGCCTCGCTTCGTGAAATAATCATTGGCTCTCTGTTTTCAAGTTTGAGTGCAGCATTTATTCCAGCCACAATTCCTTGCGCCGCTGCCTCCTCGTATCCGCTTGTGCCGTTGATTTGTCCAGCAAAAAACAGTCCTTCATGAAGTTTGCTTTCCAGACTCGCTTTCAGTTGCAGCGGGTCAAGACAATCATATTCAATTGCGTATGCGTCCCTCATTATTTCGGCGTTTTCAAGTCCTTTAATTGACCTGACCATCTCTTTTTGAATATCTGATGGCATAGAGGTTGAAAAGCCCTGAATATAAACTTCGCTTGTGGAAAGTGCCTCTGGCTCTAAAAACAACTGATGGCGGTCCTTATCTGCAAATCTGACAATTTTTGTTTCTATGGAAGGGCAGTAGCGTGGCCCAATTCCGACAATTTCGCCTGAGATTGCCGGCGCTTTATCCAAATTGTTTAAAATAATTTCGTGCGTTTTTGGGTTTGTGTAAGTGAGATAGCATGCGGCAATATTGTTCGGTTTGTGCGTTGTCATAAATGAAAAAGTTTGGATGTCGTCCTCACCCTTTTGAACTTCCAACTCGCTAAAATCTATGCTGCGCCTGTTTACTCTCGCCGGCGTGCCTGTTTTAAACCTCAAAAGTTTGTAACCCAGACTTTTTAATGATTTTGAAAGCATTTTTGCATTTTTAAAACCGTTTGGGCCAGTGTTTTCTGTAAACGAGCCAATAATTATTCGGCTGTCAAGATAAACGCCGGTGGCAAACACAATCACCTTTGCCTCAAACTCATCTCCAACTGCGGTTGTGACAATTTTTTTGTCACCATCAATTTCAATTTTGACTGCCTCCGCCTGTTTTAGAAAAAGGTTTGGAGTGCTTTCAATGACTTTTTTCATCTCGGTGTGATACATAACTTTGTCGGTTTGCGCCCTTAAACTTTGCACTGCTGGACCTCTTCCTCTGTTTAAAAGCCTGAGTTGAATTGTCGTTTTATCAGCAATAATTCCCATTTCGCCGCCAAGTGCATCAACCTCGCTGACAAGTTGTCCTTTCGCAGTGCCACCAATTGAAGGGTTGCACGCCAAAAAAGCGACCGCATCCAAACTGATTGTGGTCAAAAGCGTTTTATGTCCTTTTCTTGCAAGTGCGAGTGCCGCCTCACAACCGGCATGTCCCGCACCAATGACTATTGCTTCGTAAACTTCTCTCATATCATTTTCCCACGCAGAATTTTGAGAATATGAGTGCAATTATATCCTCATTTTCCGTCTCTCCGGTTATCTTGCCAAGTTCGTTCCAAACTTTTTTGATAAGCATTGACAAAATTTCCAAACTTTCATTTTTCTTTTCAAAAATTTCTTTTATTTCCTTTGCCGCGTCAATAAGGTGACCAAGTTGTCTTTCATTTGACACAACAACACCATTAAAATCAATCTTCTTTTTGATGACCATGTCATACATCTTGCGTTTTAAAATGTCAATATTTTTGTTTTTTAACGCCGAAACCTCAATTTCGTTCGGCATGGTTTTTAAAACCCTCTTTTTGTCGCTCTTGTTGACTACTGTTATAAAAGGTTTGTTGATAAGTTTTAAAATTTCATCATCAACCTCTTTTTCACTTCCATCAACAACCAGCAAAACGAGGTCGCTTTCATTAAGCGTTTTTTTACTGCGCTCAATTCCAAGCATTTCAATTTTGTTGCGGCTTTCTCGTATGCCCGCCGTGTCATAGAAATTAAATCTCACGCCATCAATGTCACTCTTTGCCTCAATAACATCCCTCGTTGTGCCTTCGGTGGATGTGACAATGGCTCTTTCTTCACCAAGCAAAGCGTTTAACAGGCTGCTTTTGCCAGCGTTCGTTTTTCCAACCAGCGCAACATTGACCCCACTTCGAATAAAACGAGCCTCGTTCGCCACTTGGATAAGCCCATTTAACCGGTTTAAACTTTCGCCTAGCACATCAAAAATTTTGCCACGCACATCCTCATATTCATCTTCCTCGGGATAGTCCATGCTCACTTCAATCTCCGCCAAAAGTTCGGTGAGAGAATTTTGAATTTCTTTGATGTTTCCAACAAGTTTGCCGCTGGCTGAGGATAGAGAAACTTTAAGTTCCGCCTCGCTTTCGCTGTTTATTTCGTCCACAATGCTTTCCGCTTCGTCAAGTGAAATCTTCCCATTTTCAAACGCTCTGCGTGAAAACTCTCCCGGTTCAGCAAGAACGGCGCCTTCTTTTATTAACCTCTCTTCAACAAGCCTTGCAACAGTGACGCCGCCATGAATTTGAAATTCAACCATATCTTCGCCAGTGAACGAAAACGGCGCTTTAAAATAGACCATAAGGCATTTTTCTTTCACTTCGTCAATGCAAAAACTGCCAAGCATCATATATCTTGGCTTTATTTCACCTTTGCATGAAAAAACCTTCTGAGCAATCTCCAACGCTTTTTCACCGCTCATCCTAACAATTGCAATAGCCCCTTTTCCAAGAGGGGTGGACAAAGCAACAATGGTTTTCATGACTATGATTATAGCACACTTTTTCTCTTTTTCAACCAAAAATTTTAATTGACTTGACCCTTCTTTTATGTTACACTGTTTTTGTCAAAGGAGGTAATTTATATGACACAAAAAGAACTTGAAAAATACATGCCATCTTTCTTGGAAAATGGTGATGTTGAGTGTTACGCTCACCCAATCTCTTTGGGAACGTATGAGAAGATGACCGGCAACTTGGAACTTTTCAGACGCTGCTATCGTGATGTGCATGACGGCTTTCACCAAACCAATTACTTATATTTTATGCTGTCAAGATACAATGAAGACACTGACCCAATATGCTGTCAAGATACAATGAAGACACTGACCCAAATGGCCCTATTTACGCGGTAGATAAAGAAGGAAAACTTACATACACTTACTTTAACATTGTAAGAAATTATCTCCGTATAGAACTTCACCCTGAATATGACCCAAATTCAAAAATTGTTAAATCATATCATGACAAAGTAAAAGCTTTGCTGCCTGTGGGAAAAAATACTGTAAGTTCTGCCCCTGCAGTAAAAGTTGGAAGAATTGAATACATTTGGACAAACCGACAACAATGCTTGGATGGAACAGAACATACAATGACCTTGGTTAGCGACACTGTTCATGACGCCCTTTCACAAGTCGTTCTTTCTAACCCTAATGTGAGAACACCAATGTTAAGCAAACTTTTGCAGCGTGAGTGCACAAAAATTGCTCTTGAAAGGTGTGATGAAGAAGAGATAAAACTGCTTAGATGTGGAACGCTATCTCGCGCAGACAATTACAAAAACTGGAAGGAATTTCCATCTTTAGAAGTAAACGACAATGAAAAAAATGAAGAAACCGAGCAAATTGATTTCTTTGAAGAGTTCGAAGATTTTGAAGAGGGTGAACTAGAAAAATAAAAAAAGACTGCGGCATTAAGTCGCAGTTTTTTATTCTAAGTTTTTAGTCTTTATATTCTCTTGGGAATATCATAACGTATCTTTTTGGCTCTGTTCCTTTGGACATGGTTGTCACTTTGTCGTTATTTTGAAGTGCAAGATGGATTTGACGGCGCTCGCTCGCATCCATAGGTTCAAGTTTTGCATATCTTCCACTCTTTGCGACCTTGTCCGCCATGCGTTTTGCAAGACTTCTAAGGCTTTCAGCACGCTTTTCACGGTAGCCGCAAACATCCAAAATTTGCCTTTTCTTTGCACGTTTACAGATGGTTGTCATAAGGAAGGAAAGGGCAAAAAGTGTTTCACCTCTATATCCAATAAGTTCGCTCAAATTTTCGCCATCAACAGAAATTCTGATGACCTCATCTTCCTCAATTTCACTGACTGTGGCGTCCTTTCCAAGTGCTTTTAAAACACCTTGCATAAATTCCACAGCGCTAGGGCGGTTTTCTTCTTGTTTTTCCTCCGCCTTCTCTTCTTTTTTCTCTTCTTTAACTTCCGCCTTAATCTCTTTCTTTTCGGCTTTCTTTTCTGCCTTTACTTCCTTCTTAGGTTTTGGCTCTTCCTTTATTTCAGGCTTTTCTTCTTCCTTAATTTTTTCTTTTTTCTCATATTTGTCAATAACATCATCTGAAATAGAAACAACAACTTTCGCTTTTTTAAATAGTCCGCCTTCGCTTAAAATTTTGATATCAACATCTTCGCGTGGTGCTTTAAGTTCAAATAATGCGTTTTCAATTGCTTGTTCTATGTTCTTTCCGGTTGCTTCAACGCTAGTTTTCATTTTTCTCCTCCTAATTTGGATTATATCATTTTCTTCTGTAAGACACAACTGATTTTGACTTTTCTTCTTGTTTCTTTTCATCATGCGCATCCCACTTGTTGATAATTAAGGTTTCAAGTGGAGCAAGAAGTGCACTGATTACTTGGCTGACAATAAGGTAAATTGCAAACACTGAGTTATAGAACGCCGCAAACAAGCCCATGATTATAGGCAAGATAAACATCATCACTTTGCCGCCCGGCTGCTTTGGCATCTTTTCGCCTTTCTTTTTGTTTCCAAGATTTGAAAGGAACATTGAAAGAAAACTTACGCCTATTGACAAAACTGCCAAAATGAAGTAACCGTTGACTCTTCCTTTGTTTTGTGAAAGGTTTGTCATAAAGGCGTTGTATATGGTTTCTTCCTGTGGCGACACATTTCCGACTTCGCCCTTATATTCACCAAAAGAGAAGATTGATTTTTTAATAGGACTGTCCGCCACCCAATAGTTTGCTATCCAAAGGAAAGATGATTTTTCAGGTCTGTTTTCATAGCACTCGCTTATATATTTTCCGCTGAAATAGTCAATTGTTTGTTTGAGTGAAACATCTTCCTCTTCATCACTCTGTTTTGGTATTATAATTGTGCCACCTTTGTAATCAGTGTTTTCAATCTCGTTGCCTTCGCTGTCAGTTTTGGCTTCTTTTGTCACAAGTTTGAAAACATATTCTTGTATAACTTCGTCTGAAGTGATTGTTTTTTCTTCTTTAACAGGTTGTTCATTTTCGTCTAAAACAGGGTCTCCGTTTTCATCAGTTTTATCGACCTGTATTTTGTAGGAAAAGTCTGTTTTATATTCAACTTCGCCAAGTTTTGTTTCGCCGCTATATGCGACAAGATATTTTTGAATTTTTGTCCCTTCGCCGTCTGCAATTTCTTTCTCTTCAACTTTAAAGGTGACATTTTCATAGTTTTTAAAAATAGTTAAATCATTTTCATCATATTTGTCATTTGCAAGTTGCAAAACATTGGCATAGTTATATTTCAAATAATCATACTCTTGGCTTATTTTATAGTCCGCCATTCTGTTTAAGCCAGAGAATAGTGTGAAGAAAATTGTAAGGTTTAACGCCATAAAAACAAGCATAAACAAACAACTTCCACCCATTGAAAATTGATAGCGCTTGTAAACCTCTTGAGTTTTTTGATTCACGAGATTTTTATCATTTCCATACTTGGCTTTAATTTTGTCAAGTTCTGGTTGCATTTTGGCTTGAATTCGTTGATTTTTTTTGTTTATCTTCTTATTAAAAGTGTCAAAAGGTGCCCAGATAACTCTAATTACCAAAGTGATAAGCACAATGGCGAGAATATAACTTCCAACTCCGCCTTCAAAGGCTTGAATTATTGTTTCCCAAACACCTGTTGGTTTTGCCACTGAAAGAAGTAAATTTAAAGCAGCCATTTTTTATCTCCTTTTACATTGATTGGCACAGGGTCAAAGCCTGATGTTTTACTCTTTGGAGTGCAGCGTGCAATTCTTTTAAAACCCAAACAACTTCCTTTAAAAACACCAAACTCTTTTACTGCTTCAATAAAATAGTTCGAACAACTTGGAATAAATCGGCAAACATGTGGGAGAAGTGGGGAGATAAGATATTTATAAAAATAAATTGGCAAACAAGCAATAAATTTGATTGGCAAAAGCAGTTTTTTCATTTTTTAAACAAACTTACAATTTCTTTTTTTAATTCTTCAAAACTCAGTTCTGCTGCACCAGGACGCGCCATTAAAACATAGTTGAAAAATGGCTTTGGCAGTTTTTCCAATCTGACTATTTCTTTAAGTCGCCTTTTCAATTTATTTCTTTTGTTTGCCTTTCCGACTTTCTTTGAAATTGAATAACCTATTTTATAACATTGAAATTTGCTTGGGACTGAAAAAAGCGTAAAAAGAGAGCAATTTGCTCTTTTCCCTTTTTTAAAGATGTAAGAAAACTGTCTTTCTTTTTTCAGCCTGTGGTCCATTAAAACTCCTTCAAATTAAGCAGCAATCTTTTTTCTGCCACGAGCGCGGCGTCTTTTTAAAACATTTCTTCCACCATTGGACCTCATTCTTTCTCTGAATCCATGGACTTTGTTTCTTTTTGCTTTTTTTGGTTGATATGTCCTTTTCATTTTGTCCTCCTTGTTAGTTTAACAATGGATAGTATAAAAGATTTTGGCATCTTTGTCAACTTAAAATTAAAATAAAAAACCGACATTAAAGTCGGTTTTTGTTGCGAATTTAACCAAACATCCTAACAGGTAAGATAAGATACAAGAATTCATCACCCTCTGTTGGAACAATTACGCATGGGTTTGAAGATGTGTTAAGGCAAAGTTTGACAAACTCATCATTTGACGCCTTCAAACTTTCAAGCAAAAATCTTGGGTTGAATGCAATTGTGATATCTTTGCCATTTAAAACTGCAGATATCTTTTCTTTGATGTTTCCAATTTCAGAATTTGAGGTGAGGAGTATTGAACTTTCCTTTATGTCAAATTTAACAAAATTGTTTTGTCCAACTTTGCTCAAAAGTGACACTCTCTCAAGTGCGTCTTCAAGTTGAACTTTGTTGACCATCACAAATGTTTCGTAGTTAAGAGGTATGATTTGTTTGTAATTTACAAAATCTCCTTCCAAAAGCCTTGAGATGATTTTTGTGTCAGTATTATCAATCATGATTGCGTTTGTGTCAATATAAATATTAATGATATCATCCGTGTCGTCCAAAAGTTTGGATATTTCATTGAGTGAGCGAGTTGGGATGACGATTTGTTTCTTTATGTTTGATGACGCTTTTTTATTTACTCTTGCAAGTCTGTAACCATCCAAAGCAACCGCTGAAATTGATTTTTGGTCAATATCAAAAAGCACACCTTTAAGAATTGGTCTTGAGTCGTCCATAGCAACTGAAAAAATGGTTTTGCTTATCATGCTTTTAAGGTCTTTTTGGCTTACACCAAACCACTCATCAGTTTTCAATTTTCTAAAGCCCGGATATTCCACAGGGTTATAGCACTGAATAACACTTTCGTTTCCATCATAACGGATAAGAAGTTGATTTTTTTCATTGACTTCAAGTTCTATGTCAGAATTTGAAAGTTTCTTAACGAATTCTGTGATAAACTTTCCCGGAACAACTGTTTCGCCTTCAACTTTAACATCTGCCTTAATTTTTTTCTCAATGGAAAGGTCTGTGTCTGTGGCACTTAAAGTCAGTTCATCATCTTCAGCAGAAATTTTAATTCCTTCCAAGATTGGATTTGTCACTTTGTTTGAAAGTGCTTTGCTAACTCTCAAAAAAGCATCTGAAAGTTCAAGTCCCATACAATTCAATAACATAATTTTTCTCCTTTGGCTGCCGCCCATGATATTGTTTTATTTTTGATTAAGTATTAGTCTTAATATTAGTGTGATGTGTAAATGTGCATAACTTCTGTTTTGTTCAAAATTTGCATATATTTGGTGATTTTTTGTCGAATATGACACTATATATTGGTTTCACTGATGTGGACAAGTTGTTCATAACTTTGAAAAACTTGATGTTATTTATCCACTTGTCAACATTTTTTTAATTTCGTTGACAAAAGTCTGTGTTTTTCGGTTGCTTTTCATTTCAACGGAAATCTTATCTCTTGCGTGCATGATGGTTGTGTGGTCTCTTCCTCCAAAGATTTTTCCTATAGACACAAGCGGAAGTTCCAGCATTTCGCTTATCATGTAAATGGCAATCATCCTTGGCTCAACAATTTCTTTGCTCTTTTTCTTTCCAACAATGTCGTCTTTACTGATTTGGAAGTATTCACACACAGCGGAGATAATTTGGTCTGCGTTTGAGCCGCCTTCATTTTTTTCTTCAAAGCGGTCGCTAAAGGCCTCCTTAACATCATCAACATCCGCCATTGTCTTTCCAATCAGGCTTGAGAGAAAGCAAACTTTTGAAAGCATGCCTTCAAGTTCTCTGACATTGCTGTCAATTCTGTCAGCAATCATTGAAACTGCATCATCTGAAATGTAATATTTCTCAATCTGGCATTTCTTTCTTAAAATTGCAACTCTGGTTTCAAAGTCAGGTGGCTGCATATCTTGAATAAGTCCCATTGTGAATCTTGACCTTAATCTCTCTTCCAGTGTTTCAATTTCTTTTGGAGGGCGGTCAGAGGAGATGATGATTTGCTTGCCAAACTGGTGAAGGTCATTGAAAGTGTTAAAGAACTCTTCTTGAGTGCTGGTCTTTTTTGAAATAAACTGGATGTCATCAACCATTAAAACATCACAATTTCTGTATTTATCCCTAAATTCAGAATAGGTTTTTGTTTTTCCTGCAGACCCAAGTGATTCAATATAGTCGTTTGTGAATTGCTCGCAGGTGACATATTTGATTTTCATATTTGGGTTGGCGTCACGAAGATAATTTCCAATAGCGTGCAAAAGGTGGGTTTTTCCAAGCCCAACTCCGCTGTAAATGAAAAGAGGATTAAAACTCTTTCCTGGGTTTTCAGCCACGGCACGCGCAGCCGCATAAGCAGTTTGATTGCATTTTCCAACAACAAAATTGTCAAAGGTGTATTTTGGATTAAATGGGTTTTTGTTTGATTCAACCTCTTTAACAGCAGAAGTTGGGTGATTTTTTGAGATGTAATTGGCCTCTTCGTTAGGGTCAAGAATTTCAATGTCCACATTGTCGCCAAAAACCTCTTCAACAGCAGATTTAAGGTTATCAAAGTAGTTTTTCAAAATTTGATTTTTTGCAAAGGTGGACTTTGCGGCAAGATAAAGCACATTATTGTCGCTAAAATCAACAATCTTCAAAGGCTTAAACCACATAACAAAAGAAACATTGGAAACTGAAAATTCCAATTTTTCAAGTATTATGTTCCAAAGGTTGTTTATCTCTTGCATCTTTTCCGCTCTATTTTACTTAATAATTTTACACATAAAACTTTGATAAGTCAAGCAAGATTCAGTCTGATAAAAATAATTTTTATTTTGAAAAATTTATAAGAGTTTTGTAAAAATATGATATAATATATTCATGGAAATAACCTCACTTAAACTTGTGAATTTCAGAAACTATCAGTCTTTGACACAAACTTTTTCGCCAAAGACAAACTCTTTGGTTGGCAAAAACGCACAAGGCAAAACAAATCTTTTGGAGGCAATTTTTTTTGCATCCATTGGAAAGAGTTTTAGGACAAGCAAGGACAAAGAACTCATCTCTTGGCAGGCGCAAGAGGCAAGAATTGTTTTAAACGCAAAAAACCGTTTTAGAGAAAAGCAAATTGAAATCATCTTGCAGCGGAATCAAAAAAAAGTTGTAAAAATGGACGGAATCAATATAAGGCGTATTGGTGATGTTTTGGGTGAAGTGCCAATAGTTTTCTTTTCGCCAGATGAACTCAAACTTGTCAAAGACAGTCCTGAAGAAAGGCGAAGATTTATCAATATTGACCTTTCACAAACCAACAAAAAATACTTTTATTTGATTTCAAGATATGAAAAAATCTTGGAAAACAGAAACAAACTTTTAAAGTCCTCGCAAAACAAATCCGTTGTGCTTGAAACCATAGATATTTGGAACAAGGCACTTGCAAAAGAGGGAATAAAAATTGCAGAGGAGAGAAGGCGCTTTGTTGAAGAAATTTCACCATTTGCATCTGCCGCAAACGCTTATATTTCAAAAGGCGAAGAACTTAAAATTGAATATAGTGGCATTGATGTTGAAAGTGAAGAAGAGTATGTTAAAAAACTTGAAAAAAACTTTGAAAAGGACTTTAAACTTGGCTACACCACTTTTGGCCCGCACAGAGATGATTTGGATATTTATCTAAATAAAGTTGAGGTCAAAAGTTTTGGCTCTCAGGGACAGCAGCGCACGGCGGCACTATCTCTTAAACTTGCCGAACTTGAAATTATCAAAAATAGGCTTGGGGAATATCCAATTTTAATTTTAGATGATGTTTTTTCAGAACTTGACGAACACAGAAGAAAAAGGCTTTTAAAGTTCACCAATAGATGTCAAACTTTTATTTCAACAACAGATGAGCAGTTCTGCGAAGGAAAGATAATAAAAATCAAAAACGGAAAAGCGGAATAAAATTCTTGACTTTGTAAGAGAGAAAAGATATAATTTAGCCGTCCAAACAATGAAAAAGAAAAAGTAGTTTAAAGAAACGGCTTACAGAGAGGCGGAGGAGATGGAAACCGCTGGCGACAGACTTTAAGCGAAGACAACTTTGGAGTTTGCGTTCTGCTTTTGCGTTAAAAAGCAAAAAATGAGTGGCTCGAAAGAGCAAGTTAGGTGGCACCACGGAAATTTTCGTCCTAACGAGAAATGCGTTAGGATTTTTTATTAGGAGGAAATATGAAAGAGAACAAATATAGAACGCATAATTGCGGTGAATTAAGGATGAGTGATGTTGGCAAAGAGGTTCGTCTGTCTGGTTGGGTTAACTCAATCAGAAAACTTGGCGGAATAACCTTTATGACACTTCGTGACCATTATGGTGTTACGCAGGTTTTGTTTAAAGATGACGCAATGTTAAACGGCATTGTTAAAGAAACAGTTGTCATGATTGAAGGCAAAGTTAATGAAAGAGAAAGCAAAAATCCAAAAATGGAAACCGGCGACATTGAAATTGTTGCAAAAAATCTTACAGTTTTGGGAAAATGCAAAAATGTTTTGCCTTTTGAAATTTCAGAAGCACCACAGACAAAAGAGGAACTTCGCTTAAAATATAGGTTTTTAGATTTGAGAAACCCAGAACTTCATGAAAGAATTGTTAAGCGTGCAAAAATTTTAAAATATGTCAGGGACACCCTTACAGACTTGGGTTTTGTTGAATTTCAAACACCAATTCTTGCAAACACATCTCCAGAAGGGGCGAGAGACTACATTGTTCCAACGATTCTTGCACCAGGAGAGTTTTATGCTCTTCCACAATCTCCGCAGCAATTCAAGCAACTTTTGATGACAAGTGGCTTTGACAGATATTTTCAAATTGCACCATGCTTTAGAAATGAGGCTGCACGCGCCGACAGAACTCCAGGAGAGTTTTATCAAATTGACATGGAAATGGCTTTTGCAACGCAAGATGATGTTTTTGAAGTTTGCGAAACTTTGGCGACAGGAATTTTTAAAACCTTCACCAAACTTGACATTTGCAGCGCACCGTTTAAAAGAATAAAATGGGTTGATGCAATAAAAGATTATTGCTCAGACAAGCCTGATTTAAGAAATCCTCTTTTAGTCAGTGACATTACACACATTTTTAAAAACACAGAAATAACCTTTTTCAAAAACAAAACTTTGAAAGCAATTAAAGCTAGTGCTGCCGACAAGTCAAGAAAATTCTTTGATGAAATAAACAATTATATTGTTGCAATTGAAGGCAAAGGGCTTGCGTGGATAAAATTTACAAGCGAAGGGCTCAGCGGCTCTTTTGCAAAGGGTCTTAGCGAAAAAGAGAAGGAAGATTTAACAAAGTTTATGGGACTCAAAGAAGGGGATGCACTGTTTGTTGTTGCTGACGAAAAAGATAAGGCCATTTCACTTGCGGGTGCACTTCGAAACGAACTTGGACAAAGACTTGGGCTTGTTGACAAAAATAAAGTTGAATTTTGCTGGATAGTTGACTTCCCATTTTATGAGAAAAACGAGGAAACGGGCAAGCCAGACTTTGCACATAACCCATTTACTATGCCACAGGGCGAACTTAAAGCGTTTGAAAAAGACCCGTTTGACATTGTTGCTTATCAGTTTGACCTTGTATGCAATGGCTATGAAATGCTTTCAGGAGCAATAAGAAACCACGACCCAGAAATCATGGTCAAAGCGTTTGAAATTGCTGGCTATCCAAAAGAAGTTGTTGAAAGCAAGTTCCCAGCACTTTACAACGCCTTCCAATATGGCGCTCCACCTCACGCCGGCTGTGCGTTTGGTTTTGACAGGATGCTCATGCCAATCATGGACCAAGAAAGCATAAGAGAGGTCATTGCTTTCCCACTCAATAAAAACGGAAGAGATTTGCTCATGGGCTCTCCATCAGTGCCATTTGACCATCAACTTAAAGAGTTGCATATTAAAATTGACAAATAAAAAAAGACCGTATTTTCGGTCTTTTCTTTTTTTTATTACCCTCTGCCGTATGGGTCTGCAATATTAGTCATGCCCAAGTCTTCTTCATCTTCGTCTTCATAAGACTCATCATCATCACCAAAGCCGGCGTCATCATAATCTCCTGGTGCAGGAATACCCGGAGCATAAAGAAGAGGAGTGTTGTTTTGTGCTGGAGCGTCTGTCACAATGCCGTCACCCAAATCTCTAAACTCATTTTCATCTTCATCTTCATCATTTTCCAAAAGTTCTTCTGGAACATAAGTTTTAAGGGTGTAGTTAACAGCCGCCTTTCTGTTTGCAATAATTCGGTCAATTTGGTCAAGTGCTTTTTTCATGATGGAAACATTTTTTTCATCTTTAACATCAGCAACTTTTGAACCCATTTGCTTGCCAAGAGCAATTGTTTTTTCTCCGCCATTACGCGTTACAAACTGTCCTTTATCAGCATTTTTTGCAATTTTCGAAACAAGGTCTTTATTAAGGGTTAAAGCAATGTTTCTTTTCAGTTGTTTAACGCCGGTCAAAATGAAAGCCTCATCCGCGTTTTTGATATCTTTGCCATCTTCTTTTTTAAGCCAAAATGGAAGTGGAATCCATTTCAAAAGGCGAATTGATTTTTTAACAGCCTTTTCAGCGTCTCTTGAAAGCGGATAATTTTCTGTGCAAGCGTTTTTCAATAAGGCGTTCAAACCTTTCAAACAAATTTTAACATCTTTGTCTGTGATGCCTTTTCCCAAAACAGGACATGAAGGGTCGTTAAAAACAAGTTTGGTCGGCATAACAAAACCCGCGCCATGATAACGAATTATAAGTTTATTGTTTTTGATTTTTGCGCTAAAATGCACATTTTTTTCTATTTCATTATTTCTTCGGGTGGTTTTTGTTTCTTCAACATTAGTTTTAAACTTTTTCATTTTTAAACCTCACGCTAAAAGTATACCACCTGCCAGCAAAGTTGTCAATACCCAAAAAAATATTATTTTTTAAGGTTTTTGCGGAATTTGCGCTTTTTTGTGGCTTTTTCAACTATCATATTTTGCACCATTTTTTTATCTTCTTCGCAGTCAAAACCCTTGTTGGCAATCAATAAAGAGGTGTTTTTATCAACAAAAATATTTATGAACTTTTTTTCAAATTTATATTTTTTTATTGATGAATATTTAACTTCCACCTTCTCCAAAGCGTTTTGCCCTATTGCACAAGCATGAATTGAAAAATCATCAAAATCAAATTCAAAAACAAGTTCATCTGGCAAAGTTTTGTTTTGTTTTGCCATCAAAATTTCAACAAGAAGGATGTAAAACGGGGTGATAATGCCGCCTATTATTGCAAAAGGAAGGCTTTCAAAAACAAAACTTCCTTCTTTTATGCGAAAAGCAAGAAGGACTGTTGCTGCAGCAACGAGCAAAACTATTGGCAAACTTTTTAAAAGCCAAATTTGTTGAGATTTGAAAATTTCTTTTTTTGTTATCACCGTTTTATTATGTATGTTTTGCATTTTTTCCTCAAAGAAAAGTATACCTTTTTCTTTTTTTTAGGTCAACAAAATGTTATGGAATAGCAAAAAATATGTTGGCGGCATAAAAACTAAAAGGAAATGAAAAACTTATTGGATATTGAAAAAGGTTGCAAAATTGGGGAAGGCGTCAAATTTTTTGGCAGCGTTCATGTTTACGGAAATTCCGTGATTGAAGATGGTGTTGAAATTTTTGGCGAAACCTATATTTTTGACAGCCATATTGGTCAAAGGTCAAAGGTTATGATGAGTGTTATTGAAGGTGCGGAAGTTGGAAAAAATGTGACTGTTGGGCCTTTTGCACACCTTAGAAAAGGCTCGAAAATTGGGGATAACGCACGGATTGGCAACTTTGTTGAAATAAAAAATTCGAGCCTTGGCGAAGGGACAAAAGCGGCGCATCTTGCCTATGTTGGTGATGCGGAAGTGGGAGAGAGGGTTAATATTGGCTGCGGCGTCATCTTTGCAAATTATGATGGGAAAAGAAAGCAAAAAATTAAAGTTGGCAAAGGCACTTTTATTGGCAGCAATTCAAATTTGATAGCGCCACTTAACATAGGTGAAAAGACTTACATTTGTGCTGGCACAACAGTGACGGATGACACAGATGCTGAAGATTTTGTTATTGGCAGAGTCAAGCAAATTGTTAAGCCGAAAAAGGCTAAAAAATATCTTAACTAAAGAGGGAGAAATGGGAATTTATTTTGGAACAGACGGAGTGAGAGGGGTTGTCAACAATGATTTGACGGAACAACTTGCGCAAATGGTGGGCAACGCTCTTTCAAGAAAGAAAAGGCAAGCGACAATTTTAATTGGAAGGGACACGAGAGTAAGTGGAAGTTATCTGTCGTCTGCGTTTGCCGTTGGGGTTATGAAAGGCGGAGGAAAAGTTGTTGATGTTGGGATAATTCCGACAGCGGGCATTTCATATCTTGTCAAAGCAAAAAAGGCAGATTTTGGCGTCATGATTTCGGCTTCGCACAACTCGAAACAATATAATGGCATAAAGATTTTTGATGAAAATGGGCGGAAGTTGTCGGAAAAAGAAGAATATGAACTTGAAAGATTTTTTACTTGCCCTTTGGTTGCCCCGTCAACGAAAGTTGGAAAATATAAACAGGCAACAAACTTTGTCAATTTTTATGCAAAATTTTTGCAAAATAGCGTCAAAGACAAGTTTAACGGACTGAAAATTGTGCTTGATTGCGCAAATGGCGCGGCATATAAGGTCGCTCCAAAGGTTTACAAAAATCTTGGGGCAGAGGTTGTCAAAATCTTTTCACAAAACAGTGGGCTTAAAATAAACGAAAAGTGCGGGTCAACAAACATTGAAAGTTTGCGTGAAAGGGTGTTATCAGAAAAAGCAGATGTTGGTTTTGCTTATGATGGAGATGCCGACAGGGTGATTGCTGTTGACGAAAAAGGAAATGTGATTGACGGTGACGGACTTATTTATATCCTTGCAAAACAGATGTCAAAACAAAATCTTCTTAACGCCAACACTGTTGTTGGAACAAGCCACACAAACTCAGGACTTCTTGTTGGCTTAAATTCAAAAAAAATCAACCTCGTGCGAACGGATATAGGTGACAAATATGTCATTGAAGCAATGGAAAAGATGAATTTGTCGCTTGGCGGAGAGCAGTCTGGGCATATTATCATTAAAAGATTTCTTTCAACAGGGGATGGAATATTGGCGTCACTGCAAATTGTTGAGTGCATGATTGACAGCGGCATGCCTTTATCCAAACTTTTTGATTGCAAGTTTTTAAAACAACTTAACAAAGATATTTATGTTGAAGACAAGATGAAGGTTGTAAACAACGAAAAGGTGACGCAAAAAATCTCGCAAATTTTGAGCGAAATTTCGCCTTCTGGCAGAGTTCTTGTCCGTGCAAGCGGCACAGAGCCAAAAATAAGAATTATGGTTGAATATCAAAACGAAAAAATTGCTCAAAAATATTTGAGCGAATTGGAAGAAGTGATTTTGAGCGTTTTGTAAAGTTAAAAATCTTTGCTTTCTATAGCCTTTGTTGGAAGGTTCTCTTCAAAGAGTTTTAATGTTGCTGAAAACTTATCAAAGGCGGGTTTATATCTTGCAAGCGTGTCAAAAAGTAAGGCCGTGTCGCCAGACAAAAAGAAAAGACTAAATTCTTTTTCATCAAATTCCTTTGCAAAAACCATGCAGTGAAAATTGTCAAAAGCCTTCTCAAAAATTTGGCTCAAAATGTCGCCATATTTTAACCCGTTTGCAGCAATAGAAAGCCTGCCAATTGTTATGCCATATTCTGTGAAAAGGTCAGTTTTTAATTCATTTTTTGTGTTTTCAGAGAAAAGTTCATCTTCATTGTCATTTAAAATAAAGAAAATTGGCGAGCGCAAATAAACCTTTCTTAAGGTTTGCCCTAACGCGTTTTTAAGGTCATAAAAAATGTTGCATGGAAGAGGGATTTCTTGCTCGTGAAAGATGGATTTAAGAACTTGCGTTATGCTGTGTTCAATTTGAGTTGGAGGCACTTGCAAGCCATAACTCTTGCTTTCAAATTTGACCCAGACAGGATAATATGCCCCCAAAAACCTGTTTTCGCCAAAATAATTGCATAGGTCGAGATATGCTTTTTGGGCGTTTTCAAAATCTCCAACTTCAATGTCAATTTTTTTAAGTTGCCTGTTGTCAAAAATAAATTTCATCACAGGCGGCTCTTCGTTTTTTCCAAGCCCGCCTTTTGGAAGATATGACAAAAACTTCCAGCCGTGCATAATGCCAATTTTTTCAGAAAGACCATTTAAAACTTGGCAGATAAAACTAAAAATGAGTGCCAAATTTATGTCAAGAAAACATGGAAAGCAGCAGTGATATGTCTTTTTTCGTTTGAACAAAACAATCTTAAAAGGTTTGAACCCAAGTTTTGGTTCAATAAAAAAACTTACAGCGTCAGCGGGAGTTAAAGTGTCACCTTTGTCAATAAGTTCTTCCAGTTTTGCTCGTTTTTGTTCAAGATTATGTAAAAATTCTTCAAGCCCCAAATATAGTCGGTAGCGTGGGTCAATTTTTTCTTTTCTAAAATAACACCGCCCGTTTAAGTTTATTTCCTCGCGGTGACTTTGCAAACTTTCTTCTGTTTCATCAAGAGAAGAGAAGGACAAACAGCCTTTGCAGGTGTTTGCAACAATTTCTCTTAAGCGTTTGTCATACACGTTTTTGGTCATAACTTCAAATTCAGCAGGGAAAACAACATGCGGGCTTTCAATTTTAAGTTTTGTCCATGTTGTGTTTTCTGCAATAAAGAAGGGAGGAAGGCAATCTTTTTGTTGAAAAAGAATAGTCTTCACATAGATATGTTTTTTGCGAATCAATTTTTTAGCCAAAAAATCATAAAAGCAGTCAAAGCACTTGAACTTTTCTGGTATTAAGTAGTAGTTTCCGTTGTAAAAAAAGCCTTGCATTTAAACTTTCTCCCAAATTTTGATAAATTATAACATAAATTTTTCAGAAAAAAAACATAATCTATTTCATTTTTTAAAAAGTTGTGTTATAATTTCCCTATAAGGAGAAAAATTTTGAAAAAAGAAAGTTTGCCACTTGCCCTTTTTACATCATTTTTGGTTATGGTTGTGGGTGCTGTGATTTGGGGAATACTTTACTACTATGGGATTTTTAGCAGTTGGGTTGCATTTATTTCAACCGCTTGTGCTGGACTTGTTTACTGCTGCTTTTATAAAAAGCGCACAACAATATTTTATTTTTGGATAATTGTTATGTCGCTTGTTTTAAACTTGCTTTCGGTGTTTTTCACGCTCACTGTTTTTGTTCAAATAAACAACCAAGTTTCTGTGGCAGAGGCGTTCAATCTTTTTGGTGAAATCTTTGCCGAAGTTGAATTTAAAAGAGCGTTCTTAAGAGATGTTCTTTTGTGTGCTGGCTTTACATTTATTGGCGGAATTTTCCTTCTTCTCTTTTACAAACTTTATCCAAAAAGCAAGAAGAAAGTTGAAGAGGTTGAAGAAGTGGAAGTTAAAGTTCAACCTAAGATTGAAGAATATGCTCAAGACGAGCAGAAGCCAAGGTTGACAAAAGAGGAACAGGAAACAAAGACTGTTGCGGACTACTATGTCAAAGAAATGGCAAAGATTGTTTCCCTGAAAGACAACAAAAATGTTCAGCAAAAAATGTCACAGTTTGAAACAAAATATATCTCAAAAATGACAAAGCAGATGAAGGAAAGGGTTTTGAATTATCTTTTAAATCAAAAGTATTCTGGCAATGAACTTAAGGCTGCAAAAGTGTTGATAATCAAATTAAAGGGCTAAAAATGACGGATATTGAAATTGCACAAAACACGAAATTGAAAGAGATAAGCGTGATTGCAAAAAAGTTGGGGCTAAAAAAAGCCCAACTTTTGTCATACGGGCCTTACAAAGCCAAAATTTTGGGAGAGTTTGAGCCAAAAAAGGAAAGCCGCTTAATTCTTGTCACAGCAATAAACCCAACAAAGTTTGGCGAAGGGAAAACAACACTTGCAATTGGGCTTGCAGATGCTTTGGCAAGGCGCGGGAAAAAGGTTTGTTTGGCACTTCGAGAGCCTTCCATGGGACCTGTGTTTGGCATAAAAGGTGGAGCGGCAGGCGGAGGATACAGCCAAATTGCGCCTATGGAAGAAATCAACCTTCATTTTACAGGAGATTTTCATGCAATAACTTCTGCAAACAATCTTTTGTGCGCACTCATTGACAATCATATTTTTCAGGGCAACGAACTAAAAATTGAAAAGGTGTTTTTCAAAAGATGTTTGGACCTCAATGACAGGGCGCTGCGTGAGATAACTTTGCATGGTAAACATGAAAGAGATGACGGCTTTGTTATAACTGCTGCCAGCGAGATTATGGCTATTATGTGTTTGGCAGAAAATTTGGAGGATTTAAAACGCAGGCTTGGAAACATTGTTGTCGGCGTCAGTGCAGAGGGCAAACTTGTCAAAGCAAAGGATTTGCACGCACAGGAAGCAATGGCAATACTCTTGAAAGACGCACTCAAGCCAAATCTTGTGCAAACGCTTGAAGGCACTCCGGCAATTGTTCATTGCGGTCCTTTTGCAAACATAGCGCACGGTTGCAACAGTGTTCGTGCAACGAAGACGGCGTTATCCCTTGCCGACTATGTTGTCACAGAGGCGGGCTTTGGTGCTGACCTTGGTGGTGAAAAATTTTTGGACTTCAAATGTCGCGAGGCGGGGTTAAAAGTTGACTGCGTTGTGCTTGCTTGCACAATAAGGGCGCTTAAACTTCATGGAGAAATGAGCAGTGAAAATTTGGAAGAAGAAAATCTAACATGTCTTAAAAAGGGCGTTGAAAATCTTGAAAAACATATTGACACAATAAAAAATGTTTTCCATCTACCATGCGTTGTTGCATTAAACAAATTTGCATGTGACACAGAAAACGAAGTTGCGCTTTTGAAAAAACTTTTAAAGGGCAACCTTATAGAAACCGATGTGTGGGCAAAGGGTGGCAAAGGCGGATTGACGCTTGCTGATGAAGTGATAAAAACTTGTCAAAAGAAATCAAAGCAAACTTTTGCATACTCTTTAAATGACACCATTGAAGAGAAAATTAAAAAAATTGCCACAAAAGTGTATGGCGGCAAAGGTGTAAAGTTTTCTTTAAAGGCAAAAAAAGCAATTGAATTTGCGCAAAAGCATGGCTATGGCAAATTGCCTGTCATAATTGCAAAGACGCAATACAGCCTTTCAAGTGACGAAAAACTGCTTGGCGCACCAAAAGACTTTGTTTTAAATGTGGAAGATGTTGAAATTCGCGGTGGTGCAGAATTTTTGGTGGCAATCTGTGGAAAAACCTTGCTTATGCCGGCGCTTTCAAAGAATCCGGCCGCATTAAATATGAAAATAGATAAGAACGAAAAAATCAGTGGGCTGTTTTGACAAATTTCAGGGTTTGACAAATAAAGCCCATTTTTTTGTTTAGTTTGCTTGTTAAAAAAATTAAAATGATTTAATATAATAATGAATTTATTTTGGAGGATAATATGTCATCAGGTTGGATAATTGCAATAATTGACATTGTGTTTGTTCTTTTCCTTGCAATAGGTTTTTGGGCAGGGGCAGCGCGCGGTGTCAAAAGGTCGGTGCTTGACCTTGGAATTATGGTTGCGGGAGTTATCATTGTTGGGTTTATCACCCCGCCTATCACAAATGCTATTTTGGGAATAAAGATAACTTCCGGTGGAACAACAACTTCACTTGAAGGTTTTTTTGTTCAAATGTTATCAAATGATGCAACCATTGGAAAACTTTTGGACGCGTCACCAACACTCAGCCTTTTCTTACAAAAATTGCCAAGCATATTATTATGCTCAATTGTCTTTTTGATTTTAAACCTTGTGATGAGATTGGTCGCGTATGTTATTTACAAAATCATTGCCGTTTGTGCGTTTAAGACAAAGAAGAAGGAAAAAGAAAAAGGGCTAAAGCGCAACTGGTGGCTTGGGGGAATTATTGGCACATTAAAAATGTTTGTGCTTGTGCTTGTCATCTTTATGCCACTCACAAGTCTTGTCAAACTTGCGGACAAAGTTTTGCCAGAGCCAACTGTTACGGCGGCAAGCGAGCAAACCGAAATGGACCCACTTTCAAAACAACTTTCATCTCTTCCAAAACAAATCAAACAAGCAACAAGTTGCATAAATTCAAGTGCTTTTGGCGTTTTAAATGGCGCGGTTGGACTTGATGATTTCATTTTTGATGACATGTCAAAATTCACTGTGAAAGGACAGACCGTGCAGGTGAGAAAGGACCTTGACATGTATTACGAACTTTACCGCGACGCTTTTGATGTGATAAATTCCACCAAAGATGTTAATAGCATAAACTGGAAGGATATGGACGCGTTATATTCAAGGGCAACGCAGGGAGGCTTCTATAAAACAATTTTGCTTAACGCTGCGGGCGAACTTATTGTTGAATATCCAACGCTTTTACAAATAATGCCTGACCTTACAGAATTTGAATATGTTTTTGACGACATTAAAAACGGGCTTGAAGCAAACGGAAACTACGCACAATACTTTAGTTCCGACTTTGACAAAATTTATCATGTGATTTCAGAATTTGGAAAATCTGGATATCTTTCAGATGTCATGGGTGGCGACAAAGATGTTGTGGACGGCATTGTCGTTTTGGCAACAAAATATAATAACCTTGTTGCCGACTCCATCTCCTCGCTCATGGACTTGAACTTGATGAAAAACGCCTTTTCTTCTGCCATTGATTTTGCACTCTCCAAAATGTCTGGCAGTGAAAGTGATATCTTTAAAAATGTTGGAGATGTTTTCACAAAAGAAGACGGAAGTTTCAATGACACAGAATGGGCAAAGTTTAAAAATGAGATTAAAACGGTTGTAGAAAAAGTTGGTGAAGTTGGCAAAAAAATTGAAGAGTCCGAAGGCGTGACGCTCGGCGAAATTGTTTCCGACTTAAAGAAAGTGCTGCTTGTTGATTATAATGCTGTGGAAGATGTGCTGACAAATGTTGGTGGCATACTTGACAAAGTTGACGGCATGGCAATCATGACGGATAAGACCGGCCAAAAAATTCTGCCAAAACTCTTTGAAAAAATGGGTATTGACAACTTGCTTGAAATTG
This sequence comes from uncultured Clostridia bacterium, assembly GCA_947584415.1. Lineage (GTDB taxonomy): Bacteria > Bacillota > Clostridia > Christensenellales > UBA1242 > Caccovivens. Next base: position 8,286 of record CANPWN010000004.1, on the reverse strand, counting down.
AAGAAATTGACGGCGAAGAGGTGGCATCAGTTGAAAATTACACAGATTTCTTTAAATTCTTGGCAAAACCTGTTAAAAACCTTTTAAGCCTCAACCTTTATGACTCGATTTCAAACGGCATGAACATGAACTCAATATTAAAAACACTTGCTTCTCGTCTTTCCACAGAAAAGAAGGGCGACGAATATTCAACTTTGCTTGAAGACACAATTTTGCCGCTTTTCAGAGTGAAAATAATCAGAGAGATTGCGTTTAACGAAGTTATGAACATGAAGAACTCAATAGTCGACTTCTCAAAGTTAAGGGTTGAAAAAGCAAAAGCTGGCGAGTCAGCCCCAGAGACAAATGGTGAAGAGGGTGAAGAAGAAAAAGGTGAGCTTGATGTTGTTGCAACTTATATGAACTGGAAACACGACCTTCCACTATTGGCACAAATCATCACCGAACTTGAAAGCAAGGAATTTGACCCGGCAACACATCAGACACTGCTTGACTACTTGCTCGAACAGACAGATAATTCCGAAGAAGACAAAAATGACGACAAAATCAAAGAAGTAATCAAAAAACTTGATGACCCAGAAGACGACAGTGATGACGACCTTGTTGACAAAGTTGTTTCTGCAATTTTGGAAGCAAAATGCACAACACCTCTCAAAGAAGTTCTTTCAACAGAAGTTTCAAATGCAATCCTCACAATAACAGGACAAAGCGTGACATTTGACCTTAAAGATGAAGATGGAACAGTTTTTGCCGGCTCAGATTCTCAAACAGCACAAATTGTTGCAATTTTCAAAGAGTTTATTAAACTCATAAATTCCACTAACCTTGATGAGTTGGATTTCAAATCAATGGACCCAGAAACTTTGGGTGGTCTTGTTGATGCAATTCAAAAGAACGCATTTAGAAATGAACTTGGCTTAGGCACAGCGGAAGGCGTGACAAAACCGCTCTTCATGGCAATCATGAAAAAAGCAGAAGCAGAATTTGGAATTGATGACATGTTGGCAGCGCTAAAGAAAGAGAGTTATGCTCAAATCAATTTTAGGGACATCTTCAAACTTGCACAACTTGCGAGCGAATCAAACGAATTTGCTCAACAATTCAAAGATGTTGTGTTCAACACGCATGAGGAAGGAATCCAAGAGCAAGATGTTGAACAACTTATTGACAAAGTTAAAGAAAACGAAGAAACAGTCAAAGAAATGCTTGATATTGCAAAAGACAATGATATTCATGTTGACTTGGATGAGGGCACAAAATCAAAAGTTGAAGAATATTTGAATAAGCAAAATGACATTGACCCTGAAATCAAAAAGCAACTTGAAAATTTCTTTGGATTAAGCACAGGAGCGCAAGGTGGAGTTTAAGCATAATCCAGTTTTAAAGGACGAGGTGATAAGCGCGCTTGACATCAAGCCAAACGGAGTGTATGTTGACGCAACATGCGGTGGTGGCGGCCACAGCGAACTTATTGCAAAAAAACTGAAAGGTGGAAGGTTAATCTGTTTTGACCAAGATATAGAGGCAATTGAGGAAAGCCAAAGGCGACTTAAAGGCTTTCCTTTTGTCACATATTTCAACCAAAATTTTAAGGACATTAAGTCCGTGCTTTTGTCACATGGCATAAGCAGAGTGGACGGCATTTTGGCGGATTTGGGAGTGAGCAGTTATCAGATTGACAACGCCGAGCGCGGCTTTTCATTTTTACATAACGGCAGACTTGACATGAGGATGAACCGCTCGCAGCAAAAGAGCGCTTTTGATGTTGTCAACTTTTATCCACAAGAAAAACTCAAAAAAATCATATATGAATATGGCGAAGAGAGTTTTGCTCCAAAGATTGCTGAGGCCATTGTAAGAGCGAGAAAGACAAAAAAAATTGAAACAACTTTTGAACTTAAAGAAATTGTTGAAAGCGTCTTCCCAAAGAAAATCATATATGGCAAAGGCGGTGTGACAAAAAAGACTTTTCAGGCAATTAGGATTGAAGTCAACGGCGAACTTGAACTTTTGGAAGGCGCAGTCAATGACTTTATTGATTGTCTTGCGCCTGGCGGAAGAGCGGCAATCATAACTTTTCATAGTCTTGAAGACAGAATTGTTAAAAACGCATTTAGGCTGGCTGCCACTGACTGCATTTGCCCGCCAAAAACACCTGTTTGCATTTGTCATCATAAGGCGGTGGGAAAGCTTGTGAACAAAAAGCCTATTGTCCCAACGCCGCAAGAGGTTACGCAAAATGACCGCTCGCACTCTGCGAAACTGAGGGTCTTTGAAAAATTTTAACGGTCGAAATGTGTCGACAAGGCAAAAAATCAAAGAAAAGTATTGAAAATAAAAACTTTGTGTGCTAAAATAAAAGCAAAGTGAGGGATATATGTTAAAAGATTCAACAAAACAGCGTTTAAAAAAAGGTTTTTTCTCAATTTTGACAATAGGCTCGGCAATTTTTTACTTGGCTTCTTGCAACAAAAACACTGAGCAAAAAGTTGACCCAAATCCAAATCCGGGTGGCGGTGGCGGCGGACAACAAATTGAGGATGTTCAAGTCACAATTGAAAGCATTGTTAATAATTACATACAGGAAAACAACCTTCAGGGAAAAATTGAAAGCGAACATGTTGAGTGTTTGCAAGAGATTGTTGGTGACGCGGTTAAAAATGTTGACCTTAACAGTTTTATAAGCACTCATCAAAATGGTGAGGCAGTTGCGGTTTATAAATTTAAAAACACAAATGGCCAAACTCAACTTGGCAGCACTCATTTTGATGTTTCGCCAATGGTGGAATACTATCTCAGTTCAAATCTTGAGGAACTTCTCCTCATGGGAATCAACGAATTTGCTGACACAACTGTTTCTTCCTCTTTGACAAGCAAATATGAAGAAAAATTGGCTGCGGAACTTGACAAAATTTTAAACGACATTAACACTTTGCAATACACGAATGTTCAAGAAAACGAATATGCAGTCGACTGCGGAATATCTGACAGCCTTAAAACTGAGGTGCTTGAAAAACTTGAAAGCCAAAATTCAAAAAACAAATTGCTTGAGCCTGTCACCTTTGGCGCTCCAAGAGAAGATGGCAGTGCAATAATCACGGGAGTCGACAGCAAAGGACAAGTTTGGGAATATTATTTCAAACTTGCTGACGGCAAAGACATGCCCGCAAGCGACTTTTATAACCAGATTGCGTCTGGCACTTGGGACAATTTCACAACAAAGAAGGTTGAAACAGACCAGCAATATTCTGCTCCAGCAGTTGAAGAGCAAAAACAAATGGTTTCAGTTTCCGACATCTTTGACGAAGTGTTCGCAGGTTTCCAATTTGCCGACCTTAAAGAACTTCTGAACGGAATTGCGAAAGAAAGGTTGCCTTATGATGCAAGCAAAGTTTTATTCGCAGAATTCAATGACGACAAAACAGAAGTAAATCTTTATACGGAAAGCACGGATGCTTTGAACAGGACTGCATTACTTACAATAACATGCACAGGTAGTGTTGTAAAAGATATTTGGAATTATCAATCAATCAAAGATGTTTCAGAACTTAAAACTGAACTATTGAAAAAATATGAAGAACAAGTTGAAGAAAATTCAGCGCAAGAAAATCAAATCAAACAAAATTTGCTTTCAGAAAGAGAAAAATATGAGGAATATGAAAAGAATATCCAAGATTTTGATGGCAGCAAATTAAAATACGATACAATTTGTGGCGGAACAAAAACACAATTTGACGATATAAATTTATTTGGTGAAAAATTGCTTGAAAATGAGCAAAATGCACAAGTGCTTGCAACTTATCTTACTAATTGGGGTGGAAGAAATATTGATTCACAAGGGCGTTTTGACACAGGATATTTGCAAGGAGCAAGTGGCTGTGTTGTTTATGCTGAGAATGGTCAAATCAAAATTTACAAAACAGACATCCAAGTTCCACATTACACTGATTCAACAAATGAGTCTTTGTATCAATCCATTTTGAATGGCAAATATGTTGCTTTAAATGCAGAAACAACACAAATTGACATGATAAACACTTTAAGTTTCTTAAATGAAGAAATGCCAGCAAATTATCAATATGAAGAGGGTTTTGAAATGCCTTTTGACATTTACTTTGAAGATAGCCGCAGATAAGCCTGCGGTTTTTTCTTGCAAATATTTGATTTTTTGGTTATAATAAGACTATGACAAAAGTTAAAACCTATTTCACAAAATTTTTTCTGATTGTGCTTATGTTCATCATGTGCATAACTTTGTCGGCGTGCGCCCCATCAGGAGAAGATTTTGGAGATGATTATGACGAAGAGTTTGATGATGAATTCGGTGGCGAAGAAGGTGGCGGCGGCAGTGAAAGTGGCGGAGGAAGTCAAAGCGACAAAGATGTTGGCCTTATTGGGGTTAAAGTTTTAAGACGCCCTCTTGTCAAAATCAATGAAGATGGCAGTGTGTCAGGCGGATATGATTTTGATGGCAATGTCACGGATAAAGATGGAAATTACGGCGAAAATGCAGACCCAAATAAAAAGGACTTTTTTGCCAGTTTCTCAGAAGATATTTTGGAACTTTTATTTACTACCTATGGAAATTTTAACTCACACAATGATTTTATCCAAAATAAGAAAAATCAATTTACAGGCTTGCTAACAGAATCAGACAATGAAGAAGTCAACAATCTCGCAACACAATTTGAAAAATCACCAGATGATTTCAAATATTGGTTTGATGCAATTCGATATCCAATTGTAAATGTGGAAGAAAAGATTGTTAAACCAGCAGAAAATGGCGAAGAAGCAATAAAGGGTTTTGTTGTCACTGCAAGTGATGATTATGCTTGGAGTTGGACTTTGCCTTATAACGCTGAAGATTATATGGCGGTTATTGAAGCCCATAAAGATGAGGGGGTAACTTCTGCAGGGTTTGAACCCGATAGCGGAGATATTCAATTCACATATGAAGGTTTTAAAACTTATTATTCAGCCGAAGACCGTTCGCATAGTTCGTTATTTGATGAAGAAGCCTTCCGCAACGCATACATAAATGATGATTACAAAAATGCGATGACTTATGCGATTTATTCGCTTGTGCTTGGCACAAAAATGGAAGACATAAAGCCAGATGGAAACGGCAAAATTGAAATTGAAAATTTTGAGGCAACAGATGAAAAATCCAGCACACAACTTGCAGTGGACTACATTAGGGGAGTGTTCAAAAACGCTGGCATGTATGTTGGTCTGACCGAACGCAACAAAGAGAGCGTCAAAAACTTTATTTTAAGTACGGTTATTGGAAACGCAGCAACAAGTTTTAAGAGCAAATATACTGATTATCACTATGCTGATGTGGTTGATGCAATTGTTGATTATTGCGCAATGCAGACCGCGACCGGAACGGCGAGTGAAGATGTTGGCGGCGGAGATAAGACAACTGTTGGACAACCATGGCTTGCATCAGAGGTGGTTAGTTATCCATACATGAACTTCTTTGTTGATGATGGTGACCCAGACGCCACTGAAGAAGAACAAGAAAATCATGACATTTTTGCAGCGACTGGCGGGGCGTTTGAATATCAAAGTTTTGTGCTTATGCCAAGCAAAGAAGATTTTTCACTTGAAGAAATCTGGCTTGACTTTAAATATGATGCGGGCAGAGATGGTGACAAGATTTTTGACCCAAACGCAGCGCTTGATATTGATGTTATTGTGCGTTGGAACAAAGGTGATGGAACGCCTATAAAACAAATGAAAAGTTCCATCCATGTCAAAGACGGCCCACCTGATGTGCTTGAGGACGGAACAACGCTTGAACTTGTGCTGGACGACAGCGAGATGGAAGGCGGCTTTGGTGAACCGGTTAAAATTGGCAAGTTCCATACGCCAGACGCACTGAAAGCAACGGCGGCGGATAACTTTACATTACAACTTAACGGCCTGACAAACGCAAGAAGATATTACAAAGTTTTGGATGGCGATAACGGCGGAGTTTATGGCGTTTTAAATGAGGAGATGATTGAGGGAAGTTACTGCGAAATTGCGTTTGATGTTCACAAAAAACCAGGTGATTACACAACAAACTACACTTTTTACACAGCACTTAGGATGATTTTTGAAACGCCTGAATATCCAGATGACCCAGAGTGGCATTAAGCGAAAAGCATAATAAAAAACTAGCGGGGTGAATATATTGAAAAAGGACCTTCTTTTGCTTGAAAAAGATGTTAAAGTGGAAGAAAAACTTGACAAAGCCAAAGAAAAATTCGATGGTGACTTTGACGCCTCTTTGCCGGAAGAAGAGCCTAAACAAGAAAATATTGTTGTTGAAACCCCGAATTATGACCTCATTAAAGATTTGTCGCCAGCAAAACAAAAGCGAGTGCTAAAACTGACAAAACAGGCAGAAAAAGAGAAGGCAAAAAAGTCGCCTTCGCCTGTCAAAAAAATTTGTCTTGCACTTATTCTTGGGCTGACAATTTCGCTTGGGATATATTCAACTGTTGATTTGGCAACCACACTTTCCGCTTACAATGCTGCGCAGTCACAATATTCAGTCAATGTTTTCAACCTTTTGAAAAATATTGCCTCTGTCGATTCCGGAAATAAGGCGGCTGAACTTGTTGAAACTTATCCCAAACAACTTCAATCACCAGACGCTTTAAAAAAGCAGTCAAATTGGTTTGATAGATTTTGCAATTTCTTGTCGGGGTTGTTTGGAGGATAACCTTTGCAAAAATTGTTTTCACTTCACTCGTTTAAGAAAAGGTTACTCGCACTTTGCGTTTTGGTAACCTTTCTTTTTTGTTCGCTTGCTATAAGGCTTTTTGTTGTGCAGATAATAAATGGCAAAGACCTTCAACTTCGTGCAACTTCGCAGTGGACGAGGGATTTGTCAATTATTGCTCCGCGCGGGGACATATATGACACCACCGGCTCACGCCTTGCGGTGAGTTACACAACTTACAATGTCTATGTTCGCGGCAGGGAGGTTGAAGATGCGAAAGCGGTCAGCGAAACATTAAGCGAAATTTTGGACCTTGACTATTTGCAGGTCTATCAAAAAGTGATAAGAAAAAACATTTCCGAAGTGCTTATCAAAATGCAGGTGTCCTCCGAGCAGGCTGAATACATTTACAAGCAAAATCTTAGTGGCGTCTATCTTGCAGAAAGTGTTGGCAGATATTACACCTATGGCAATCTCTTGTCGCAACTTTTGGGGTTTGTCAGTGTTGACAATGCTGGGCAAAGCGGTGTTGAGGCGTATTTTGATGACTACCTCACAGGTGTCAATGGCTACAGTTTCACGCAAAGCGACCTGCAGGGTAAGGAAATTGGCGGAACTCTTCGCTACTATGTGCCTGCAACAAAGGGCGCAGATGTGACGCTGACTATAGACTCAAAAACACAACTCATTTTGGAGCAAACACTTGAAAAAATTATGCTTGAGCAGAAGGCAAAAAATGTGACAGGACTTGTTTTGAACGCAAAGACTTGTCAAATATTGGCACTTTCAACAAAGCCTAGTTTTGATTTGAACGATATTCCGCGCAGCGATTTAAAAGTCCTCTTTGACCAGTCCAAAATTAAAGCCATCACAGATGTGTATGAGCCGGGTTCAACCTTTAAAATTTTAACATTAGCCGCTGCACTTGAAGAGGGTGTTGTCAATGAAAATGACAGGTTTTATTGTGGTGGTTCGCGTGTCGTTGATGGAGTTAAAATCAAATGTTGGAAAAGTTTAGGACATGGCTCACAAAATCTTCAAGAGGGGCTGGCGAATTCCTGCAACTGCGTTTTTATGGAACTTGCACTTCGACTTGGGGTTGACCGCTTTTATGACTATATGCAAAAGTTTGGCCTTGGCAAAAAGACGGGTGTTTCAATAGCGGGAGAGGTTGGTGGAATTTTGATGGATAAATCACTTGTCAAAACGGTTGACCTTGCCAGGATGGGTTTCGGCCACGCCATTGCGGTGACGCCACTTCAACTTTTAACGGCGGTTGCAGGCATTGTTAATGATGGCAAACTGACCACCCCGACAATAGTCAAAAACATCACCGACTGTTTTGGCAACACTTTGTTTTCTTCTTCGCAGGATGTCAAAGGCAAAATAATCTCCACTCAAACTTCTCAAAAGGTCTGCGAACTTCTTTCGCTTGCAACAAACAAGCAGGGGCCTTTCACTTTTGTTGAAGGCTATGATGTTGGCGGCAAAACGGGAACAGCGCAAAAATATGATGAAACGGGACATATTGCGCAAGGCAAATATATTTCAAGTTTCATTGGCACTTTTCC
>CANPWN010000003.1 GCA_947584415.1 uncultured Clostridia bacterium | reverse complement strand
AACCACCGTGTCATTGACCGCAACAGAGCGGTTGCGTGGGATGATAATTCCGTCAACGCCGGCGCACTCGCATGAGCGGATGATAGCACCAAAATTGTGCGGGTCTTCAATACCATCCAAAAGCACAAAAAATGAATTGTCGCCAGCGGAAGAAATCAGTTCGTCTAGTGGCGTGTAACTAAAATCAGTTGCAAGCGCTATGTAGCCTTGGTGATGAGCGGTGGTTGACTTGCGGTCAAGAGCCGCGCGCGGCACAAACTTTATGCGAACCTTATTCTTTCTTGCAAGAGAGATGATGTCATCTTTGCGGCTCGCATAATTCGTGTCAATCAAAATTTTGTTTATTGTCAAATTTGCTTCAAGTGCTTGAAAAACTTGATTTTTTCCTTCAATTTGCATGATTTTTCCTTTATTTTATTGAAAAAAGCAAAATTTCTTCCAATCTGTCACTTTGTTGTGTCCGTTGCAGATAGGCAACAAGTGCCTCAAAAGCGGTCGCATATTTGTAATCTTTAACATCAGCATTTTTTGCCGTGTGCTTGGCTTTAACATTTCGCGCGCGTCTGACAACCTCTTTTTCTTCGTCTGTCAGAGTCAACGCTTGCAACACTTCACTTTGATGAACGGCGCTGCATTTTTCGGCGCAAAATTTGTTTATTACATTGATGGGGGAGTTCATGGTTTGCAAGGCATAGGACCTTACAAAAAGTGTGTGTATGGCATCACCCAAAAAAGCAAGTTCAAGCGAAGAGAGTTCTTTCATTTTTCACCTCACACATTAAAGCGGAATAGGACAACATCACCATCTTGCATGACATAGTCTTTGCCCTCAATTCGCACTTTGCCTTTTTCTTTTGCTTTTAAAAAGTTACCTGCATCAACGAGGTCGGCATAAGATACGACTTCGGCTTTGATAAAGCCCTTTTCAAAATCCGTGTGAATTTTTCCGGCTGCTTGTGGTGCTTTTGTGCCTTTTTTGATTGTCCAAGCGCGCACTTCTTTTTCGCCAGCGGTGAGATAACTCATAAGACCGAGCAGGTCATAACTTTCTTTAACAAGTTTTTCAAGTCCGCTTTCAGTAATTCCAAGTTCCTCTTTGAACATTTGTCTTTCGTCTTTTTCAAGCCCGACAATTTCTTCTTCCAGCCTCGCGCAAAGCGTGATTACGCCGGAGCCTTCTTTGTGTGCAAACTCTTCAACTTTCTTGGACATTTCATTGCCGGCAAGTTCATTTTCGCCAACATTTGCAACATAAATGACAGGTTTTGCTGTCAAAAGTGAAAAACTTTTAAGAATTTCCTTTTCATCCTCAGTCAATTTTAGAGTGCGAACAGGTTTTTCGTCCTCCAAACATTTTTTAACGCGTTCGAGAAGGGCAACACTGTCGAGCAGGCTTTTTTCACCAACACGCATAAGTTTAGCGTCTTTTTCATATTTTTTTGTCACTTGTTCAAGGTCGGCAAGCACAAGTTCAAGATTGATGATTTCAATGTCGCGTATTGGGTCAACACTGCCGCTCACATGGATAATTTTTTCATTTTCAAAACATCTGACAACATGCACAATGGCGTCAACTTCACGGATATGACTTAAAAACTTGTTGCCAAGTCCTTCGCCGTGGCTTGCACCTGCAACAAGACCGGCAATGTCCATAAACTCAATGCTTGCCGGAGTGATTTTTTGGGTGTGATACATTTGCCCAAGCACATCAAGTCTTGAGTCAGGAACATCCACCACGCCAATGTTTGGTTCTATAGTGCAAAAAGGGTAGTTGGCACTTTCAGCACCAGCCTCCGTGATTGCATTAAAAAGTGTGCTTTTTCCGACATTTGGAAGGCCAACTACTCCAATTTTCATTTTTCTTTTTTCCTTTTAACGCACGCTTAGATCGGGAGGAGTCGCTGATGACTGTGGATTTGGGTCTGCAATGTTTGCATCGGCGGCGTTTCCTCTATTCTTAATAGGAGGTTTCCCCTTTTTGTCATTATGAATTTCCGCTATTTCTTCAAATGCTTCCTGCGACATTGTTTTATCTGGATTTTCTTCTCCTTTTCCGAATGAAGCCGCTTGCTTTTCAGCGCGATACCTATCTGCCGTAGCAGAATCTCTAGGTTGCATGTCAAAATGTCTTGCAATTCGACCTCTTAAAGAATTAGGATTGTTGAGGGCGTCAATCACACGTTGGTCATGTTTGTCTCGCATCTCGTTCCATTGTGCTTTTCTTACAGCTTCATTATCGGTTGTCAAAAGTTTTATAATATCTGCTTGTTCAAAACCGATTTGTGCTAATGCTGCCTCAAGCTTTTCTTTTGTCATTGTGACAACTTCACCGTTTTCTTTCAATATTGTGACTACACCAGAGCTGTCTAGTTGAGCCATAAGCTCTTCAACGTCCTCTTTCGCATAATACAAATGATCCATTTGTTCAAAGAAATTAGATTCACCATCTTCAGGATTGCCAATGAGAGCCTCAATATTTTTGGTAAGGCTTTTCACTTTTTCGTCATTTTTTTCGTCAGTGTCGCTGGTTTGCCATGCATCTTTAGCCCAGTCAAATGGTTTGCCCCTGTCTTTTTCCTTATCTCCGCCAAACTTCTGTTTTCTGCTGTAACCCTTTCTCGCTCCAAAAATATTATCCATTAAGAGTTCAACGCTGTCTGGGCCATCTTCATAATGACCAGTTTTATTATCATGGCCTCTGTGTTTGTAACGGCGCTCAAGGATAGTGTCGGTCGCCACATCTCCCAATCTTTCCCTTATCTGCTTACTGCTTAATTTATATCCATCTTGTTCAAAATCAAAGTCTTTAAGTTTACCGTCTTCAGTCATCATAAGTGCGCAGGCCGCGTCACGAATGTCGCCAATGGCTTGACCAATTATTTCGCGTTCAGTAGGGGTGAGAGACATGAGGAACTTTATTGTGTTTTTGTCATCAAGTGATGCGATTATTCCACGGGCAAGAGTATAGGTCTCTGGGCTAATATTCCACCTGCCGTTTGCGTCTTTATCAGTAAACTCAAGCATAAAACCTTTCTTACCGTTTTCTTCTGCTTGGGTAAGTTCAGCCTCTGTTGCTTCTGGATGGTCTTTTTTATATTCTTCTCGAGCTTTTTGACCAGCGGCTTTACGCTCTTGGTTTGTGATTGTGGTTAATAATTTTCCACCGCCTAGTGCTAAAGCCTCGTTTTGGTTTCTTTCAAGTTTTCTTGCTTTTTTCAAGCACTTTTCAGCTGCTTTGCTTCTTCCTTTTGCGTAGAATTCATCAGCAAGTTCTTTGTAATGTGCAATTGAATTTTCTGCCGCCAGATATTTTTGAGCCGCTTTTTCACGCTTTGAAACAGCGCGTCGTGCTTTTGCAATCTTTCCAAAAGGTCCTCCGACATCAACGGAATCAAGAAGGCCTGCCACCATAGGAGTGCCAAAACCAACTAGCCCACCAGCAGTCACCAAGCTCAAGCCCAATGTTGACAATACAAGGCCTGCACCAGGGACAAATAAACTTAATAAGAACAGAACTGCTCCAATGGCTGCCGCTGCACCGCCAGCAAGTTGAGCCGCTTTCACAGCATCCGGATTTGTTTTCATTAACGGCTTGATTGAAGCGGCATCTCTTTTATCTTTTTCTTCTTCTATTTCAGCCTCATGTCGCTTTTTGCCAGTAACAGGTGCTGCACCATAGTCGACAACATTTTCAACTTTAGGAGGGGCAGGTTGTTTATTTTTAGGAACGAGTGCAGGGTCAAAAGTGCCAGGTTTAAATTCGGCAGTGCCAATTTTTAGAGCGTCATCTTTTTTTTCAATTATGCCAGATTGAAGTGTTGGAGGAGTTGGGGCTTTAGGTGAAGCGTTATGGAGCATGCTTGCAATTGTGTCAAAATTTTTAGCTCCAACAAATCCTGTGTCCAATTTGCCGTTTTCAGCAGCTGGTTTTTGTTGTAACAGAATTTGATAGGTGTGCCCTTCCTTATCTCTTACCTGAGCATACATGCGTGTTGTATCTTCAGAATCATAAAAATATTCCGCATCACCATCGAGTTCAACAAACTTGCCATCATTTAAAAGATAGCGTTTGTTGTTGTCATTTCCGTCTCGAACAAGCATAACATTGCTTGCCACACCATGCCCATCAGAAGTTGCATAACCAGGCAATCTTGCAGCCATAAACTCAATGCCGCGCCATCTGTAAGGGCTTGCTGCTTGACCTCTTTCATTGACGGCTTGAGCAGCCAAACCATAAGCAACAACTGGAGGCAAGTGTGTGAAAGCGGTTCCGTTCTTTAAAAGTTTTTTAGTTTTTTCAGAATACGTAGGACCTTTGAACTCTTCAAGTTTGTTTGTTTCAGGGTTTACATATTGAAATGTGCAGTTAGAGTTATTGAAAGCCTGCTCGTAAATGGATATGTTAAAACTTTCTGTGCTTTTTCCAGCGCCAACAGGTGTTTCAGGACCGCCAGGAAGTGCAACAGTTTGAACAGTTTTAAAAGGCTGGTCTTCAGCATTTCTTTTGTGGGTTGTAACAATGACGCCCCGAGGGTTGACTTCAAGTGTAATTTTTCCGTTGCCGTTCGGGTCTTCAGCAACAATTGACATGCCGCTTTCAGTAAAGGCAATTTGAGAATTAGAAATAGTTAATTTATCATCGCCTGTTTTAAGATAAGCATCAAAATAAGTTTTGAGTTGGTTTTGAGTTGCTTTAGGAAGCTCTGAAACATTTAAAACTACATTAACAGGCCCACCGCCGTTAACACCATTCTGTTGCGTAACTTTTATGATTGGATTGCCACGGCCATTTGCTGCAACGCTAAAAAGCAAATCAGGGTCGCTTGAGTTTGACAAAATTTTTGTTTCAGTTTGAAATTCCATAGGGTTGCCATCTTTATCAACAACAGCATCACCTTTTGGAGTTTGTGTTGTAACAGACATCTTAATTGAATCTTCAAAATTTTCAACAGAATAAACAGGTTTAATCTCTCGTGTAACGGTGTCATCAATCGCAGGGTCTTTTGTGTCAATCACTGTGGCTTTTTTGCATGTTGCAGGCCCAGCAAAGAAAACTCCATCAACATAAAGTGTTGCGTTTGGATTTTTAACTTTTCCTTCTTTTCCGGCATCACCTCTTTCCATCTTCAAAGGGTTTCCAACGGATAGGTTATTTTCGGAAACGAGCCCGTCAATTCCTTCTTGCAGTGTAGAAGGATTGTTAACATATACGTAAAATTTTTCTAAGAATTGAAAACCTTCACTGTTCTCATAAGTTATTTTGCCCGTATTTGGGTCAACCTTAACAGGGGTTTCAACAGGAATGGTGTGTGATTTGCCTTTCTCATCCACAATGGTGATGATGGAATGATTTAAGTTTGCTGTGGTTTTACCGTCGCCCTCATAGGACACTTTCACATTTTCTGCTTTGAATTTTACAAGCTTGCCATTGATTATTATCTGCCTAAAAGCTTTCTCAGATTTGTCATAAACCATAACAACGTTGGAAGCGACTTTGTCGCCATTCGCATTTGTATAACCCGGCGCTTTACCAGCAAAAAATGTTAAATTTTCCCCAACTTGTTTCACAATAGGTTTAGGGGGTTCGCCGTCACATCCTGCAGTTGCAATGGCATGCAAAACTTCCACGGGAAGGACAGAAGCCTTTGTGTCTGCAGAAAATGTTGTTAATAGTTTGCCTTTGTTAAATACAAATTGAGTTGTAGGGTGACTTAAAGCGGCAAGTTTAACTTGTGTTGCATAACATTTATCTTCTGGCAATTGGCTGGACGCTGTTTCTGTTGGCGTAAATTCAGTTTCGGTTGCAGGAATGCCACCATATGCTGCATTTATGCCTTTTGTTCCTATATTAAGTTGAACTTTATTGTCACCTGTGTTACTTTCAATTTGCGTGCCAGTTGTTGTGAGCCTTACTTGTGCTTGAGAGAGAGTAAATTTGCCATTTTCAGCAACATAACCTGCCTTGTTTAAAATGCTGATAATGTCAGCAGGAAGTTGGTCTTCATAGAGCGTTACAGTGGTTGTTACATTGCCAGAATTGGATTTTTTAACCTTAGCGCTAGCCTCTGCAAGAGGTTGTTTATCAGCAGTTAAAATGGTAAACAATCCTGCGTCTGCATCATTTTCTTCGGGAACAAAAGAAAATGTGGTGTTATAAACTTCATTTCTGCCCTCTTTTTGAACTGGTGTTCCATTTGGATTTAATAAGTGAACATTGATGTTTATGTTATTTTCCAGCCTCTCGCCAGCAAACGATTCTGAACTTGGACCGATATATTGTTCTTCCGGCTCTTCTTGTTCTTCTATAATAGGCGATTCAACAGCGAGAGCAACGCCAACGGTTTTTAAATTTTTGCTTGACCCTGGGTTAGGGCGGTGTGATATTTTTTCCGAATTTGATGTTGTGTTTGGCCTATTTGCATCATTTTTAATTGATATGCCACCAATTTTTTTAGGATTTCCATCCCAATCATCAAACGCATCCTCTTCTGTTGGTCTTAAGAATTTGAGAAGCGCGATAAAACATTCAGTGTTTGGGTCATACAAATCAGCTTTACCATCTTTTGTTTTGAGCCTTATTGGCAAGTCAACTCTCCTCGTACCAATTTTATATGATATGAAAAAGTTAAGATCGTTAGGGGGAGTAGATGGAGTTCTGCCTATGAAGAAGTCAGCTCCACCAGGGTTAATTTCATGATATCCTGACCCATCATACACATAAGTTTGTCCGCCTGTTTTTACAAACAGAACAGAGTTGTTTTCGTTGCTGCCACTTGAATCCATGCCATCAACGGCATCAAGTCCAAAAAATTCATAATCCCCAATGGTTGCGCTGCTTGGTGCAGTCTGTCTAGCGTCAGTGCAATCAATTGCATTAAAAGCGCCTAGTGCTCGAAAAATTGGGGCAGGTAATTTATTTATCGGAGTAGGCTTACTTTTGCCGGAATTATATGTTAGCTTTGTCGAAGGATTGCTTTGAAGCAAATCTTTCAACAACTCTTGTGATAAAGTAAAGCCGAACCCTACTTTTGACGCTGTTCCTTCAGGAGAATTTAGTTCCATTGTTGCGGCATCTTCTCCATCAGCTTTAATGGTTAAAGAGCCTGCACGCGCTTCAATCTTAACTTTTTGTCCGCCTATTGTGCAAGAAAATGCAAAATCATTACCATTGGCGTCAGAACAATTAAAAGAGCATTCATCTGCAGTAATCTCAAATTCCGTTCTTCCTGTGTTTTGGTTTGTAACAATCCTTTCACTGGCCTTTCTTAAGACCTCAGCCATCTCCTCTGTTATTGATGGTGGATTGCCGTGCCGGTCAAATACCAAAGTTGCAGTGAGTTTGCCTTTCTTGTCCTTATGCACTGTCATAACAGATTTAGGCTTTTCTTCACCTTTCACAGGAGGTAAATCAACAGAAAAATAAGGAGCATTTGCACTGTCTTTTGTTGGGGTCGGCTCCATGATTATATTTTGAGTTATTCTACCGCCATCTTGTTGGTTGGCAGTTGCTTGATATATCATATAAGGGGCTTGGAAAACTCGGTTATCATTATTCTTAACACTTTTCTTAGTTGGCATTAAATTTCTCCTTTTGTTTAAAAGGGCGTTAAGTGCCCATACTTTATTCACATAATAACATATTTTTATATCAAAGTCAAACCCATTTAAGTGGAATTATTGAAGTTTAGACACTTTCCGCGCCTTAATCTGCTTGACTAAATTTGCAAATTTAGTAAACTAAATAGGTGTTAGGAGAAAATATGGGACTTTTTGGAAGTGAAAACAACTCACAAGTGAGAAAATTAAAGAAGATTGCAAACAAAGTCATTGCCCTTGAGGACAAGTATGCAGCAATGTCCGACAGTGAACTTCAGTCGCAGACCGAGGTGTTAAAAAAGAGACTCGCGGATGGTGAAACTTTGAACGACATTTTGCCTGACGCTTATGCTGTTGTGCGTGAAGGAGCATTTCGTGTGCTTAACATGAAGCATTTTTATGTTCAAATTTTGGGGGGCATTGCTCTTCATCAGGGCAGAATTGCTGAAATGGCAACCGGTGAAGGTAAAACTTTGGTGGCGACACTGCCGGCTTACTTAAATGCGCTTGCAGGAAAGGGCGTGCATGTTGTCACTGTCAATGAATATTTGGCAAAGCGTGACGCCGAGTGGATGGGCAAAGTTTACAAATTTTTGGGGCTGAGCGTTGGTGTTATTGTTTCAAATATGAAAGAAGACTTAAAACGCCAGGCGTATAATGCTGACATCACTTACTGCACAAATAACGAACTTGGCTTTGACTATCTTCGTGACAACATGGCGGTTTCACCAAAGCAACGCGTTCAGCGTGGGCAGAACTTTGCCATAGTCGACGAAGTTGACTCAATTTTGATTGACGAAGCAAGAACCCCACTTATCATCTCTGGAAAGGGCGGCAAGTCGAGTGATGACTATATTCAGGCTCAGAGATTTGCAAAGACTATCAAGAAGGATAAGGACATTGAAATTGACCCAAAGACCAAGGCAATCAACCTCACCGAAAGCGGAATCACCAAAGCTGAAAGATTTTTTGGTGTTGAAAGCCTGTCAGACATTGAAAATCTGGAACTTAACCACTATATTAACAACGCTTTGAAGGCAAACTTTATCATGTTCCGTGATGAAAACTATATTGTTAAAGACGGCGAAGTTGTCATTGTTGACGAATTCACTGGTCGTCTTATGCCGGGCAGAAGATTTAATGATGGCCTTCATCAAGCAATTGAAGCCAAAGAAAATGTTGAGATTAAGGACGAAAACAAGACTCTTGCAACCATCACTTTTCAAAACTATTTCCGCCTTTACAACAAACTTTCAGGCATGACGGGAACTGCCAAAACGGAGGAGGGCGAATTTAGGACAATTTACAGTTTGGATGTTGTCACAATTCCACCAAATCTTCCAAACCGCCGCCGTGATGAAGCGGACATTGTTTACACGACCTATGCTGGCAAAATCAAAGCCATTGTTGAAGAAATCAAGCGTTGCAATGAAATTGGACAGCCTGTTTTGGTCGGCACAGTGACAATTGAAAAATCTGAAGATTTGTCCAAAGCCCTCAAACGCGAAAAAGTTAAGCATGTTGTTTTGAACGCCAAAAACCATGAGCAAGAAAGTGCCATTGTCGCTCAAGCGGGCAGAAAGGGTGCTGTCACAATTGCCACAAACATGGCGGGGCGTGGAACGGATATTTTGTTGGGGGGAAACCCAGAATTTCTTGCAAAAAAGAAAATGCAGGACGAAAAATTCACAGATGAGGAAATTTCTTACGCCACTGCGTTCAATGTTGTTGATGATGAAAAACTCAATGCGGCGAGGGAGAGATATAACGCTCTTTACAAAGAATTTAAGACTCAAACAGACGCCGAAAAGGAAGAGGTGGTTGCTCTTGGCGGCTTGCATATTGTTGGAACAGAGCGCCATGAGTCAAGACGAATTGACAATCAGCTCCGTGGTCGTGCCGCTCGTCAAGGCGACCCAGGCTCAAGTGTCTTTTTCTTAAGTTTGGAGGACGACCTTTTAAAGCGTTTTGGCGGCGACAAGATGAAACGCATTGCCATGGCATTTAGAATTGACGAGTCAACGCCAATTCAACTTAAAATTCTGTCAAAACAAATTTCAACCGCTCAAAAGAAGATTGAAATTCAAAACTTTTCAACCAGAAAAACTGTGCTGCAGTTTGACGATGTCATGAACGCACAGCGCACAATCATTTATGAGCAAAGGAATAAAGTTTTGGATGGCGAGCCTATCCACGACCAAATCATGGGCATGTTCCCTGAGATTATTAACGAAATTGTCAGAAATCATCTTGATGAGGACAAGCCTTATTTTGAGTGGGATTTGAGCGAAATTAACGCTGATTTGGAAAAGGGCTGGACTGAAAAAGGCTCAAACACAGTTAACGAAAAGTTTGTTGAGGACTGTGATGTCAATGATGTGGCTGAAAAACTTTTGAAGGTTATTGAAAAGCGTTATAACGAGCGCATGGAAGAGGCACAAAGTTTTGGCGTCAACTTTGAGGATGTTGAAAGATATGTGCTTTTGAGAGTTGTTGATGCAAATTGGATGAACCATATTGACGACATGCAAATCATGAAAAACGAAATTTTCTCGCGTGGGTTTGGCAACCAAGACCCAGTGTTGGCTTACAAGAAAGACGGCTATGAACTCTTTGAAAAAATGATTGCAAAAATCAGGCAGACGACCTGCCAACTGCTGCTTGTCAGCCACTTTGAAATGGAAGAGCCAAAGCCAAAGATGAACAGGCCAACCTTCACTCCTATTGCTCGCAAAGAGCCAACGCCGGAAGAAAAGAAAGAAGAAGCCAAGAAGCCAACAATTCAAAAAACGGTTGTCAACACTGAAAGAAAGATCGGCAGAAATGAACTTTGTCCATGCGGCAGCGGAAAGAAATACAAACAATGCTGCGGCAAAAATGATTGATTAGTTAAAATCACAAATATTTTCTCATATCAAATTCTTGATTATCCATCAGGCGGATGAGTTTTTTGGCAAGTTCCTTTGCCTTGTCATCCGCTTTTTTATATTCGTTCAAATATTTGTTCAAAGATTTGACGCCCATGTTGCAGCCTTCTGTCATGAGGTCAGCAATTGTTACATCAGTATCATTAAACGAAAGTTTTATTGCTGTTTTCATTTTTGACATCCCTTTGGCAATAGGATTTGGATTTTTGCCATCTTTGTCAAAACGATCCAGCATTTTTTGAATTTCATCTTGCAAAAAATTGTAATCTTTTTTGTAATTGACAAGTTTTTGTTTAAACTCTTTGTCTTTAACGTGTTCAATCACTTCGTTTATGGCCTCAATGCCCATTTTAATTCCCGCATCACATTCTTTCAATAAACTTATTGTATCTGACATATTGAACCTCACTTTTAAACTATTTTGTGCATCAATTTTGTTTCTATTCCAAAGCGAAAAAAAATGATAAAAGGGCTTGAGAAGCGTTTATTTATGTGCTATAATAAAAAGGGAGCGGATATGATAAAATTAAAAATCATAAAAATAGGTCCATACAACGAATATGAACTTCAAAATGGCAAAAACAAACATCGCCTGTTGCTTGAATTTTATGACATGCCAAAACCGGAAGTGGGTGATGTGTTGTTTGTGCCTGACGCATTATTAAACACGAAATCGCTTGACTATGTTGCGCATTGTTTTTTTGAACCATTTGATGAAAAAAATATAGACAAAATGGCTGAAGAAGATATGATCGGTTTGCAAACGAAAAACAAAAAATACATTTTGAAAAGGATTTATGGCTAATGGAAAACAAAGACTTAAAATTTTTGAAAAAACATTATGGTGAAAATTTTGCACATTTTTGCAGAGAACTTTTTCCGACCATCTTGGAGCAAGAAGGTTTGCTTTCAACCATAATTTCAAAACATTTTGGACCTTCAAGGTCGTTATATAATGATGTTATAAAATGTCGAGATGAATTTAAGGATTATATCTTTAGTTTGGTTGATGTTGAACAAGACGCGCTGCAAGAAGTTGTCAAAAAAACACCGGAAGAATTGATGGATGAAGCAGGATACATTCTTTTTCCAGAATGCCAAACAGAAGAGGAAGTTCAAGCATTTAAAAAATACTATAAACCTAGAGAAGTGCTTTGCACTTTTCGTGGAGGACGATTGGATTATTGCCGAGTCTGGTTTGCAGTGAAGAAAAATGTTGATGAAATAAGAAGGGAAGATTTTCCAAAACCGACAAGACAAGATGAATATGGGACAAGTGTCATAAGTATACAATTTTCAAGAGGAAGAAATAGCACACTGTCCATAAAAAACAGATACAATCACACCGTCAACAATCCTGATGCCACATTTGGCAACAATCTTGACAATATAATCCCAGGACTTACAGAGGCTTTTACAGAAACTTATGATATTTCTCTTTCAGGTGGGAAAAACGGATTTGAATTGGACGGCTATCGCCTTGGGGATGATGGAAGATTTTATCGTGTAAATCTTGAATTTGATGACATTTGTTATTGTGAAAACAATGTTGTTTTGGACCACGGAAAAGTTGTCGAGTTTGACAAATTGAGATACATTGTTGCAGAAAATTATATCATTGACCAGAAAAATGGGACTGTCACTCTATATGGTGAAAAAAATGAAGAAGACGACAGTTTTATTCAAAGTTTGGGTGAAATTGACAAAATTTCAACAAAAAAAGATGAAAATGGCAATAAAGTTGTTGTCATCGTTCCAAAAGAAGGCGAAAAAATTGAGCTGACTTTGAACGAGAAAAACCAAATGATAGGGCTTAACAATCCAAATGTGGAAGAAATAGGAGATGATTTCTTATACTTTAATGAAAGCCTAAAAACGCTTTCAATGGCAAAATTAAAGAAGGTAAAAGGTGATTTTATGTATGATAACATAGAATTGGAAACGGTCGACTTGCCAATATTGGAAGAAACAGGAAATTATTTCTTGAGGTGCAATAAGGGCTTAAAAACACTTTCATTGCCAAAAATTAAGAAAGTTGGGCATTTCTTTTTGCATCAAAACGAAGATTTAAAAATAGTTGACCTACCTAATTTAGAACTTGAAGGGGGCAACTTCTTGGCCCTAAATAAAAAATTGAGAACGCTTTCATTGCCAAAATTAAGGAAAACAGGAGATGGTTTTTTATGGACTAATGAAGTTTTGGAAACGGTCGACTTGCCGAGTTTGGAACAAGTGGAAGATGCCTTTTTACAGTATAATAAAGGTTTAAGAACACTTTCATTGCCAAAATTAATAGTTGCGAGCAATATGTTTCTGTATCATAATGAAACATTGGAAACAGTTGACATGCCGAGTTTAATAGAAGTTGGAAATGGCTTTTTATTAAGAAATAAAGGTTTAAAAACGCTTTCGTTGCCAAAATTGAAATATGTAGGAAGTTATTTTCTAAGAAACAATGAAGTTTTGGAAACAGTTGACTTGCCGAGTTTGGAGCAAGTGAGGAACGATTTCTTATATTGGAATAAGTCATTAAAATCACTTTCATTACAAAAATTGAAGGACGCAGGAAATTATTTTTTAGAATTTAATTCAGTTTTAGAGATAGCGGATTTGCCTAATTTAGAGCGTGTGGGAGACGATTTTTTATGCATCAATTTGTCCTTGACAAGTTTGAATGCCCCAAAATTAGAAAATTGTCCTGAATATATTCAAGACATGTTAACTCATCCCGACGACATAACAATCTAAATTTTAAGAAAGAAGGACTGTGAAAAATCATGGGCCTTCTTTTAAGTTAAAAATTTTTAAAATCCTGAAAATTCTACTTGCACCTTTTGAAAATTTATGCTATACTCACTAAGTCGATAAAAAATCCTTGCTCAAATTTCAAAAATTTGAGCCAAAATTGTCCAAAAGGAGGAAAAATTATGCCAAAATACGAAGTTTTGTATATCATCACGCCAGAACTTAGTGACGAGAAGAAAGAAGAACTCATTGAAAAGTTCCGTGGCTATGTTGAGGCAAAAGGTGGAAAAGTGGAAGGCGTTGACAAGTGGGGAATCAAAAAACTCGCTTATCAAATCAACTTCAAAAACGAAGGCTACTATGTGCTTATGAAGTTGGAACTGCCTGCACAAGAAGTTGATGCAATGAGCAAACTTATGAACATCACTGAAGGCATTATGCGTCATCAATTTGTCAGAATTTAATTGAAAAACACAAGGAGAAAAATATGAATAAAGTTGTTCTTATAGGAAACCTTTCTCGCGACCCAGAACTTAGCACCACAAATGGCGGTGTGTCAGTTTGCAGATTTACAATTGCAGTGCAGAGAAGATTTCAAAATGCCGAAGGTGAAAGAGACGCTGACTTCATCAATATTGTTGTTTGGCGTGCTCAGGCAGAAAACTGCCACAAATATTTGAAAAAGGGGTCAAAATGTGCTGTTGAGGGCAGAATTCAAACTTCCTCATATGATGCGCAGGACGGCTCAAGAAGATATGTGACCGAAGTGGTTGCAGACAATGTTGAATTTATTGGAGCAAGAAGAGACGATGGAGATGCTCCTGCTGCAACAAGAGAAGAAAAGCCAAACGGCAAGCCTGTTGCAGAGCTTGAGCCTATTGATGACGACTCTCTTCCATTTTAAAAGGAGAAAACAATGAGCGAAGTTAAAGCAGAAGAAACAAAAACTGTAAAAAAATTCCGCAAGCCATCAAAGAAGAAAGTTTGTGCTTTCTGTGTTGCTGGTGAAAAGGAAATTGATTACAAAGATGTTGCAAAACTTAGAAAATTTATCACCGAAAAAGGAAAGATTTTGCCAAGGAGACAAACAGGGGTTTGCTCTCATCACCAACGCAAACTTGCACTTGCAATCAAGCGTGCTAGAAATGTGGCACTTCTTCCATTTGTTGGGGACTAAGGAGGAATTATGAAAGAGAAAATTCATCCAGATTATCACGAAGTTACAGTTGTTTGTGCTTGCGGCAACACATTTAAAACTCGTTCAACAATCAAAGGTGACACACTCAATGTTGACATTTGCAACAAGTGTCATCCGTTCTTCACAGGAAAGAAGAAAATTGTTGACGCCAGCGGAACTGTTGACAAGTTTAAGAAAAAATACAATCTTGAATAAAAAAGCCCAGTTGTGGCTTTTTTTGTTGTTGACAAAAGGCCTTTTTGGGTGTAAAATTGCTTTAAAAGAGGTGAGTTCGTGGCAAAAAGGCAAAAAAGCAACTTAGAGGAATTTGAAACGAGTTTTTTTGCTGCCATTGAACTTGTTAAGATTGAACTTTTGTTGCACCCAGAGTTGAAAGTGGAAGATATTATTAAAAGAGGGAGCATAGCAAGTTTTGATGTCGCTGCTTGGCAAAAAGTGGCACTCAAAAGGTTAATTAAAGGCGAACTTTCGTCTTCGCAAGCAAAGGCGTTTTGTGAAATTGGACTTGACAAGGTGAAAAGTGTTGTCAAAATGGCAAACAAAGAGGAAGTTGAAAGAAAAAGCGTTGAAACAATTTCAAATCCAGAGCAGCGACAATCACAGGCGAACAGCGGAAGAATATTGCGCTCACAACAATGTGTGGATATGATAAGACATGAACTTGAAACTCACCCAGGCCTGACAATTCAAGACATTCAAATAAAGCATCGTGTCAACGGGGAATATCACTATTACAAAATTGACGGTTGGAACGCGACGAATTTTCTTATTTACATGAAAAAGCGATTTGAGGAAGGACAGTTAGAGCCAGAAATTAAAACGCAACTTGAAGAGATGGGTTTTGATTTCAAAGTTATGGAATATCACACTGTGGAGATGGCTGTTCAGAAGATAAAGAAATATTTAAGCGAGCATCCGGACAAAACAATTTATTCCTTGCTAAAAGCATCCGTTTACAAATATGACAAAAGAGTGCCGCTATGCAAATATATTGATGGCTGGAATGTGTCAAATTGGATTGTATATGCAAAAACACTTCTTAAACAAGGCGCATATTCGCAAGAGGAAATCGAACTTTTGGCGTCAGTGGGTATAACCCTTAATATGCCGCGAAAAAAGTCAACAGAGGAAGAAAAAGCGCTGTATAGAAAGTCGGGCAGAAAGGGCGTTCCGATTGAAGAGGGCGTGCAAAGGATAAGACAGGAAATGCAAGAAAAGGGTGTTGTTTTCAAAGATTTTTGCACTTATCAAGTGAAAAAACCACCTTATTTTATTAAAGATTGGAACGCGTCAAGTTGGATAAGAAATGTTCAGGTCAGATACAGAGAAGGCAAACTCACCGAAAAGGATGTTGAACTTTTAAAAACTATTGGATTTTTCCAAAGTTCAAAGAGGCGCAGCAAAAAACCGGCACACAGAAGGATGTCGCAGGAAGAAATATCTGACATTTTTAAAACCCTGAACATAAACAGATATGCGGGCGTTAACATAACTACGGAGCTGAGAGTCAAACAAATTCATGAAGAATTTTTTGCCCATCCTGAACTTACAATTGACGATATGCGGGCAAGATATGATGCAAATGGTGAGAGAATTGATTACATGATTGGTGATTGGAATGTTTCAAATTGGATTGGCACAATGCAAGCATATCTGACGCAAGGTGGATGTTCAATCAGCGAAGAGGTCCTTTTAAACAGCATTGGCATTTTTGCAATAAAACCTCATAAAAACCCTAAAAAAGAAGAGCCACCACCAAAGATTGAAGAGAGTCAAAAGTCGCCATACAAACGAGAGACATGGGAAGGTCCTGCTGTGCCAGAAACAGCAAAACCTTTTTATAAATCTGATATAAAAATAGATAAGTGAGGGAAATATGGAAGAAATGAGTGAACAAGATTTTGAGTTTTACAAAAACTACTATTTAATATACTACACCATGAAATTGGACAAGATTCCGCTTGAAGAAATTTTCACGCCTGAAAAGGTCATGAGTGACGAACATTACATGTTTTCAAGTTTTGATGCCACGGAATTTCTTGCTTTCTATTATCTTAAACTCGGCGAAAGAGATTTTGACCCAAAAAAGAAAGAAATGCTCAATCAAATTGGTGTTGTCAGAAGAAAAAATCCAAAAACAGATGACATCATAGACTTGTTAAGAGTTGAATTTCAACTTCATCCAGGGCTTACAAGCAGGCAGATGCTTTTTTACAACAAAGAATTAACGCAGGGCGGTGAAACAAAAAATTTCCACTATCATATTGGCACGGTCGACATACCTGATTGGTATCACCAGGCGCGCAAAGATTTCAAAAAGGGCAAAATATCATCTAAGCAGGCTGCTGAATTGAAGAGTTTGGGTTTTGATGTTGAAAACCCGGTTCGTCAGGGCAGACCAATCATTGATTTTGACAAAGCAATTGACCTTTTGAAAGAAGAAATGCAGGCGACAGGACTCAGTTGTGATGAAATTGCCGTTGCAAAGAGAGTGTGGGTTGATGGAAAACTTAAGGCCAAATATCACATGATAAAGAACTGGAATGCTGGTGTGTGGCTGAGCAATCAAAGAGAAAAATTTAAGCGGCACAAACTTTCACCAACAGAAGTTGAAAAATTGACAAGTTTAGGCTTGACTTTCAGGGTTAATCTCAATTTTAAGCATGCTTTAAAGTTAATTGACGAGCAACTTGCCGCAAACCCAGAACTTACTATTGACGAAATTGCAAAACAGAAAAGTTCAAGCGGAAACAAGAATTTGGTGGTTAATGGCTTTGACCTTTGCTACTATCTTCTTGTTAAGAGGGCGCAATACCGAAAAGGCACACTTCCGCCAGAGCAGTATGAGGAACTTGCAAAGCGCGGATTTTCGTTTACAGTCAAAGTGCCACTTGAAGAGGGTGTTGAAAGGTTGAAAGCAAAAATGGATGAAGACCCAGAGTTCAGTGTTGCCGGCAAGAGAAGAGAGGTAAATGGTTGGGACTACAAACCTTGGGTGGCAGCGGTGAAACGAAGATTAAATGCTGGTGAACTTTCTTCCGAGCAAGAGGAATTGCTTGCAAGTGTTGGGATAACTAAGTCCGCCACAGTTGAGATGTTGCCAGAAGACGCCATGGAAGAAGATGAATATCTTTTAATGGATGATTTTGACACAAGCGAAGAAGAGCCAGCCGACAGCAAGATTAAGCCAGATG
Source organism: uncultured Clostridia bacterium (assembly GCA_947584415.1). GTDB lineage: Bacteria > Bacillota > Clostridia > Christensenellales > UBA1242 > Caccovivens. The sequence goes on along the minus strand of CANPWN010000003.1, from coordinate 80,730 downwards.
ACATCAACCCTTAAAATTGATTAAGATTTTCATATTTTGTCAAAAAACAAGATATGAAAATTTTTTTCTTTCCGTGTTCAATAGGTGTCAGATGTCAGACAAACAAGAGGTGTGCTTTGGCTGTCATTGATGAGCGCGGCGCAAAACGAGTTCGCTTTGGAAAAGTAAAAAATAAAATAGCGTGCCAAAAAATTCCATTTATTCGTGGAATTTGCTATTTTTTTCAGGGAATTGTTGCTTTAATTGTTGCGTTTTGGGAGTCGTGCAAAATTTCAGAGCCAATCAAAGGCGGCGCGGTGGACAAAGCGTCAAAAAGCCTTAATGTCAAACGCGAAAGCCTTGTCATTTCAATAATTTTGATTTTAGGCTTTTTATTGTCACTTTTTTTGTTTGGATATCTTCCGTCAAAACTTTCTTTTGTGATGATTGGCCTTAGCATGAATTTCGCGCTAAGGAACTTTTTGATTGCTCTAACAAAGGTCGCGCTCTTTCTTTTTTCTATTCTTATCTTGCGTTTCATCCCCATTATGCAGGATTTGTTTCGTTTCAATGGGGCTTGTAATCAGGTGAGAGTGCGAAAGGGCAGCAGTGTTCAAAAAGGCAAATTTGACCATCACACACCTCTTAATATCTTAAATATTATTGTTTTTACTTTTATTTTGGCAATTTTTGTGATAACATGTGTTGGGATAAGAATTAACCCTTTTGTCAACTTTTTTGTCAATCTTGGCATATTTCTTGTTTGTTGCGGGGTGGCTTATGAAATTTGTTTTTTGTTTGAAAAGCAAAATTGGCTCAGGCTTATGAGCCTTGCAACAGATTTTTTTGTGAGCGTAAAACCAAGCATCACCCATGATGAGATTGCACGAGTTGCACTTCATGAGGCAGAACTTGGAAATGGAGAAGAAGTGAAAGAAAAAGAAATTCCGCTTTCAAGCGTGCTTGCCGAAATGCAGACAACACTTGAAAAGGCGGGGAAATATGAAAAATCAGATGTGGAGTGGATAATTGCAACCGTTCTTAACATGAACAGGGCGGAGGCAAAACTTGTCCGCAGTTTTGACCAGAAGAAATACCGCGAAATCATCAAAGCGACCGAGCAGCGAGCGGCTGGCAAACCACTAAGTGCAATCTTTGGCTTTGTTGAATTTTATGGGCTTAGATTTGATGTCAACAAAAAAGTTTTGTCGCCGCGCATGGAAACAGAAATTTTGGTCGAAGAAGTGCTTGGCGAAATTGGAAATGGCAAGCCGGAAGTTTTGGATGTTGGCACGGGAAGTGGTGCAATAGCGGTCAGTCTTGCAAAATTTTCATCAGCGAAGGTGACGGCGTTAGATGTGTCAAAAGCGGCATTGCAAGTTGCGAAAACAAATGCTGAAAAAAATGATGCCAAAGTGGAGTTTGTTGAAAGCGACCTTTTCAATAAGTTGAAAAATCACAAAAAGTTTGATATAATTGTCTCAAATCCACCATATATTCGTTCGCTTGACCTTGAAGGACTGGACGGCGAGGTCAAAAATTTTGATCCAAGACTGAGTTTGGATGGCGGCGAGGACGGGCTTGATTTTTACAGAAAAATTGCTTTTGAAAGTCCAAAATATCTCAAAAAAAACGGAAAATTATTTTTGGAGATAGGGCAGGGGCAGTTCAAAGATGTTGAGCAGATTTTGAAAGATAACGGGTTTAAAAACATCAAATTTAAAAAAGATTATTCCAAAATAATAAGGGTTGTAAAGGCGGAAATATGACAAGCGCAGAAGATTTACTTGAAAAAACTTTAAAAATTAGGCATAGGAGCGACGAATTGTCTGAGCAAATTGCTTCTCCTTCTGTTATTGCAGACAACAAAACTTGGAGGGCGCTTGCAAAGGAGCATGCATCCTTGCAGGACATTGTTGAGGCGTCAAAAAAACTTGAAAAGGCAATGAAAGACAAAGAGAGTTGCCAAAAAGAGCGCGACAACGAAAAGGACACTGAACTTAAAGCCATGTTTGAAGAAGAGTGCCTTTCACTTGGCAAGCAGATTGAAAGTTTGTGCGAAGAGATAAAAATTTTGCTCTTGCCAAAGGATGAAAATGATGACGCAAACATCATTATGGAAATTCGTGCAGCGGCTGGCGGAGAGGAGTCGGCGCTTTTTGGAGCAGAACTTTTGCGCATGTATCAGCATTATGCAGACGCGCACCGTTGGAAGATTGAAATTTCGGATTTAAATGAAACAGAACTTGGCGGAGTTAAAGAGGCGACATTTTTTGTCAAAGGCAAAGGCGCGTATGCAAGACTCAAATTTGAAGCGGGTGTGCACAGGGTTCAGCGTGTGCCAGAAACAGAGTCGCAGGGCAGAATTCACACTTCAACAGCCACAGTTGCGGTGCTTCCAGAAGTTGAGGATGTTGACTTTGAAATTTTGGACAGCGACCTGAGGGTGGATACATACAGAGCTTCAGGTGCTGGCGGGCAACACATCAACAAAACGGACAGCGCCATCCGTTTGACGCATATCCCAACAGGTATTGTTGTCACCTGTCAAGATGAGCGCAGCCAAATTAAAAACCGCGAAAAAGCAATGAGAATTTTGCAAAGTAAACTGTATGAACTCTATCAAGGCGAAAAAGAAAAAGAAATGAAAGATAATCGCCGCTCACAGGTTGGCACGGGGGATAGAAGTGAGAGAGTGCGAACTTACAATTATCCGCAAGGGCGTGTGACCGACCACCGCGTCAATGTTTCCTCTTATGATTTGGAAGGGGTGTTAAATGGTGGAATTGATGTTTTCATTGACGCCCTAATTTTAAAAGACAGAACAGAAAAACTTGAAAACGGAGCAAATTAAATAAGCAGATATAAGCAAGCAACATAATAAAGCAAAAATGTAAAAAGAATAAAAATAAAAAAAACGAGTGCAAACGCACTCGTTTTTAAATGTTTTCGGCTTTGGCCTCTTGCGCGTGTTTTGTTATTCTTTCCAAAACGCGTCTGTCCTCTTCGTCATTTCTTATTTGGTCGCGGTCATATAGCGCAACTTTTTCCAAATATTGCTTGATATTGCTCATGCTAACTCCTTTTAAACGGCTTCAACCACAACCTTTATTGTGGCGACAACTTCTGGATGAAGTTTGATTTCAACTTTGTAAATTCCTGCATTTTTGATTGTGCCGCTTGCAATTTTTTTCTTGTCTATTTCATATCCCTTTTGCGACAGCGCGTCTGCAATTTCTTTGCTTGTGATTGCACCATAACTCTTTCCGTTTTCGCCGCATTTTATTTGAAGAGATAGGGACACATTTGCAAGTTTTTCTTTTAACAACTTGGCATCTTTGAGTGCTTCTGCCTTATGGAACGCTTCGGAAGAATTTTTTTGCGCTTGCGCTGACAAGGCAGAGTTGTCTGCAATTCGTGCAAGTCCGTTTTTTATCAAATAATTTTGTGCGTATCCGCCGCTGACCTCTTTGATTTCGCCTTTCTTTCCGCAGCCACGAACATCACTTAACAAAACGACTTTCATCTTTCACCTCTTAAATAAATTTTAACTCAAAATATGAGTAAAAGTCAAACAAATTGGCAACACTTGACTAGAGGAGAAAACATGGATATTAGGTGCAGAAAATTAAAGTGCAAATATAATGACCACTTCACTTGCAAAGCCAGAGGCATTGCGGTCACAAAGGGAATGTTATGCTCTCACTATGAGCCAGACGAAGAAAAGCAGCAAATTGACACATCCAAACATTTGTTTGAGCGAATTCCAAAATATAGCCCGCAAAGGGACTCAAAAACAATTGAAATCAAATGTTCCGCCGAGTGTTTGCTCAATCATGACGGGCATTGCGTTGCAAATGGCATAACTGTCAATGATTACAGAGCAAAGCCTTATTGCTTGACTTTTATAAGAAAATAGAAATTGAAAAAATTGTTGCAAATAATATTATTTTGTAGTATACTTAAATTATGAAGAAAGACAAGGTTGACACGCTTGAGTCAAAACCGACTTGGATAGTGTATGGGACAGGTGAAAAGTTAGAGGACCCAGATTTTATTGACTACTATCGCTTGCATAAATTGGACGAGATTTTGGAATATAAACTTCTGGGTAATTTCACTGAGGATGGGAAATACGCCCTTTTGCCTGAGATAAAACCAACTTTGGTTGGGGTTAAAAAATTACTTACTGCAACAGATTTTGGCGAACTTGTTGCAGAAAGTGAACTTGGCTGCATTACTCTTCATTTTAAGGTTAAATTTTGGCATGAAGATAACAAAGGCTATGCCAATCTTTATCTTATTGAAAGCGTTGAAGATGACCAGATTATCAGTTTTGTGGCGCAATATTATGCAGACTATAACGAAGTTTTCACTCAAAAACTTAAAACTGCGTTCAACATTTTGGACGATATTGATGACTACGCAGATGAAAATTCCGAAAAGATAAAAGAGTTTATTGAACAGCAGGACCTTAAAAGAATTGAAAGGGAATTTGTTGTTGAACTTCAATCTGAATATTACATCTTAGAGATGATGGAAGTACTTGAGAAGGGCGGAGAAAAGTGCAAGCGCATTTTGGAAAAACTCAAAGAAGAGCATGAAAAAAGCAAAGCCCTTCCAAATCAAAGCACAACTTACACAAAGTTAAGGCGCAAACTTGACATAATGATTTTGAAAGAGGGCGGTTTTAAAGAGATTAAAAAGGAACTTCCTCAGGACTTTCCAAAGACCATCAAAATTTTCACAAAGCCTGTTATTGAATATGACCAAGTTTCAAACAAACTGGAAACTTTGTCAGCACCAAAAATTAAAAAAACAGAAGTGGCGGGCAGCGGCGCAAAGAAAAAAGGTGGTAAGTCATCTTCTGCAAAGCGTCCAAAACCGGGACCTCTTTACAAATATAAATCAGCAAAACCTGGTAAAAAAGAAAAAACTGAAAAGAAAAAAGACATCATGATTGGTGCAAAAATCAACAAAGAAATTTTAAAAACGCCAATTGTTCCTGTCACACCAATTTCAAGTGCACCAGAAGAGCAGATTGTTTCACCTGCACCAATTGATGAGGTTCGGGACATACTTAACACGCCAGTGCAAACAGAAAAGGCTGGCGAAAACATTTCTTTGCAGCCAAAGGCAACGGATGCGCCAGCGGAAACAACAAAGCCAGTGAGCGTCAGTCAGCCCCCAAAAGAAAATGTTTTAACGGCTGAAGATATAGCCCTCAAGCCACCACCAAGGCTTGGTGGCCATGGCAGTATTGTGGACCCAGGGAAACCAACTGTTAGTATTCACCCAAACCAAACTGGAGCGGGTAAGCCTAATCCCCCTCCTGTAAAGCCAACTGGTAGTATTAGCCCAGACAAACTTAGCCCATTTAAACCTAACAACATTGATTTAACAAAATAAAAAAACAAGGCAATCAAAATGCCTTGTTTTTTGTTTATCTAATATTTTTTTCTGCACTGTATGGAGAAACATTTGCATAAACATCTTTATCAATACTTTCGTCAAGTGCGTTTACAGCCTTTGATATGTCAGGTGCAAATTTGAGAGATGCTGGAGATTTAAGTTTGTTGCCGTTCATTGCTCCGTTCATGTATGATTCAAGTGAAAAAACAATTTTATTGTTTGAGTCTTTCATGTAAGCTACTTGTCGGTTGTAATCAGGGTTAAAATTGAAGATGCTTTCAAAATATTGGCAAGAAGCGTAATCAGAAAAGTTTTCACGAAGACGCTTTAAAAAGGTTCTGCATTGAAGTGCGCTTGTGATAGCGGAGTTTTCCAAAGCAATTTTTCCTTGAAGCCAATCTTCGGCATCTTGGTCAATGTAGTCGGGGTTGTCATACTTTGTGTAAAAATAAGATATAACTCTGAAAAACATGATGGTCAAACATTTTTCGCCTTTTAAGGTCGCAGGATCAATCTCTTGTCCTTGAACGCGGTCCAAAACCGTTATCAGTCCTGCATTTTTGCTTTCCCAGAGGGCTTTATTGATTTCAGGGTCTTTTACTCTATTAATTCCGGTATCAGCCATATTAATCTCCTTTGTTTGCCCTTAGTATAACATAAATTTTTTGGTTTGTAAATACCCTTTGCATAAGTTTTTTTAATAAGATAAAACTATTTTTATGACAAAAAGCATTGGAAAAGGGACTTTGATATTGGTTTTGAGTGGTGTCATTTGCAAAGTGCTAGGCGCTTTTTTTCGCCTTCCGCTCACTTCGATACTTGGAATTGAGGGCATTGGTGTTTTTCAACTTGTCATGAGCGTTTATTCTTTCGCTTTAATTTTGACAACCGCAGGGGTGAGCACAGCGCTGTCCAAATTTGTTTCGCAAGCGCGGGCAATAGGTGATTTTGGCAAGATTAAATCACTCCTCAAAACTTCGCTTTTGTATTCAATTTTATTTGGTTTTGCGGGAGGTCTTGCTTTAAGTCTGCTTTCAAGCCAGATAGCCTTTTTGCAAGGTGCGGCGGCAGGCAGCAGCAGTTACAAACTTATGCTTTTTCTCATTCCTTTTGGCGGAGTTATTGCTTCAATGCGCGGAGTTTTTCAGGGTTATGAAAACATGACACCAACCGCAATAAGTCAAATTTTGGAGCAGGCGGTCAAATTTGTCTTGGGGCTTTTGTTTGCTTTTATATTTGGCAAAAAAGGAGTTGAGTCGGGTGTGTTTGGCGCATTTTTAGGCGTGACAATGGGGGAGATTGCGTGCATAATATTCCTCTGCTTATATATGCACTTTAAAACAAAATTTGTGAGTGTTAAGGACAAAAATGTGGCGGCGGCATTTTTAAAAGCGGTTGTTCCACTTTCACTTGGAAGTTCGGTTTTGCCACTTGTTTCGGTTGTTGACAGTTTTGTGGTTGTTTCGTGCCTTATGCGCGCTGGGTTTGAAAGAGGGTTTGCGACTTCGCTTTTTGGGTTAGAGACGGGTGTGGTTGGAGCAATATTAAATTTTCCACTTATTCTTTCCTCTGCAATTTCAACTGCAATCTTGCCGGCAGTTGCGTATGATGAAGCAAAACTTAATTTAGACCAGGACAACACAATTGCAAATTCTTTAAAAATTATGTGGTTGGTGCTTCTGCCTTTGACATTTGGAATTGCCGCAATAAGCAGACCTCTTTATATTTTCGTTTATCCTTCGCTTGAAAGTGAACTTATTGATTATGCGGTGAAATTGACATATTTTGGCATAATTTCAACATTAATCACAGCGCTTATGCAATTTTTTGTTGCAATTTTGCAGTCTAAGGGGCATTTTTATTATTGCATGTCGGCTTACATAGTTGGTGGAGTAATCAAAGTTACTGCAGTTATTTTTTTGACTGCATTGCCACAAATAAATATTTTTGGTGTGGTGATTGGCAACATTGCTTTTGCAAGTGTAGTTTGCATTATGGTGCTTATCAAAAACAAAAGGAAGGTTTCTGTTGGCTTTTTTGACCTCACTCTTCCACTTATTTCGTCTTTGCTTATGACCCTTTCAATTAATGCACTGCTTTTTTATTTTGACCTTCCTCCGCTGGTTGAAGTCTTGCTCAGTGTGATTTTGGGCGCAACAATTTATGTTTTATGCACGCTGCCAATCACCACCGAAATTTTTAAAAACATATTTAAAAAGAAAGTTGTGAGTGACGAATCTTCTTAAAGCATAAATCATTTTGCACAAGAGAAATAATTTGCTAAAATAAAAGCATGGAAATTAAAGGCTTAGATTTTAAAGATGCAGTCTTGTTAGCACCGCTTGCAGGTTACAGCGATGTTGGATTCAGGTGCGTTTGTCAAAGATGCGGAGCGGACGCAATGTTTACAGAAATGCTCTCTGCCGAGGCTATGCGTCATAACAGCAAAAAGACTGAGGACATGACAATTAGAGAAAAAGAAGAAAGGCTTGTTTTTGCTCAAATTTTTGGCAAAGACCCCTTTGTCATGGCAGAAGCCGTCAAAAACAACATTTTAAGCCACTTTGAAGGCATAGATATCAACATGGGCTGCCCGGCACCAAAAATAATCAAGAATGGTGAGGGGTCGGCGCTTTTGAAAGACCTTAATACCATGGGGTGCATTATTTCAGAGTGCGTCAAAGCGGCAAAGGACAGACCAGTCAGCGTTAAAGTGCGACTTGGATATGACAAGGTTGACATAGCCCAAATTATTCGCGTGTGCGAAGAGGCAGGTGCAAGTTTTGTGTCAGTGCATGGCAGAACTTTTGCACAAGGGTTTTCTGGCAGCGTCGACTATGATGCAATTGCGCTTGCAAAGGCGGTCAGTCACATCCCAATCATTGGAAACGGAGATGTTGTTGATGAAGAAAGTTATCAAAAAATGAAACAGACCCAAGTTGATGGTGTTATGATTGGAAGAGGAGCGGTCGGCTCGCCATGGATATTTTCTTTAATCAAAGGGAAAAAGGTTGACGAAATGGATATGATTTTCCGCCATGTTGAAATTTTAAGAGAGCATTATCCTGAGGCGTGGCTTAACAAATATCTTCGCAAACATTTTCTTGCTTATGCGGCAGCATTTAAAGCCGGCAGCGACATAAAGCGGCAATTGGCACTTCAAACTGACATAAATGAAAGCCTAAAACTCTTGCAAGAGAGCGCAAACATTTTGAAAACTAGAACAAAAAGTGTAAAATGATTATGGAGGAATTATGAAAAGAAGCATACGCGACCTTGTCAATTTGAAAGGCAAAAGAGTTTTCCTTAGAACGGACTTCAATTTGCCAATGAACAAGGCAGGAAGAATATCTGACAACACAAGACTTGTCAATGAATTGCCAACAATAAGATATTTGGTTGATAAAGGGGCGAAGGTGATAATTTGCTCACATCTTGGCAGACCAAATGGGTTTGATTTCAGGCTTTCTCTTTGGCCTATAACCCTTTTGCTTATGAAGTATTTTCCAGGCAAGGTGCAGTTTGCACACAAGACCATTGGCCCTGATGTTCAAGAGCAGGTGGCAAGCATGTCGGAAGGCAGCATTTTAGTGCTGGAGAATGTAAGATTTTATAAGGAAGAAACGCAAAATGACCCAGAGTTTGCAAAGCAACTCGCTTCGCTTGCGGACATTTATGTCAATGATGCGTTTGGAACATCACACAGAAAGCATGCATCAACTTATGGCGTTCCAAGACTTTTGCCAAATGCCGTTGGCTTTTTGATTGAAAATGAATTGAACATAATTGAAAATGCAATAAAAACCCCAAAAAAGCCTTTTGTTGCAATCTTTGGTGGCGGCAAAGTGGATGATAAAATTGGCGCACTGTTGAACATCATGAAAGTTGCTGATGTCATTTTGATTGGCGGTGCTATGGCTTATGCCTTCCTTGTGGCGGAGGGTCACAGTGTTGGACATAGCCTGGTTGATGTTGACAGCGTTAAAGTGGCTGAAGAGGTTTTGGCACAGGCCAAAACGCTAAACAAACGCATTGTTCTGCCGGTTGACCATGTTGCTTACATGTTTGGCGACAAGAAAGAAAAGACTTTTGTGACAGATGAACTTAGCGGCGAAATGGTTGGCTCTGACATTGGCCCAAAAACCATCAACTTGTTTGAACGAGAAATCAGCAAAGCAAATCAAATCATCTGGAACGGGCCTCTTGGCAAATATGAGGACCCTAAATTCCAAAAAGGAACTTTCAAAATTGCCAAAAAGATTGGCAAAAGTGCCGCTTACTCAATTGTGGGCGGTGGTGACAGCATAAGTGCGGTTAAACAAGCGCATTGTGTGAAAATGATAAACCACATTTCAACAGGCGGAGGAGCAACATTGAAACTTCTTGAAGGCGCACCGCTGGTTGGAATTGATGTTATACAGGAGAAAGTGGTATGAAAAAATTGATAGTTGCAAATTTTAAAATGAACCAAAACATTGAAGAGGCAAAGGCATATTTCACAAAATTTGTTTCGCTGTTTAATGGCGAAAGAGCAGATGTGATAATTTGCCCACCATACATCTCTTTGCCGCTTGCAAGTTTCTTCACTCGTGGCAGCAAAATCAAACTTGGCGCGCAAAATGTCAGTGATGAGGAGCAGGGTGCTTTCACTGGTGAAATCAGTGCCGACATGATTAAGGCGGTGGGTGGCGAGTATGTCATAATTGGCCACAGTGAAAGAAGAAACAAATTTAAGGAAAGCGACAAACTCATAAATAAAAAAATCAAAACTTCACTCAAAAATGGACTAAAATGTATCCTTTGTGTCGGTGAAAGCGGACTTGACAAAAACGCAGGGAAAACCGGCGAAGTGATAAGAAAACAACTTGAAGAAGACCTTAAAGGTCTTTATGAAAACGAACTTGAAAGCGTTATCATTGCCTATGAGCCAATTTGGGCAATAGGCACAGGCAACAATGCGACAGTCAAAGATGTTGAATTTGTTGCAAAGATAATAAGAAAGGTCATCTTGGAAAACTTTTCTGAGAAAGCCAGCCGTGATATTCAACTTTTGTATGGCGGAAGTTTGAACGAGAAAAATTATCAAGCCCTTCTTTCTGCCACAGGAATTGACGGCGGTCTTTTTGGCGGAGTGTCGCTCAAAGTTGACGCCTTTTTGAATATTGCAAACTCCGTCAAATAAGTTGATTTGTAAAAGGGAAATGGATATAATATGGCTATGAGTTCACATCTTGCACTTTACAGAAAATATAGGCCGCAGACTTTTGAAGAGGTTGTTGGTCAGGAGCATATCACAAAGACGCTGGCAAATCAAATTTTGTCAGGCAAGATTTCTCATGCCTATCTTTTCACCGGCTCACGCGGAGTTGGAAAAACGAGTGTTGCAAAAATTTTTGCCCGTGCAGTCAATTGTGAAAACAACACAACTGGCTCACCATGTGGAGAATGTGAAGTTTGCAAAAAACTCAAACAAGCAAATGATGTCAATGTTGTGGAAATTGACGCTGCGTCAAACAACAGGGTTGATGACATAAGGGAACTTAGGGAAAAAGTTAAGTTTGCACCAATTGGCGCAAAATACAAAGTTTATATCATAGACGAAGTGCACATGCTCTCCGACAGTGCTTTTAACGCGTTATTGAAAACTTTGGAAGAGCCCCCTGAATATATAATATTTATCTTGGCAACCACGGAAGTGCATAAGCTTCCGGCAACAATCATTTCAAGATGTTCAAGATTTGATTTCAGACTGCTTTCAATAGACAGCCTTTCAAAAGTGCTTGAGGGCATTTTTAAACAGGAAGGCATTGAGGCAGAGATGGACGCTATCAAACTTATTGCCGCGGCAGGTGAAGGCAGTGTGCGTGACACCTTGTCCATTGCCGACAGCATAAATGCTTATTCCGGCGGCCACATCACAAAAGAGGCGGTCATGAAGGTGCTTGGCACAACTGACCATGAACTTTTGCTTGAATTCTTTGATAAAATCATTGACAAGGATTTGGGCGGCGTTTTGACGCTAATAAACAATATTGATGCCTCTGGCAAAAACCTTTCAGTGTTTGCAAAGGATGCGGCAAAGCACGCGCGTGACCTTCTTGTGTGCAAAACTTGTCTTAGGCCGAGCGAAATATTAAATTTGCCTGATGATGTGCTTAAAAAATATGTGGCTCAGGCGGAGCGCGTTGACGACAAGCGGCTTATTTCATACATGCAAACTTTTGCGTCAAGCGAGGCAGAACTGAGATACACCCTCTCAACAAGACTTCTGCTTGAAAGTTTGGCAATTGCTTGCATAACAGGTGAAGAAGTAAAAAAAAACTGACTAATCAGGTTGGGCCACTCAGTGTCAGAGATGTTTGGGGTAAGGTCGTTTTGTATTTAAAAGAAAACAGGCATGTCGCACTGCATGTTGCGTGTGGCGACATCACAGATGTTTCAATTGAAAATGGAAACCTTATTATAAGAACGCCAGATAAAACAGTTCTCTCTCTTTTAGAAGACGGTAAGAGAGAACTTGAACGGGCACTCAGTTGGCAGGGAAGAGAGATGAAAGTTGTGATGGAAGAAAAAATTATAAAGCCTTCTAAGGTTGACGAAGATGAAGTTATGCTCAGAAAAGAGTTTGGCGAAAAATTTAAAGTAAAGGAGTAAAAAAACTATGGGATATGGCGGTTTTGGTGGCTTTGGCGGAGGAAATATGCAACAACTCATGCGCCAAGCACAAAAAATGCAACAGGATATGCAAAGAGCAAGAGAAGAACTTGATGCGCGTGAATTTTCAAGCACAGTTGGTGGCGGCGCAGTGACAATCACAATGTTTGGCAACAAAACCTTAAAGTCAATAAACATTAAAAAGGAAGTTGTTGACCCTGATGATGTTGAAATGCTTGAAGACCTCATCACAAGTGCGTTTAATGATGTTATTGCAAAGATTGACATAGCAGAAAAAGAAACAATACCTCAAATTCCAGGGATGTGATATGGCAAAGTTTGATGAGCCTATTGAAAGGCTGATAGAGTATTTTAGGTCCTTGCCAGGCGTTGGCTATAAGACGGCACAGAGATATGCCTATTCTATCATTGAAGGCTCAAAAGAGCGGGCGGAGAATTTCGCCGAGGCAATCAAAGAAGTCAAATCAAAAATTGGACTTTGCACAAAGTGTGGAAATTACACGGACAAGCCTGTGTGCGACATCTGTGAAAAACGCTCTGGAAAAGTGATTTGTGTTGTCAAAGAGCCAAAGGACATCATCTCAATGGAAAAAGTTAAAAACTATGATGGTGTTTATCATGTGTTGTTTGGACTTTTAAGTCCTCTTGACGGCAAAGGCCCAAATGATATCAACATAAAAGGACTTCTCAAGCGTATCCAAGAACTTAAAACTGAGGAAGTCATCATGGCAACCGACCCTGATGTTGAGGGTGACGCGACAGCTATGTATATTGCAAAATTATTAAAGCCTATGGGCATAAAAGTCACAAGACTTGCACAGGGCATAGCAATGGGCAGTGACCTTGAATATGCAGACGAGGTGACGCTTTCAAAAGCAATGGAAGGGAGAAGGGAAATTGATTAGAAAAAAACTTGAAAAACTTTTAAATGATTCAGCCAAAAAAGAGGGTTTTCCACAAGAGTTTGTGGTTTCTTTTTCCGCACTTCCAGACATGGCGGACTTTCAAAGCAACTCCTCTTTTGCAATAGCCAAAAATCTTCACTCAAACCCTTTTGAAATTGCAACAAAAATTGTGAACAATCTTCAAAACAATCAAAATTTTGTCTTTTCAGTTGCAAAACCGGCGTTTATAAACATAAAACTGACGCAAAAGGGCATAAATGCGCTTGCAAAGTCGTTATCAAATTCTCAAGTGCCACAAGTCGGCAAAGGCAAAAATTTACTAATTGACTATGGCGGCCCAAACATTGGCAAAGCGTTACATATTGGTCACATGAGGTCTTTTAATATTGGCGAGGCGTTTAAGCGGCTATATAAAAAACTTGGCTTCAATGTGACGAGTGACATCTTTCTTGGTGATTGGGGTATGCCCCTTGGTCTTATCATGGCAATGCTTGAAAGAGAGGGGTCGTTTAACGACTATTTGACTGGCAAGAAAAAACTTGACATCACGGTCATGAATGAGGCGTATCCAAAGGGCAGCAAATTGAAGAGCGAAGATGAAACCTTCAAGGCGCGCGCCGAAGAGATAACACTCAAATTTCAAAATCATGAAGAGCCATATTTTGGCTTTTGGAAGAGACTGAGAGAAGTTTCCGTCAAGGAAATCAAAGCCCTTTGCATAATGTTAAATGTGCATTTTGACCTTTGGAACGGCGAAAGCACAGCAAGTGAATATGTGGACAGAGTTGTTGACATCTTCAAAAAGAAGGGGCTTGCACATGTCAGTGAAGGTGCACTTGTGGTCGATGTTGCTGAGGAAGGCGAGCAAATTCCAATTCCAAAAAAGAACCCAGACGAAGTGCAGAGATATGAAAATCCTATGCCGCCAGTCATACTTCAAAAATCAAATGGCGGGGATATGTATTCAACTTCTGACATTGCCACAATTTATCTAAGAAATGAAAAATATCATCCTAACATCATCCATTATTTTTCTGATGCCAGACAAAAACAGCACTTCACTCAGGTCTTCCGCGCTTGCAAAAAGGCTGGAATTTCAAACAAAAATCAAATTTTGCTTCACACCGGTTTTGGCACAATCAACGGCAAGGACGGGAAAGCCTTAAAGACGCGTGACGGCGGCAATATGCAACTTGTTGACCTTTTAAACACCCTGTATGACAAAGCCGAGCAAAAACTCGTTGCAAACGGGACAAAGCACGATAAGGATTTAAAACGCAAGATTGGAAATGCGGCACTCAAGTTTGCTGATTTAAGCAGCGTTGTTGAAAAAGATATCAACTTTGATATGGACAGGGTGCTTTCGTTTGAAGGGAAGACCGGCCCTTACATTCAATACACAGCGTGCAGAATAAAGTCAATTCTTGCAAAGGCTAAGGAATTTGAAACAAGTTATAAATTTCTTCCAATCCACCGCTCGCTCATTCTCAGTCTGAATAAACTCAGGTCAAGTTATATTCAATGCTATCAGGAAAAGAGTTTAAACTCTCTGACCACGGCTTTATATGATGTTGCAAGCGAGTTCTCTTCATTCTACAACTCCTGCCACATTCTTTCAGAGCCTGACAAAAAAGTTTTTAACGCGCACTTGACGCTTTTAACAATTGTGCTTTCAAACCTTGAAGAGGCTTGTGATGTTTTGGGAATTGAAATTCCTGAAAAGATGTAAAGCCCTTTAAAATAAAGGTAAAAAAATATTTAAAAAATTTTTGAAAAAAGTATTTACAAATTTTAAAGTTTGTGATATGATAGGGCTATCAAAGGAGGACAAGCAATGACAAAGCAATTTGAAGTTTTCAGTTTAGCGAAAAGATATCCAGATTTGACAGTTGTGTCAAGAAACCCTATTGACATGAATAAAGAAACAACTTTTAAAATGAATTTCCCAGAGAAAGGAAACGAAGGCATCACATTTTAAAAATTTTGTTTAAAAACAGACTTGGTCTGTTTTTTTATGTTAAAATATTTGCTAAAACTTGAAAAGATGTGATAGAATATTATTAACGGAGACCAAAAAATGCAACAATTCATCTATCCAGCAATATTTTACATTGACGAAGGCGAAACAAGGGTTTATTTCCCAGACCTTGACATTTCAACCTCAGGACCAAACTACGACCAAGCCTTTTTGTTTGCAAAGGAACTTTTGAGGGTTTATTTTCTTTATGCCTTGTCAAACGACTTTGATTTCAATTTCCCATCAGACCTTGAGGATGTGAGCAAGAAGTGTGGTGAGCATCAACTTGCCTTCTTGGTTGACACAATTCTCACGACAAAAGATTTCAAAGACTTTAAAAAATCTAAAAAAATAGACTAGTTTTCTCTTGACAACAAAGCAAACATTATGTTAAAATACACTAACACTTCCAAATCGGGGTGTTAGTTTTTTGTTAGGAGAAAAAGTTATGGCAGCACCAAAACGCAAAGATATCACTCTTGCTTGCACCGAGTGCCAAGAGAGAAATTATGCAACAAGCAAAAACAGTTCCGCAAACCCAGAGCGAATTGAAATCAAAAAATTCTGCCCAAGATGTGGAAAGAGAACACTTCACAAAGAAACCAAATAAGTTGCAGGAGGAGAAATGGCCAAAAAGAAAAACTTGACCAAAGAGGTTGAGGTTTCTGAAACTAAAGAAAATTTGGACGCTGTTGTCGTGACTGACGAGAGCGTTTCTAAGCCTGCAAAACAGCCTAAGGCAAAAAAAGAGGACAAGAAGGCTGACAAAGGCGACAAAAAGGCAAACAAGAAAGCCAAAGACAAAAACAAAGAGGGCTTTGGCAAGAAAATCAAACGTAAGGGCAAGGAAACTGTCAGCGAACTCAAAAAAGTGACATGGCCAAGTTTTAGTGATGTTTGCAAAAAAACAGGCGTTGTTTTGTCGGTGGTTGTTCTTTTCGGTCTTATCCTTTTTGGACTTGACGCCTTGTTTGGTTTTTTGTTTGGACTTTTGACATAAGGAGAGAATATGGACGAAATTAAAGAAGAAAATCAGCCTAAGGTTCAAGGCACAATTGGAGTTCACTCTGTGGGCGGAGAGCAAGTTCCTGACCAATCAAAAGAAGCAAAGTGGTATGCTCTTCACACATTTTCTGGATATGAAAATGTTGCCAAAGAAAATCTTGAAACTGTTGTGACCAAATTTGGACTTCAAAACCGCATTTTTGACATCATTATTCCAATGGAAAGCGTTGTTGAAGAAAAAAACGGCAAGAAGAAATTGGTGGAAAGAAAAAGCATGCCTTGTTATATCTTCGTTAAGATGATATATGGTGATGACCTTTGGCACAATGTGACAAGAACGCGTGGTATCACAGGTTTTGTTGGACCAAACGGCAGACCTCTTGCACTTACTGATGACGAAGTGCGCAAAAACAAGCTAGAAAAAATCAAAGTTGAAGTTGACCTTCAAATTGGTGACAAAATTGAGGTTATTGACGGGCCGCTTGAAGGCACAATTGGAACAGTTCAGTCTGTTTCACCTGAAAATGGCATCGCAACAGTCATTGTTGAGATGTTTGGCCGTGAAGCACCGGTTGAACTTGATTACACTCAAATGCGAAAAATTGACGCTTAAAAATGGTATTATGCAGAAATTCTGCTTAATATAAAGGGCTTGAAGCCCAAAAACGTGGGAGAGCGGGACTGCAATCGCTCTAAATAACCACACATAAGGAGGAAAAAATGGCAGTAAAAAAGATTGGCGCAGTTGTAAAATTGCAACTCCCAGCCGGTAAAGCCACACCTGGACCTCCTGTGGGTTCTTCACTTGGACCTCATGGGATAAACATTGCGGCATTTACCAAAGAATTTAATGAGAAAACTGCATCTCAAGCAGGTCTCATCATCCCTGTTGTGATAACAATTTATCAAGACAGGTCATTCAGTTTTGTGCTGAAAACCCCACCAGCAGCCGTTCTTATCAAAAAGGCGCTTGGACTTGAAAAGGGTTCGCCAAAACCAAACAAGCAAAAAGTCGGTTCACTCACAAAAGCGCAAGTTCGTGAAATTGCAACCACAAAAATGCCTGACCTTAACGCAGCAAGCATTGAGGCCGCTATGAGCATGATTGAAGGTGCAGCACGCAGCATGGGCGTTACAATCACAGAGTAGGAGGAAGGATATGAATAAAGGCAAAAGAATGAAACTTGCTCTTTCCACCTATGACAAAGCAACCAGTTATTCTCCAGAAGAGGCGTTTGCTCATGTGGTTGAAACAGCAAAAGCAAAATTTGATGAAACAGTTGAACTTCATGTTAAACTTGGCGTTGATGGAAGAAACGCTGACCAACAGGTTAGAGGCGTTGTTGTGCTTCCTCACGGAACAGGCAAAAGCGTGAAAGTTTTGGTTATTGCAAAGGGTGACAAAGCGGACGAAGCAACAAAGGCCGGAGCGGACTTTGTTGGCGCAGAAGAAATTGTTGCCAAAATTCAAGGAGGATGGCTTGACTTTGACGTCTGCATCACAACTCCTGACATGATGGGCGTTGTTGGACGTGTGGCAAGAGTGCTTGGACCTAAGGGCCTCATGCCAAACCCAAAGAGCGGAACAGTTACAATGGACGTTAAAAAGGCTATCAGCGAAGTTAAAGCCGGAAAAGTTGAATATCGTTTGGACAAAACAAACAATGTTCACGTAATTTTGGGCAAAGTTAGCTTTGGCAAAGAAAAACTTATAGAAAACTATCGCACAGTCATTGAAGCCCTTCAAAAGGCAAAACCTGCGGCAGCAAAAGGACAATATTTCAAAAACATTTCCGTTTGCTCAACAATGGGCCCTGGAATTAAGATTGTGACAACAATGTAACAAAAAAGCAGACCGAAAGGCCTGTTTTTTTAATTTCCATATTGACACTCAGACGCTCAGAGCGTATAATAAAGCCAAGGAGAGAAAATATGGACAATGATGAAATCGTTCAAAAGATGATGGGTGACATTTCGATTGAGGAAGACAAAATTGACAGGCTTTATCCAATATTAAAAAGTTTTGACCACTCTATGAAGCTGGCAAACTTTACTGGCAATCTCTTTTTTTCCATTTTGAGTCTTGGCTTGATAGGCGGTGGAATTGGCATGTTTATCAAAGGTTTGCATGATGGCGAATTTGCAGCGGCAAGTTCACTTTTTTTGGGTGGAGCAGGCGTGATGTTTGTTGGCAATTTGATTACAAAACGCATTCGCAAGATCAACAACAAAAACTTGTTTAAAAAAGGATACAAGATATATCAAAAAATGGCTTTGAGCCAAGGGTTAGATGCAGTGTCACAGCAGGAATATAAGGATGCAATCACTGACTTTAAAAATTTGACATTTTCAGAAATCTTGACGCAAGGGCATGCTTTCAAAATAGGCAACATTGGCGAATTTTCACAATTTGAACTTATGCTCATGCACAGCCAAGTTGATTTTGCACATGATTTAGGGGACGTTAAAGTTATACAGGAAAAAATTAAGGACATTGAGATGACGCAAGACATCAGCGACATCTATGGCGAGGAATATGTGGATAATTCTGTTGACAAATCGCTTGAATCTAAAGATGACGAAATTGCAATTTAAAAATGCGGCAATTATCGCCGCATTTTTTATATCGTTTTAAACACATTTATGCAAGGATCATCAAATTTGATAAGTTTCAAAATCTCTTTAGCTGATTTGCCATTTGAAGCTTGCAAATTGCAAAAATCTATCATTTTTATGATGTTTTTTTGCAAAATCTCATCAATTCGCTTAAAAATTTCGCCAATAGGAGTTTTTTTCGGAACGTGCGACATGTATTCTTCACACGAAAAGACAATTAAAACGCCGGCAAAACTTTTTAATTTTTCAAGGCTTACTTGCGTATTTTGATGCCGCATTTTTGATTCAAAGCCAAGTGGAGTTGTCACAAACGCGGCTGTCGGAATGTCGAGCTCTTTTGCAATTTCAGCCACCACAGGCGATGCGCCAGAGCCTGTTCCTCCTCCAAGCCCCGAAACAAGAATTAAAAGGTCGCAGCCAGATATTGCATTAACGATCGCGTCTTTATCTTCTCTTGCCGCCTTTTCGCCGAAAAGTGGGAGTGCGCCCGTGCCTAAACCCCTCGTTGTTTTTGTTCCTATTTTAATAAATTTGTTGGTGATTTTAGAGGCCCAGTCCGCGTGCATATCCAAACACTCAACATTTTTCAAAGGCACTTTGGCAAAGGGCTTTATGATGTTTATCCCTCCCATGCCGCTGCCGAGAATTTTGATGCTAAAATTATGATTTTTCATGCTCACCCTTTTAACTACAAATTTGCAAACGGCAATTTTCCATATTTTTCAAAAAAATCTTTCAATAAATCAGTTTTTGCTTGTTGCGGGTCGGCACACTCCAAATACCATACTTGCAAATCCTTCCAGTTTTGGATTTGGCCAATGGCTTTTCCACCATACGCGGAAACCTCTTTGCCATTCCAAAATTCTATGTGTTTTCGCACAAGTTTTTGAAGTGACTTTGTTTTTGATGAGCATTTTCCTATATACAAAACATTTGCGTTTTCGACCCATTTATTTTGAAGTTCTTCAGTGGTCAACGAAACTTCGTAGCCACGCCAAAACTTCAACTTACTTTCGCCAAAAATAACCTTTCCGAAATCATCAGGGCGGACAAAGATGTAAACGCCGTTGTAATTTCCTTTTTCCGCTTGCAAATTTCCTAATGTGCCACCAAACTCAAAAACTCTGTTTAAAAACTCTTTTTCCATCAGTCTTCCTCCTCAAAAAATACATCTATTGCGCGGACTTTATATTTTGTTATCAGGTCCGCAAGTTCCCTTAAAAATGTTGCGTCATCTTTTCCCAAAACCCATTTATGTGTGCGGACGCATTTGGGCTTTGTTATTCCACCTTCCAAGCACTCATCGCACAAACACCATTGCCCAAAACATTGAAAGTCGCCAAACGAAACTTTAAAAGATTTCAGTTGCGGCTCGGAAATAATTTTTCCGCAGTTCTTGCATTTGTATTTTGGCATAACAAATGGTTCAATTGGTCGCATTATTTTCCTCCTCAAACTTTTTCTTTGTGTAAATGGTCTTTCCAAGATAGGGATAGGACCTCATGTAACAACCTTTACCTTTGATTGTGACAATGTCGCAGCCATATTCCCGCAAATAACCAATATTGCGCGCGACTGTCTTTCTGTCACAAGGTATGCCAAAATACTCACTTATTTGCTTGGCAATGCTTGTTTGGTGAAAAAGGCAATCTTCCGCACTGCCATGCTTTAAAACATCATACACGTACAAAATGATAAGTTTTTTGTGTTTGTTCATTTTCATCTCTCTACTTATATTATAACATACAGCATGGGACAAAAACAACCCATGGCAACATTTAATCTTTGAAAATGAAAATGCAAGTCCGTATTTAACCTTTAAAAAAATGCGAACGAAAGTTCGCATTTTTTATTTAACCTTGATTCGTTTTCTCAGTTTAACAATGATGATTATCACTGCAATCAGCACTATGCCGCCTATGACAATTGCTGCAATTGCCCAGCCATTGAGAGGTTCAGTTTTTTCAACTTTGTATCTGTAAAGAACGCTGCCGCTCATTGACATAACGGTGATGTAGTGAACACCTGTTGTTGAAAGTGTTTCGGTGATAGTGCCAAGTTCGGCAATGGTTTCACTGTTTATGTGATATATTTTTGTTCCAACATAGATGTCGCACTCGCCGACCGAAGTGAACACTCTTTCTGCATTAAAGGAAACAGAGATGTTTTTGTTGGTTGAAGTGCCTTCGTTGATTGAAACGCTGATTGGCACTGACTCTGAATTTATCCAATATGCAAAGGAGAAGGTTGTGACTTTGGAGTAATCGTCACGGTTTAAGTTTTTGTTTGTTGAAATTGTCACAATATATCTTCCGCTGCCAAGCAAACCTTCATCTGAAACTGAAGTCACAAAGTTTTTCAAATAGCGCTTGTTATCACTGCCAACTGCGGTTTGGAAGGTATTTTGAAGGTCTGCAACCAAATTGCCGTCATTATCTCTTGTGATGTCACCGCTGTTGCCTTTTATGATTGAGAGAACATAATAACTCTGATAAGGTGAGAATTCAAACGCATATCTTGACTCTTCAGGCTCGACAATTGCGAAGGTGTAAACGGTTTCTCTCAGTTCAAGTCCGGTTGCCAGGCTGGTTGCGGAGAAGTAAACGGAGTAATATCCCGGTTTTGAGAACTTGAAGGAAGAAAGTGTTTCGTTTGAGGAGTATTCATAATTAGTGTAAGGCACGCCGTTTCTGGTAACATGGATGAGGGAGTCTTTTTCTCCGACAGATGCTTGAGTGTAATAAACCGAATTAAACTTTTTGATAACTGAAAGTGTCACTTCGCTATTGAACACGCCTTTTTGAATTGGGTCAGTGTTTTGTTCATTTCCGTCAACATCTGTGTAGGTCATGAAGAACGAAACATCTTTTAACAGCACAAGATTAAATTCGTAAGATTGTTGAGTTAAGCCAGTTGCAAACATTTGCCTGTTGCCCGCAACATCTGTAAATGAAATTGTGTAAGTGCCGGAGATTGAAAATTCAGCATACATAAGTTCTTCTTCGCCGTCACCGGTTGCCATTTGCTTGATTGTTGGGGTGTAAGGCACGCCATCTTTAAGCACGGAAAGATTAATCAAATTGCTGTCAATTCCTCTGTTTTTGGAGTAAACAAGTTTGATTGATTCAATTCCTGGGTCTGGTGGCACTGCTGTGTAAGAACTTTTATCATTTATTGAATCAGGGATAGGCATGTCAGAGAAGTTGTAGGTCAAATACATTGTGCCAACAGGAGATTGTGTTGGAGGAACAAAGGTGATAAAGACTTTTTTGAAGAATTTATGAAGTCCCTGTTCAAGAGGCTGGTCACCATTTCTTCCCACATTTGAAACAACATACTGCAAAGTTACCACTTCACGACTTTGTTCTTCTGGTTTTTCTGAGATGAAGTAAGAAACAATTTTTTGATAGGTGTTTGGAACAATTTCAATTGCACGGCTTTCGTCTGGATATTTAACATTGACAATGTAATATTCAGGGTTATCAACTGAGCCATCATTGTAATATGCTCCGGCGCGGTTTACAACATGTCCATTGTTTGTAACGCGGTAGTATTCATTATTGGAGTCAAGAATTTCAACTTTGTAAACTCTGTCCTCATACAACAACAGTTCGTCATATTTGAACAAGATGTAGTAAACGCCGCTTTCTGCAAATCTACTTCCAGAGTTGATTGGCACAAAGTCTTCACCAAGCGAGCCATCTTCTTTATATATGTAAATGCTGTAAGGGAAGGCAAATTGCGCTGGGTCAGTGAAAGTCAATCTAATGCTCTTTGCAAAGGTTATTCCGGCCAAAGAAACGGAGTAAGTTTTGCCATTGATGAAAACATTTTCGGAGTTTCTGTCCACCAAAACTTCTTTGGTTATGTTGATGCCTGAGGAGTCCGTCATGGTGAAAGTTGAAAGATAGTCATTTGCGTTTTCAAGTTTATCCAAAAGATGTGGCAGAACTTGATATAGTTGCAAGTAAACGGTTTTAACATTTGTTTGTTCTGTTCCGTCCAATTCATTGACAATCAACCTAAACTTTTGATTAAAAGTGTCATTTTGAGGGGCAAAGGTGTAAGTTGTGATATTGTCGGTTGTTCGTGAAATGTAATCATTAGGAAGTAAAACTGAAGCGTCTGATGACCATCTTCCGCGGATGTTATCCCATTTTTCAACAGTAACATTGTGTATGAGGTTGTTGAAACTGTAAACCAAATTTTTGGTTGCAATATAATAAATTTCGTTTTGGTTGCCAGTTGTGAAGTCATTGACAACAGTTTGATAAATATTTCCGCTGCTCGTGATTTCGTTTGGCTGCACAATACCAAAGATGTGCGCTGGCTTTAAGATATTGCCAAAGTTATCTTCAATTTCATATCTAACTTTAACACCAACTGAAGGGTTGCGGTTAAATCTGAACACTATGCGGTTTGTCGCTGCGTCCACAGAAACGGTTATGCCGTCTTTATTTGCCCAGCCTGACAGATATGTGTAATCTGCATTTGTCAGGTTTTCAAGTTTGTTAGGGTTGTTTGATAGGTTTGCAGTGAGAACGGCTTGTTCATTTTGTATTGTTTGCTGGAAGATTGAAACATTGACTGGATACACCGCATTGGAATATGAGATTGAAATGTATTCGGAGTCAGAGTTTGAAAGCGTTGTCACAAGCGCAACTTCATTTAAAAGCGTGATGGTGAAATTGTGCCAAACGCCGGTGGCTCTGTTAAGAACTCTGATGGAAATTGGCACTGTTGATGAACTAAAGGAAGAAAGAACAGAATTCAAACTTATTGAAGTTGTTGTGTTTGGCAGATGGAAAACATTGCCTTGAGGAATAATTGGTGAGAGCAAGTATTCTTCATCATTAACAGCAAATCTTATCCACTCATCACCCAAGAAGTTGAAACGAGAAATGGTTGTGCTGGTTGATGCGTAAAGGCTGAGTTTGTCTGTGGCAATTTGGGCATCACTTGCAAGTTTAAAGGTGCTTTCATCTTTGATTTCAATGCCCTGATAAGAGCCTTCTTGCCCTTCGTCAGTTTGGTCTTGGTCATAAAGGTAAACCAAGTAAATTGTCATGTTTCCAGCACGGTCACGTTCAACCACTTCAACATAGTCGCCCGCAGTTGAAGGAATTGAATCTGTGATGTTGTTAAAGGTTGATGGAATAAAGTTTTCATAGGATGTTTCTTCGTCACTTGTTTCAGAGGTGGTGTTGTAAGGGTTGTCAACAATTCTGTAATATGCTTCCCAAGCGCCGCAGCCTGCTTGAACATAGTCCTGTGGCGAAGTGATGTTTGCATTTGCCATAACCTTGTCGCGCAAAGTAATGAAGAAATTTGAATCAACCATGTAACTGTATCTATAAAGTGGGCTGGTTGCATCTTGAGAGATGTTGTAAGAAGCAACAAAGTTGTCGTTATTCGGGTTGCCCGTTGTGATGTCGCCGCCGCTTGCATCCTTGTATCTTCTCAAAGTGCTGCGGTCAAGTGTTAAGGCTGAAGATGAAGGAAGTTTGTCAATGAGTGGGTTGAGGGAAGTTGCGTCAGCGGCAAGGTCAATGTAAATGGCCTTTGTTTTTGTCGAGTAATAGTCAGAGTTGTGATTTTCAAATTGCATGGTGATGTCAACTTCGCTGCCGTTGTAGTAAGCGTCTAGCGCGGACAGGTTGATAATCAGCCTGTTTTGGTTGCCCGTTTTTGAATAGGACATCCCGACTTCAAAATCCGGAAGTTCATCATTTGTATCATTGAAAACGGAAACTTTATTATCAACAATGCTGATTTTGTATGTTGCTTGCATAATGATAAGTCTTATTTGAGTTTTGTCAATGTTCGCAATGTAAGGGCTGTCCGTGTCGTTCCAAGAAACTCTTATGTCACTTGCGTTTGTGTAATAAATTTCCTTAACTTCATTTTGGGAACGGTCTTGAAGTGAGTTGAGTTGAGCACCATTTGCAGAGATGCTAAATTCAGGCGAGGAGGAAAGCACGGTGAAAGAGAACTGATAGTTTTTCTTGAAACTATTTGCAGAGACACCCTCAGAATAGTTGCCCTGCGAGATGTTGACAATGTAAACTCCGGCGGTTGTAAAGTTAGAAACATCTTGACCTTTATCGTCGACGAATTTTAAGAAACCACTGTAAGTTGAGCCATTTGAATAATATTTGATTATGTTTCCTTCGTTGTCAAACACGGTGATTTCAGCACGCAGTTCATAGGAATTGATTACTGAATTTGTGTAGGTTTTGTCATAGTAATTTAGGGTTTCATTTAAAACTGAAGAATATTCAATTGCGTCATCCCATTGTCCTAAGTTGTAAAGAGTGTATTTAACGCTTGGAATGTAAAGTGAAACAGGAAGTTTGTTTGTTGTGAACTTGCTTGCTGTTTCATCATGAATTGGGTCCCAATCTGATTTGTTGTCTGTGTAGAAAGAGTCTCCAGAAGGCAAAATTCCGCTGTAATTAGGGAAGGTAATGGAAACTTGGCTCCCGCCGTTCTCAGACATGCCATCATACATATTGACGAAGATGTCACTGCCAACAACGCTTTCCAAAGACCTGTAAGATTTGCTTGGTGTTACGCTGTAATCTTGGATTTTATCTTCGCCAACTTTCAAAACATAGTCAACAATTGCGCTTGTGTCAAGGATAATGTCAGGCTTTTTGCTGTCTTCTTCGCTGACAAGATTGTAGTATCCAATGTTTGCATTGATTTGGCTTAATTTAAGTTCGGTTTCTTCTTCGCCGTTTTTTGCATAAAATTTAAAGGTTGGGTTGTCTGGGAAATTCGTTTCGCCCACAACAGTAACTTCCAAAATGTTTTCAATAACGCGGGTTTGAAGTGTTAATCCATTAACATTTTGATATGTTCGGATGTTTTCCACATATTCAACAGACGCTTGTTCAGAAAGAACATTGTATCTGTCAACAAGGGCGGTCAGTGTTCTTTGGTCATAGTCAAAACTGCCGGTGATATAGCCTTCGCCTGTGACATAAGTTCTCTTGAGGATGTATTTTCCAGCCTTGGTCATTTGTGAAGAAACATTGATGCTGAAAGTAAGTTCTTCTGAGGATTCTGCATCACCACTTCCATTTTTATAATCATAAAGCACAATAGGTTCTGTTTCAACTGTGGAAAGCGTTTGATAGAATTCGACAACAGGATTTCCCCAAGCATTCAAATGTGCATACTTTTGTGTTTCATAAGGGAAGTATTGCAGTGTAACCTTGTCAATTTGTGTTTTTCCTGCAGAGGTTGTTGTGGTTGGCGTAAATGAAACTGACAACACTTTTTGTATGCAGGTTGGCTCATAGTAACTTTCCCTAAAGGACAGATTTTTTGCTTCGTCATTTTCAGTCACACCGGAATTTGAAAATGCCGCGTATGTCAATTCAATGGTGTCATCTCCGTCTGTGAAGTAAATTTTTGTCCCTGAAACATCTCCCGTCACTTTGACATATTGATATGCAGACGCATGATTCAAGAAGGCCTCTTCGCTGTAACCGTTTGAGTCCTTAGGGTAATCTCTTCCAAGTGTGTTGGACTTATCTCTGAGCAGGAAGACATAAGTGCCTTCCATATCCACAAAGTTAACTTCCTTAAATTCGGAGTTTTCAAAATTTGCAGGCTTTGTCACAACTTCAGTGCTGTAAACTTTGTGAAGATTTGTGTCAGAGGAAATTGGAGCGCTATAGTAATAAGCGGTGTTTTCACCATTGACTGAGCGTTTGTAAACCTTTGCTTCCTTAAGTGTTCCTTCATTTTCAATGGTTGTGCCATTGATTGAAACAACTCTTTCCGTTGAGCCGTCCTCTTTAACTTTCAAAACATAGTTGTTCACATTGTCGCTGGTTGAATAGTAATAATTTATTACGCTTTCATCTCCCGTGTAATAAACCTTGAAGGAAGATTGAATTTCCATTGAAGATGCGTTGATAGGTTCATATTTTCCGCTTAGCCCTTTGTATGAAGCATAATCTTCAAGTTCAACTTCGTAGTAATCACCCTTGTATGCATCTGCAATTTGTGGCAGGGAATAGTTGTGAGTTTTGCCATTAAAGAAGTTCATAAGTGCTTGGTATACAGGGGAGTTTTCGCTTTCGTCACCATTTCTGTCGGCCGCAACATCATTGCTATTTGGGTCATAATCAATGAAAATTGCTTTCTTTTCACCCCAGTAAACTGTTGCGTCTGTTGAGGTTGTGTAATAAGTGCTTACAATGGAGTAGCCGCCGGCTTCACCACTGCTGCTGCCCGCTTTATACATTGCAAAGTAAGGAGTGCTGTCATCAAATAAAACAATCTTGACAGCGGTGTTTCCTGCTTGGTCAACAATTTGGAAGATGTAAAGTCCGGCGTCAGATTTGACATAGTAATTTGGGATAACCCCATTTCTCACTGCAGTGGCGTTGTCATATTTGTCCCAACTTGCATTTTGCCTAAAGTTTAAAGATTTGTCTGTTGCAAGAGATTGAAATGTTCCCAAGAAACTTTGTATCATCCCGCTAAGATTGCCGTTAGAGGAATAGATATTGTTCTTTTGAAGTGGATAATATTTAACATAGGCATTTGTTGTTGCGCCGCTGCGTTTTGTTTGTTGCCAAGTTAAAATGAAAGGTTGGTTTGTGGCATCTGAAATTGGTGTTGGGTCGCTTTGATATTCCTTATTCAAGCCATAAGTTTGCACAGTGTAAGCGTTTATAGGTTCAATTGCGTCAATTGCTTCTCTGTCAATTGTAAAACTTTTTGTAACAGGAACTTTTTGTTTAACGCCTTCAAAAGAGTAGTAGGTGGAAACTGTGTAAGTTCCTTCTCCTTCTTCCACATATTCGCCACATTGATATTCGTTTCCGCTTGCATCTTGGCGAGTTGTAACTCTAAAAGTAAAAGGTCTGTTTTCAAAACTTTGACTTGGGTTTTTGAAATCCTTTTTTGAAATTTCAAAAGTTGCTTCGCTGTCAAACTTGCCGCCATAGTTTTCATAGATGATTTTAACTCTTTCGGCGTTGGTGTAATCTTTTGACATCAACTCTTTTTCAGTGTTGTTTTTGTCAACAGCATAAATTTTGATAACTGGAACAGGCTTGTTGATTTTGAAGTAAAAATATTGTGTAAAAGTTGCATCACTTGCCGCTCCGTCTAAAGTTGTGTGAGGGGCAAAACTGTAACTTAATCTAACAAAGTATTCTCCAGGGTTGCTAAATGTTTTTGTCACGCTTTCAGCGGAACGCTGCCAACCTTTATCATCATTTTCCAGTTTTGAGTAAACGGAAATGTTTTGAGAGTTAAGGTTGAAGGCGAATTTGACCGGAGTTTGATTTGTTGATACAATGTTAATTTTGTCTGTGTTTATTTGTGCAACAAGTTTTTTCATTGTGCAGTCTGCACAAGTGCATGAGCCTTCAGCATCATGTTCGTTTGTTTCTGCGCCGCTTGGCAGAAGTGAGGCGTATTTATTGTCCTTCAAATAGGAAGTTATATCAGCCGATATGGTTGCAGCGAAATTTTCAACATCTTTAAACTCACTTTGCTTGTTTTCTGCACGGTTAGTGAAAAAGGCTTGAGCACCAAAGATATAAACATTTTGATATAACTGCCCTTTGATTGCCCTGTCAACAACATAGGTTGTTTTGTCGTTTGTGTTAATATGCACAAAGTCAATGGCAAGACCATATTGTCCAACATCATTAAAGTAAACTTTCAAATTGCCATTTTCCTCTTCCTTAATGTCATACAAGAAAGAAGGGATATGCTCGTTGCCGTTTGCATCTTTGTTAATCTTTTTGTCATCTGGGTCATAGACAATGGTGTCGGAAATGGTTGCGTTGTTTTGTGTTTTTGTTACGCTGAGCCTTATGTAATTTGGGTTATAACTTATCCAAGGGATTTGATTTGATTGATAGTTGTAAAAATAATTAAATTTATGTGTTGCCGCCTCGCTTGTTGTCACATTTGTTCTTGTCAAAGTGTTTGTGTCATACTCAAGTTTTGGCTCATTTAATTGTGTGACATAGTTGTCTTCGTTTAAGTAAAGTGTTCGGATAATGGCAGGGGTGAGTGGAGTTTCTGTGCCAACAAATTTTTCGGAGTTTCTCCCCACTGCAATTTGTTCCGAAATTACGAAAGAGTAACTTATTCTGATTTCAAGTTTTCCTTCAGTTGAGCGCTCGCGCCCTTCACTGTCTGTGAAGGTGTCGCCAAGATAAACTGTTCGCTGAGGTGTTGGTGATAATTTATTTTCGGTCGTCAAATAGTCGTTCTCACCTGCAACTGGTTGAGATATTCTTGTTTTTCCACCTTTTTCATAAACAACTTTAAAATTGATTGTTTGAGATGTAACATTGTCGCCGGCATCAAGAAAGTCAGTACTGCCGGTGGAGTTAAGGATAAGGTTGGAAGTGTCAAAGCCAATGTCATTTCCGCTTGCCTTTTTGTCTGGGATGGTCACTCCATCAATTGAAAAGGTTACGGCGTTGACGAGGAAGTAATAATATGTCGTTGGACTTGCACCAGGGACTGAGTAATAATATTTGAAATTAGGACTCGTTTCGTTATCATCATTTGCGACTTCGGCTTTCTCTGTGTTTAATCTGACGCTGAAGCCAGTGTCACTTGCAGTTTTATGAAAAAATGTGCCTTGGGTTAGCCCGTCAACAACAAAATAGTCATCAAGCACGGTTTCATTGACCGTGTCATCAACATAGTCTGCAAAAACGGTCATGTTTGCTCTTGGTGGGGCAGAACACAACATACCTCCGCAGCCAACACCTATGACTGCCGCTGCTAGAAAAGTAAAACTCAAAACTGATTTCAACTTGTTCATAAACCTTACCTCTTCTGTCATTTTTTGACAAAATAATTCTAGCATAATTCTTTGCAAAATCAAAATAAATTATGTGTAAATATTATATATAATTATATTTATTTTAATATAACATTAAAAGAAGGTCTTCGCCTCAAACAATTTTTTTGCCTTTAAAAATAAGGGATAAAAAGCATAATTTAATAATTTTAATGATTTTTTTATAAAAATATATTATTTTTCTGCAATTTTTTCATTATTTTTGAATAATTAAGGATATGAAAATATCAGTTTGCTTGATTGTGAAGGACGAAGAACTTGTTATTGAAAGATGTCTTTGTTGCGTTCAAAAATTTGCAGATGAGATTATTGTTGTTGACACTGGGTCAAAAGACAGGACAAAAGAACTGGCAAAAAAGTTCACAGACAAGGTGTTTGATTTTGAGTGGGATGATGATTTTTCAAAAGCACGGAATTTTTCATTTTCCAAAGCAACTCTTGATTATGTGATGTGGCTGGACGCAGATGATATTGTTTTGGATGAAGACATCAAAAAGATAAACGAATTAAAACAATCAAAAGCGCCAGCAGACGCTTACATGTTTTATTATGTGCTTGCCTATGACGAAAATTTCACGCCCATTTCCATTTTTAAAAGGGAGAGGCTTTTCAAAAGGGACAAAAACTTTTTGTGGCATGGATTTGTTCATGAGTATGTTGAAGTGAACGGAGATGTTAGAATTGCGGACATCAAAATTTATCATAAAAAAATGAAAATTAACGAAAAAAATAGGAATTTACGCATTTTTTTGGCCCAAAAACGCAAGAAAGTGGCATTTTCACCTCGCGAACAATTTTTTTATGCGCGTGAATATTATTTTTCTGGCCGATATAATAAGGCGATAAAAGAGTTAAAGAAGTATTTAAATATGCCTGGTGGCTGGGTTGTCAACCGCGCTCAGGCTTATCTTGATATGGCTGATTGTTATGACATTTTGGGAAGACAAGATATGGCACTTCAAAGTCTTTCCTCTGCTCTTACAACCTCTTTGCCAAAGGCAGAGGTCTTTTGCAAACTTGGTGACCTTTTGTTGCGGCTTAGCCGTATTGATGAGGCTATTTTTTGGCTTGAACTGGCCCTTCAAAGCAAAATTGACCTAAATAGCGGTGCGTTTGTGAACGAGGACAATTATTGCTTTCTTCCTTCGCTGCAACTTTGTTATGCTCATTTTGTCAAAGGTGATATTAAAAAATCTTATGAATTTCATAAACTTAGCCTCTCTTGCAAACCAAATGACGAGCGTGTTCAACAGAATCAAAAATTTTTTGACAAATACTTTGAAAAAAACAAAATTTAGTGTAAGATTTTGTTGAATAAGGAGTTATTATGTCCAAATATATTTGCAAAGTTTGCGGTTATATTTATGATGGTGATTTTTTAGCTCTGCCAGATTCTTGGACTTGCCCCATGTGCCATGTGAGCAAAGATTTGTTTGAGCCGGTCAAAGAGGTGGCACGAGAAGAGACGGTTTTCATTGAAGTTGACAAGGACAACCCGTCAATTTGCCGAAATGAAAATCTTTGCGTCAAATGTGGGAATTGCAAGTCTGTTTGCAGATTTAAACAAAGTGTTTATGGGCATTATGACATACAAAAATGCAAGTGTAAGTCCGTGTGTGTTGATTGTGGGCAATGCTGCTTGGCGTGTCCGACAGGGGCGCTTGACATAAAAATGGACTATATGGAACTTGAAAAACTTATGCAGGACAAGACAAAAGTTTTTGTTTTTCAAACTTCGCCATCTTCCAGGGTTGCCTTGGCAGAAGAGTTTGGACAGAAAGAAGGCACAATTTGCACAGGAAAACTTGTTTCAGCTTTAAGAAAACTTGGTGCGAACTATGTTTTTGACACAACTTTTGGAGCAGACTTAACAATTATGGAGGAGGCAAAGGAACTTGTTGAAAGGCTTAAAAACAAACAAAATCTTCCTTTAATCACAAGTTGTTGTCCTGCGTGGGTTAAGTTTGCAGAAATCTTTTATCCTGAAAAAATAAACCTTTTGTCAAGTTGCAAAAGTCCAATATCAATGCAGGGGGCAATGATAAAAACATTTTGGGCAAAGAAGATGGGCATAAAAAAAGAAAACATTGTCAGCGTGGCAATCACTCCATGCACGGCAAAAAAAGCGGAAATAAAAAGGACAAAAAATGTTGATTTTGTCATCCCAATTCGTGAACTTGCCCGCTGGATGAAAGAGAGGGAAATTAGGTTTGACCTTTTGGAAGAGAGCGAGTATGACAGCATGATGCAAACTGGCAGCGGAGGAGGAATAATTTTCGGTGTTTCGGGTGGTGTTATGGAGTCGGCTCTTCGCACAGCGAATTTCATGCTTACTGGGAAAAATTTAAAAAATTGCAAATTTGAAAACTTAAGAAAAAATGATGGCTTTACCGAAGCAAAAGTGCGTGTTGGCAACAAAACTTTGTCAGTTGCAGTTGTCAGCGGACTTGTTAATGCTCACAAGTTGTTTGAACAAATGAAAAAAGGCAAAAAGTATGATTTTGTGGAGGTTATGGCGTGTCTTGGCGGATGTATGGCAGGCGGAGGACAGCCAAAAAATCTGTTCAACACCTTTGAAGATGTCAGAAAAATGAGAAAGCAGGCAATCTACTCGCTTGATGAGAGTGCAAAAATCAAATTTGCCCACGAAAACCCTGAAATTGTCCAACTTTATGAAACCTATCTTAACAAAACAGGAAGTGAATTACTCCACACGACCTATGCCGACAGAAGTGACATTTTAGGCTAAAAGTCGAGGAAATTTTCCTCAATTTTGTTATCATCTTTTTCAAGTTAAATCATATCTTAAAAGATATGGTAAAAGATATTGTTTTTGACAACGAAAAATTTAAACAGCCGGTTATTGAAACGCCTTTTGATGTTCAAAGTGTTTGTGCTGCAAGTGATATGAAGGACACTTTAAGATATCATTGGTCAAACGGAAGGATTTGCAAATCACTTTCTTCAAATCAAATTGGGTTAAATGTCCGTGCAATTGCCTTAGCGGAGAGAATTGGCGGAAAAATAAGTGTAATGTTCAACCCGAATATAATTTTGTCTAAGGGCGAGCAGGAATTTTGGGAGGACAATCTTTTCAGGCCCGAGAAGATGTTTAAAGTCTTAAGAAGTTACGAAATTTGTGTTCAATTTGTCGCCGAAAGTGGAAAAAACATGATGGCACATTATTCTGGCGAAACTGCGGCACTGATTCAACAGGAGATTGACAATTTGAACGGCTCTTTGCCAGAAGAAAGGCAAATTATTGACGCAGATGTTCAGTTAAAACCGCCAAGACCAGATTTGTTAATAAATCATTTTTAATTTTTTAATTAAATATGTATAATAAAACTATGGACAAAGATTATTATAATTCAAAAGAGTATTTTGAAAAACTTAACAAATATTTTATGGCAGCAAACTATCTCTCTGTTGCACAACTTTATCTCAAGCAAAATCCACTACTTCGAGACCACGAACTTAAAATGGATGATGTCAAGAAAAAACTCGTTGGACACTGGGGAACTGTGCCGGGGCAGAATTTTATTTACGCCCATTGCAACCGAGTGATACAAAAATATGGTCAGGACATGATTTTGCTTTCAGGCCCAGGGCATGGCGGCAACTTTTTGACGGCGAACTGCTATCTTGAAGGCACTTATTCACAGTATTATCCAGAAATTTCCTTCAGCCATGATGGCATGTCAAAATTTTGCAAGCAGTTTTCCTTTCCGGGTGGAATAGGGTCACATTGTGTTCCAGAAACCCCGGGTTCTATCCATGAAGGCGGTGAACTTGGCTATGTGCTTGCACACGCCTATGGCAGTGTTTTGGACAATTCAAATCTCATTGCAGTTGCCATTGTCGGTGATGGCGAGGCAGAAACGGGGCCACTTGCAACATCATGGCACGCAAATAAATTTTTAAATAAAAATGATGGGGCAGTTTTGCCAATTTTACATTTGAACGGTTACAAAATTAACAATCCAACCATATTGTCGCGCATCAGCAAAAACGAACTGAAATCTCTCATGCAAGGCTATGGTTATAACCCTTATTTTGTTGAGGGTGACGACCCTATGAAAATGCATAAGGCAATGGCAGAAGCAATGGACAAATGCATTGAGGACATCCATCTTCGCAAAACTTCAAGTGAGGCAAATATCCGCCCTCCAATGATTATTTTAAGAACTCCAAAAGGATGGACTGGGCCAAAAGAAGTTGACGGCAAAAAAGTGGAGGGAAGTTTCCGTGCCCATCAAATTCCGCTAAATATGACAAAGCCAGAGCATTTGGATATGCTCAAAAATTGGCTTTTAAGTTACAAGCCTAATGAACTTTTTGACGAAAAATATCAACCAGTTGATGAAATAAAAGCGGTCATTCCAAAGGGAAATAAAAGGATGTGCGCAAGCCCTTATGCCAATGGTGGCAAACTTTTAAAGGAATTGATTGTGCCGCCTTTTGAAAATTATGCAATCAAATTTAGGGGACATGGCAGAGTAAAATCTCAAGATATGATGGAACTTGGCAGTTTTGTCCGTGATATATTCAAACTTAACAAAAAGAACAAAAATTACCGCATTTTCAGCCCTGACGAAGCCATGAGCAACCGCTTGAACAGAGTTTTTGAAAGCGAAAACAGAACCTTTAATGCCAAAATTCTTGACTCTGATGAAAGTTTGGCGTCAGACGGCAGAGTGATGGACAGTTACCTTTCAGAGCATCTTTGCGAAGGCATGTTGGAGGGCTATTTGCTGACCGGCAGGCATGGTATGTTTGACAGTTATGAAGCGTTCATCAGGGTGGTTGACAGCATGGTAAGTCAGCATGCAAAATGGCTTAAGGCTTGCAACGAAATTCCTTGGAGAGAGGACATAAGCTCTCTTAATTTGGTTTTGACGAGCAATGTTTGGCAGCAAGACCACAATGGCTTTACACATCAAGACCCCGGCATGCTTGACCATTTGGTCAATAAAAAAGCTGATGTTGTTAGAATTTATCTTCCTCCAGACACAAACACACTTTTGTCATGTTATGACCACTGCGCGAGAAGCAAAAATTATGTCAATATCATTGTGGCATCAAAACATCCGTCTTTCCAGTGGCTGAACATTAATGAGGCAAAACGCCATTGCAAGCAGGGGGCAAGCGAGTGGAAATGGGCTGGGAAAAATGACACATCAAACCCAGACATTATTATTACAAGTTGCGGCGACACTGTCACTTTAGAGGCGCTTGCCACAGTCAAACTTTTAAATGAATATCTCCCATCTCTTAACATAAAGTTTGTCAATGTTGTTGACCTTATGAAACTCGATTCATCTCACCCTCATGGGCTTACAGCGGCGCAATATGAAAAATTGTTCCCGCAAAATGTTCCAGTCATATTCAATTTCCATGGTTATCCGCAACTTATTCACACCCTTTCTTACAACAGGCCAAACCATCAAAATCTTCATGTTTCTGGCTACCGCGAAGAGGGAACAATCACAACCGCGTTTGACATGCGAGTGAGAAATTGTGTTGACAGATATCACTTGGTTTTAAGTGCAATCAAATATCTTTCCATCCCAGAGGATAAAAGAAAACTTATCCAAAAGGATATGCAAAAACTTCTCAACAAACATGAAAAATATATCCGAGAATTTGGCATAGATATGCCGGAAATTCTTGATTGGAATTGGAATAAACAAAAGGAGAAAAAATGAAAGTTTTGGAATTTTTGAAAAAAACACCAACTTCATTTCACACAACAAAAGCGTGCGAAGAAGTTTTAAAGGAAAACGGCTTTAAAAAACTTGACCTTTCAGAAAAATGGAGTTTGAAAAAAGGCGGAAAGTATTATGTAACAAAAAACCAAAGCGCACTTATCGGCTTTGTGCTTGGCGAAAATTTTGCCTTCAATATTGCTGTTGCGCACTCGGATAGCCCCGCATTAAAAGTCAAAGGCAACAAACTTTTGGACAGCGAGGAAGGGAAAAGGATAAATGTTGAAGTGTATGGGGGACTTATCAATTATTCAATGCTGGACATCCCTCTCAAAATTGCAGGAAGAGTTTTTGTTCAAGAAAAAGGTAAAATCAAAGCCGAACTTGTTGAAAGCAAATTTAATGTTGTGATTCCAAGTTTGGCAATTCATCAAAACCGAGGGGTCAATGAAAAACTTGAAATTGATGTTCAAAAGGACTTGCTTCCTTTAGTTGGCGGCGGCGAAGATGTTTACAGCCTTATATATCCAAAAGCCGAAGTGCTGGACGGTGATTTGTTTGTTGTCCCAGCGGTCGAGCCATTTTTGAACGGAAGTGACGAGCAATTTGTGTCCGCTTATGGCATAGATAACAAAACAAGCGTGCTTTCAGTGATAGAAGGGCTTTCAAATTGCAAGCCAAAACATATTGCCGTGGGGTGCATTTTTGATAATGAGGAAATTGGCTCACTCACAAAACAGGGGGCGGACAGTTCGCTTTTGAGCGACTTGCTCAAAAAAATTGGATATTCTTTGGGACATGATGAACAAGATTTTATTTCCGCCTGTGAAAAAGGCTTTATGCTTTCCATTGACAACGGACATGCAATTCATCCTGCCCATACAGAAAAATCTGACCCTGCAAATGATGTCGTGCTTGGCGGCGGGATTGTCATCAAACATCACAGCCGCTATTCAACAGATGGCTATTCTGCATCGGTTGTCAAAACAATGCTCAAAAACGCAAAATTAAAATATCAGGACTTTTATTGCAATTCTGACCTTAGTTGTGGCAGCACAGTTGGACTTATTTCAAGTTCACTTTTGCATATAAACGCTTGTGACATAGGAGTGCCGCAACTTGCAATGCACTCAGCCATTGAGATGGCAGCGTGCGAGGATATTGAAGACATGAAGAAATGCTGCAAAACATTTTTTGAAACAAAATTTGATATAAACAATTAAAAAAATGCGCCAAAAAGCGCATTTTTTTGTTAATTATTTAGATTTGAATAACACAGCAGCTAGCCGTGTTTTATCCTATATTTCCAAATTATCTAAGTTATGCATTTTTAATTTTATAAGATTTTATGATTTGTTTATAGCATCCTTTTGAACATCATTTAAACTTTACCAAATTTCTACAATCTCTTTTATTTCGGGCGTTGCAGGTATAAGGTCGCAATCAACTGCAAAAAATTCTACTAATGATATTCCAAAACCCTTCTCACAAATTATCTGCAAAGAATCCAGTGTCGGAGTGTAATTATTGTCATACCACCTATAAATTGTATTTTTGTTTATTCCACTTCTTTTTGCGAGCTCATATATTGTCATACCGCGAGTTTCTCTTATATCGGTTATTCTTTTTAAAATATCCATATTATCCTCACATAGTTAATCACAAGTATAATTATAGTCTATAATAGTTGACTATTTTTTTGATTTAGTATGTTATAATAGGTTGTCTATTATTATACAATCCGTAGACTATGAGGAATATATATGAAAACAAAAACTTGTTGTTTTATTGGGCGTAGAAAAATTGAGATAACTGATGGGCTTTGACATGAGTGACTTCTGCATTTTCTATTTGACAAAGATTATCTTCCGCCAGAGAGAAAAGCCACTAAAAAATCATTTCCATATCAGCCAAAAAGCGGAACGGCGCTTGCCTACAAATATGCCGAGCAAAAGAAAAAACATATTGTCAATGTGTTTGGGATTGATAGAATTGTGTTTTAATTCCAAAAAAACACGGCTTAAAGCCGTGCTTTTCAATTTATGCTCAAAAAGTTGAAGGTGCGAGTTTACATATATTATAAACTCTAATAGACCGAAACAAATTTTACTTTTTGTTTTTTATATTTTGCTTTTTGTTAGGTTTGTATTTTAAAACCCGCATGCTATTTAAGATTGCAAGAAGTGTTACCCCGACATCTGCAAACACAGCGGCAAGCATACCTGTCACGCCGGCTGCTCCGAGGGATAAAAATGTTAGTTTGATGATTGCGGCAAGCGAGATGTTTTCAATGACATTTAGTTTTGTGAATTTTGATATTTTGATAAGCGAAATTATCTTTTGCGGGTCATCATCAACCAGCACAACATCACTTGCTTCAATGCTTGCCGGTGCGCCGTTTATTCCCATGCTTATTCCAACATCTGCAAGAGTGAGGGCAGGGGCGTCATTTATGCCATCTCCAACATAGCCAATTTTGATTTTTTCATCTTTGCATTTTTTCAAATATTCATATTTGTCCTGCGGCAGAAGTTTTCCAAGTGCCTCATTTATGCCAACTTGTTTTGCAACATCTTGGGCAATTTCGGTGTTGTCGCCAGAGAGCAAAACGGTTTTCACACCAAGGTCATTTAAGCCTTTGCAGGTGTCCTTTGCGGAAGGTTTTATTTTGTCAGAAAGTGAAATTTCACCAATTTTTTCATCATTTTCATATATTTCAACGCATGTTGCGGTTAAATTATCATTTTTTCTTCCGACAAAGTAATTTTTCTTTTTATAAACAAATTCAACACCCTCTCCAGCAATTTCTTTGACTGATTTGAGTTTTGGCAATTTAACTATGCAAGATTTTGTTATTGCTTGTGCCAGCGGGTGAAGGGAATATTGTTCACCCAAAGCGGCGACAAACAAAAGTTCATCTTCTTTCTTATCACCAAAAGATGTGATTTTGTCAATTTCAAACTGACCAGTTGTCAGCGTGCCAGTTTTATCAAACGCAATTGTTTTTAAGCCAGCACAGGCGTCTAAGAAATTTGAACCTTTGATTAAAACTCCGTTTTTTGATGCGTTGCCAAGTCCAGAGAAGTATGAAAGTGGCACAGAAATGGCAAAGGCGCAAGGGCAGGACACAACCAAAAATATCAGTCCTCTGTAAAATGCGGAATTCAAATCTTTCGTCACAGCCCAAACAATTCCCCAAACCGAAAGCGCCAGCACAATAATTGCAAGGGTATACCACTTTGTGATTTTTGAAACGAAGGTTTCAGTTTTAGATTTGTTTTCCGCCGCGTTTTCCACAAGATTCATAATTTTGCTTACGGCACTGTTTTCATAAACGCTTGTCACCTCAATTGTTATCACACCATCAACAACAACTGAGCCAGACAAAATCTCATCGCCCTCTTTGGCTTTGACAGGCAGGCTTTCTCCCGTAAGGCTTTTTAGGTCAAGAAAGGTTTCGCCCTCAACAACTTTGCCGTCAAGTGGCACTTTTTCTCCGGCTTTGACCAAAATCATGTCGCCAATTTTAACACTTGATGGCTGGACTTTTTCAACTTCGCCGTTGTTTAAGATTAGGTTTGCATATTCGGGTTGCAACGAAGCAAGTTTCTCAATGCTTTTTCTTGACCTGTTGACCGCCAACCCCTCAAATATTTTGCCTATGGAGTAAAGCGCTATCACCATAAGTCCCTCCATATGCTGGCTTATGATTGACGCTCCGACAACAGAAATTGTGATAAGAAGATTTTCATTTATTATGCCTTTAAAGAGTAGTCTTATTGCTTTCAAATAAGTCTTATAGCCAAGCAGCAACGCACTAAGAACATAGAGTGTCCAGTAACACCATTTTGGCATGCTAACAAAGAAAATGACAAAGCCAATTGCAATTCCCACGGCGAGGAAAGTGATGTCCAAAATCAAATTCAACTTGTTTTTGCGCTCTGCCGAGTTTATCTCCGAAATTTGTGCTTGCGGCTCAAGGCGTTTTGTCAATTTGATAATTTCATCAAGTGCCGCCATAGTGTCGTCGCTCTCAAAATAAAGCCTGTTTTTGACAAAGTCTATATGCACATTTTTGACAGAGTTAAGTTTGCTGATTTCATTTTCAAGCGACCTTGCGCAATTTGGACAGTCTAAGCCGACAAGTTTAACGCTTTTTTTCATTGTTTTCCTCCAAAACATGCTCCAAACTTATCTCAAAAACGCGGCAAACATGGTCGTCAGCGAGGGAATAATAGCCCTCTTTTCCACTTTTGCGGCATTTGACAAGCCCTTGCTCTTTTAAATTTTGCAGTTGATGAGAAACTGCTGACTTTGACATGTTGAGAAGCGAACAAATGTCGCTGACGCACAGTTCTTGGCAGTCCAGCGCATTGATAATTTTAATTCTTGTGCTGTCGCAAAGTGCTTTGTAAAAATCCGCCATAGCAAGTAAAACTTCCTCTTCTTGCATCTGTTTTTTTACAGCGGAAACTTTTTCCGCATTGATGACATTGCAGTCGCAATTAACACATTTGCATTTTCCCATACTATCTCCTTTATGGTTGAATATTCATTCAACTGTTTCATTATAATTGAATATGTATTCAACTGTCAAGCAAAAGTTGATAAAATGTTGAAATATTTTTAAAATTTTTCATTTTGTGGTATAGTTATCTTAATAAAGGAGAAAGAAATGGCAAAATCAAAAGTTTTTTTCACAAAAGAATTGACAAGCGAAGGCTTAAATAAAATTTATGACGCACTGAAAGCTCAGTTAAAGGGCAAAGTCGCAGTCAAGATTTCAACAGGCGAGCCGGGCGGACACAACTTTTTAAATCCAAAACTGATTGCTCCACTTGTTTCGCGTGTCGGTGGCACAATTGTTGAGTGCAACACAGCATATCGCGGCAGGAGATTTGATTCCAAAGACCACTGGAAGGCAATCAAGCAGCACGGTTTTTTGGACATTGCCCCATGCGACATTTTGGATGAGGAAGGGGAGTTTAATTTGCCAGTCAAAGGCGGTTTTCATTTGCCTTATGACACTGTCGGCGAGCATTTAAAGAACTATGACTCCATGCTTGTGTTGTCGCACTTTAAAGGACACATGATGGGTGGCTTCGGCGGAGCGCTGAAAAATATTTCAATTGGACTTGCATCACGAAATGGCAAAGCCTTTATCCACTCTGTCGGTGCAACATCTGACCCTGATGTAATGATGCAAAATCTCTTTGACCGTGACCAAGACGCCTTCATTGAAAGCATGGCTGACGCATGCAAAGCGGTGATTGATTATTTGAAGCCAAAAAATATGGCATACATCAATGTGGCAAATCGCCTTTCAGTCAATTGCGACTGTGATGCACATCCACCAGAGCCTGAAATGGCGGATATTGGCATATTTGCCTCACTCAATCCAGTGGCACTTGACCAAGCGTGCTATGACGCCGTGATAAATTCCAAAGACAAGGGTAAAAAGTCGCTTGTTGAAAGAATGAACTCCCGTCACGGCATCCATATAGTAGAGGCGGCGGAACAACTCGGCCTTGGCACCCACGAATACGAACTTGTTGACCTTGATAATTGAATTTAGAAAGTGATATTATTTCAAACAATGTTTATAAAAGACACGGCTTAAAAGTCGTGTTTTTTTAAAACGCAATTTTATCAATCCCAAACACATTGATGATGTGTTTTTTCTTTTGCTCAGCATATTTGTAAGTAAGTGCCGTTCCGCTCTTTGGCTGATAAAAAAATGTGGATCTTTTTGATTCCTTCCTCTATGGCGGAAGATAATCTTTGTCAAAATAGAATATGCAGAAGTCGCTCATATCAATCAGTGCTTGATTTCGCTCGACATACGCCGCTCTTCCAGAGGTGTATTTATTTTTGAATTCAATTTCTCTCTCAAAGCCCTGCAAGCGGACTGTTTGATTTGAATTTTTGGCAAAAATCTCTTCCCACCTTTCTTTTTCGCTCTCCAAACAACAAACTTCACTTCGGCAGGTAAGAGCAACTCTTTCAATCCCCTTATACTCTTTTTGCAAATCCGTGACAATTTTGTGGCATAGCGAGTTAAATTCACTCCTGCTACCAAAAGCAAAAATCCGCACACCTTCATCTTCAATGAGTGACAATAAAATGTGCCTGATTGCTAACACAAGCCCATCAGTTATTTCAATTTTTCTATGCCCGATAAAGCAACAAGTTTTCAAAACGACCTCATATAAGTGCAGACGACTGCACCTATATTATAAGATCTCAATTTTATAATGTCAAATATAAGAGCAATGTATTTCTCTTATTTTGATTGCACATAATATTGAGAGGTGAAAATGAATTTAAATAAAGCATTTGCATTGAGGCTTAGCAAATTGTTGAATGAAAAAGGAATGTCAAAATATAGACTTGAAAAAGAAACTGGATTGACACATTCAGCGCTGAGATATATTTTCAATGAAGTTAACACAGATGTTTATTT
This sequence comes from uncultured Clostridia bacterium, assembly GCA_947584415.1. Lineage (GTDB taxonomy): Bacteria > Bacillota > Clostridia > Christensenellales > UBA1242 > Caccovivens. The sequence continues at coordinate 39,095 of CANPWN010000003.1, read as the reverse complement.
TTCGACAATAGTCAAAGTTTGCATTGCTTTGGATATTTCATTAAACGATTTCTTTAATGATGAATTGTTTAGTTTAGATAATTTAGAGACATAAATCTGGTGCTCCCGTCAGGACTCGAACCCGAACAAGCAGTTCCGAAGACTGCTGTGCTCTCCATTACACCACGGGAGCAAATAAAAACTGAACGAAGAAGTTTAAATGTGCATCAAACTATCTCATTATATATCAAATCAAAAATTTGTCAAAGAAAAATGTGAAAACAAAGGCAAGTTGCTTTTATTTTCACCAAAAATGTGGTATGCTAAATTGAACTTACTGGAGGAAACATGAAAAAAATGAATTTTTTCTTGCTGCTCGTTTTTTGGGTGGTGGTGTGTTCTGCAATATGTTTTGGAATAGGCGTGGGAATCACATATTTGCAAACCGAAGGGGATTTTAACATTGACATGATGAAATCTTCTCTTTCTCTTGGCATGCTTGTTGCGGGAGTTGCGCTTGGTTTTGCAATAACACTTTACATCAAATTTTTCAAAAAAGGCAAAGGTCCAAAAACTGTCAAAGGCAAAACAGCCGCAGGAAAGGAGTTCGAACTTCACTATGACTCAGGCTTTATGGCGAGAGATGAAGTTTTGAACGACAAATTTTTGATAAATCAAACTTGGTCATCACTGCCGTCACTTAAAAAGACAGGCTCGTTTATCATGGGAATTAAAAACGGCCCGCGCTATGAAACAACAATGAAGGATGAAATGCACTCGCTTATCATAGGAACAACTGGCACAGGTAAAACAACTATGCTTATTGACCCAGCAATCCGTGTTTATGCGCACACACAGGAAAAACCGTCGCTTGTCATCACTGACCCTAAGGGCGAACTTTATGAAAAGCACGCAAGGGCGCTTTTGGAAGAGGGATATGATGTTAAAGTTTATGACCTTAACAACCCTTATGCATCTTCAAGATGGAATCCTATGGAAAGGGCGTTCAACATCTATCACAGGGCAATAAACATTTACAAAGAGGCAAAAAAATATTCTGGCTGCACTCCACAACAGGCAGGCAAAGAGCCTTTGGAAGGCGTTGTTTATGGTGATGTTTGGTATGAATTTGAGGACATAGCATTTCCAGATGAAGAGAGTTTGAACAAACAACTCGCATCAAAGAGGCAGCAACTTATCAACGAGGCGTCCTTTGATTTGCGTGGCGTTGCAGCGTCAATTTGTCCAGTTTCAGCCGGCACAAATGACACAATGTGGGAGCAGGGTGCACAAGACTTTTTATATGGCATCATGCTTGCCATGCTTGAGGACTCCATTGACCCAAGGCTTGGCGACAACAAACTTCGCAAGGACCAATTCAACTTTTATAACCTTTACAAGATTTCCAACAAGCGTGACCCTGACCCAGACAACCCGTTTAATTCCATAAGAAGATATTGCTCAGGCAGAGCCAAGACCTCAAATGTGCCACTTATGACTTCTCCAATCATCAACTCGGCACCTACAACCACAAAGTCATATTTGAGTGTGCTTGCAAGTAAAGTTTCACAACTCATGGAAGACATGGGTATCTGCTATGCGACCAGCGGAACTGAAATAGATTTTAATAATTTTATTGACAAACCGACAGCCTTCTTCATCAAAGTGCCTGACCACAAGAAAGAGCGTCATCCACTTGCCACAATTTGCGTTGCTCAACTTTACAGAACTTTGGTTGATATTGCAAACAAGTATCCTCGCATGCAACTTCCTAGGCATGTTTACTTCATCATGGATGAATTCGGTAACTTACCGGTTATCCAAGACTTTGGCACAATGATTACGGTTGCGCGTTCAAGAAACATTTTGTTCAACATTGTTGTGCAGTCCTTCACACAACTTGACACAAAATATGGCAAAGAGGTTGCGGAAACATTAAAAGGTAACTTTAACATCCAAATCTTCCTCGGCTCCGAGGATGCCGCAACAAGAGAGGCTTTTTCAAAGAGTTGCGGAGATATTCAACTTACAACTGAAGAAGAACAGGTCACAAAAAACGAAGGCAAGGATTCATCTTCAACAAGCAGGTCAACAAATGTTCAGCGTTCTGTTCGTCCGCTTGTCGACCCGTTTGAACTTTCAACTCTGCCAACAGGAACTGCAATTGTAAAAATCTTCCGCTATAGGCCTATAAAATGCGAACTTACACCATATTACAAGACTCCACAAATTGTTTTATATCCACCACTGACTGCGTCAAAAACCATCAGGTCGCTCAATGAAGAGCAGGTGTTCTATGATATTGAAAAGCGAAATCAAATTATAGCAAACAGGCAATATTAAAATTAAGCACCTTTTTGAAGGTGCTTTTTTTAACACTTTTTTGTGCCGAATCATATCAAAGGCAGAGGTGTGAAATGGAATATGAAGATTTTGCTTTTCTTTCGCCAAATGAATATGAGCAACTTGCCAAAGCATATTCAAACGCGTTAAAGGAAAAGGGTTTTATTTTTGTGCGTTTGGACGAAGAAGGAGTAAGCAATCTTGTTGATGAGACTTTTGATTTGATGTTCAAGTTGCGTTCAACTTACCGCAGCCTTGGCACATTTATGGGCTCAGACAAGTTTTATGCCCTCAATGAAGAGCAGATTGAAACCATGCGCAAAATGTTCTCCTACAAGCAAAATCGCGGTTTTAGGCTGAGTCCAAATAAGACCAAAGCCTTCATCAATGCAATAAGCCTTGAAAATAGGTTGGTCATGAAATTGTTTCTCCTCGCTCAAAAATCTGAAGAATATGAAAGACTTGTCAGTCTTTGCTTTCAAAGGATGAGGATGAGCAGCGACCTTTATGATGTCGGCGAGGTGATAAGCGTGACACTAAAATAAAAAAACGGCTTTAAAGCCGTTTTTGTTATGCCAGCAAGTAATTTACAACTTTTGGAAGGGCAGTGTCCAGCGCTTTGCGATATTTTCTCAATTTTTCAGGTGTGTATTTTGATTCTTTGAATTGTGCTTCAACAAGGTCTTTTGCGTTTATGCCAAGTTCATCCACAATGCCTTCGCAAAGCAAATTTCCAAGGATAAAAACATAGTTTTCTTCATCAATGTCGTTTCTGTCCAAAATGTCTGGCAACTGCTCATTTTCAACAATCTCTTCAAATGCAAAGTTTAAGAAAAATTGCAGTTTTTCAATGGCAAATTCATTTCCGTTTGCCCCCGCAAGAATTGCCCAACACATGTAATGGTCATAGTTTTCTGGCAGTTGTCCCTCAACGCCATTTTTATAATAATAACTCATCACATCTTGTGCTATGCAATTTCCAGACATTGCCAGAGTGCCAACTTCGGTGAACATATCCAAAAATGACTTTGTATATTGCTCAGGATTATTTATGCAGTCATTAATCACAGTTCTAAGTTCCGTGAAACCTTTGAAAGCATCACTTTTTGTGACAAAATTTTCTCTTTCCATATTTTTTTACTCCCGTTCTTTAAGGAGATTATATCACAAAACGCTATGATTTTAAAACTTTTTTGGGCTTGCGTGCAGAAGAAGTTGATTTTTTTGAAGGAATAGGTGATTTTTCGTTCAATTCTTTTGAATTTTCATAAGAGCCAGCAAGGAAAAACTCGAAAAGCGGAAGACAGATGAGAAGGCCAACAAGGGCGGCAGGGATTAAGATGAGCATGATTGTCAGCCAAACTGGAACTTTGAACGCAAGCATGAGTAAAAAGTGAATTCCCACGCCAAGTGATGCCGCAGCACAGATGAGGGTTATGAGCGAGAGGGTCATAAGCAAAATTTCAATTCTTTTGCCATAAGTCAGTTTTTTTGAGATGCTTAAAACTTGCTTTATCTCCATTTCAGGATTTTCAAACAGCACAAAGCCTGCAAAGGCGTAGTTTAGCCCAAAGATAATTCCCGGCACAATGAGTGCAAGCGCCCAAATTGCCATGCCTGCCATGACAACAATTTTCAAAGTGATGACTTTCAAAAAGTGTTTGAACGGAAAAAATATCTCCTCAAATTTTGGGTTTTTTGCCTGATATGTTTTAAGAGCAAATCCATACACTCCAATTTGCAAATATGCCATGACAATAAACGCCAAAGTCAAGCTCAAAAATGGAAAATTGAAGCCGAGCATAACAAAAACAATTGCAAGCGTGTTTGCAAGCACAAGTTCAAACCATCTTCCTTTGGTCTGTTTTTGGATGGAATATTCATCCATTGAATTGATTGTTTTTTTGATATCCATAATTTGCCTCACACATAGAGTGTGCTTAAGGCAAACTTTTATTCAACTATATTTTTTTCAAAAGTCAAGTAAGTGTTCACAAGCCTAAGCCTTTTTTTGAAAGGTTTGGCATAATCTTCCTTAAATTCTGGCAAAGCGAACTTGACATAATTTGAGCCTTCTTCAACTTGCTGCAAAGTTGCGCCAAGACTTTTAATCTGCTCCGTTGTCACTGCTTCAAGTGGTTCAACATACAAATATGGCGAGAAGTTAAGTTTGGAAAAGAACCCTGCAAACTCTTCCGAAGAGATGACTTTGATTGTTTTATATTTTGATTTTTTAAGTGGTTTTATCAGTGTGTCCAAAAGTTGCCTAGCAATGCCAAGTTTTCTGTGTCTGCCGTCAACCGCAATAACAGGCAAAAACAAAGTTGAAGTGTCCTCTTTTGCACCAATTATGCAGCCGACAATTTCGTCATCAAGTTCTGCGACAAACTGGAGTTTTTCTTTTCTATTCAAATTGTCAAGCATGATTTGATAGGTTTCATGAAAAGATGTGAAAACTCCAAGGCTGTCTTGGCTTATGTCAAACATAATTCTTTTGAAAAAAGAGAAGCACTCTCTGACTTCACCTATGGACTTAATAAATTTAATTTTTAAGTGTTTCATAAAATTATTATAACAAAACAATTTATTTTTACAAAACAAAATTCACTATTGAAGCCAAATTTACATAATATGCTTTAGTGGAGGAAAGCATGTGTGGAATTGTTGCCGTCATTGACAGTCAGCCTGTTAAAAAGACCATAATTGGTGGTCTTAAAAAAATTCAATACAGGGGCTATGATTCGGCGGGTGTGTGTTTTAAAAGTGATTTAAAACTTGTGACAATAAAGGTCAAAGGAAGTGTTGCCAAGTTGGAGACAGAACTAAACGGCTATGACGGGGAGATTGCAATTGGGCACACGCGTTGGGCAACGCATGGCCAGGTTTGTGAAAAAAATGCCCATCCAATTTTGAGCAGCGACAAAAATTGGGCGGTCGTGCATAATGGCATAATTGAAAATTACAAAGAAATTGTTGACGAACGCACAAGTGAGGGAGAGTGCTTTTTCACGGACACTGACACCGAAGTAATTTCATCTTTGCTTTCAGCCAATGATTTTGAAGATAACTTAAGAAGTGTGCTTTGGACATGCAAACAACTTAAGGGCAGTTATGCTTTTTGTGCAATTAACAAATCGGACAATCACGTTTATGCGGCAAAACACAAAAGCCCACTTTATGCTTTTTGTGATGGCAAAATGTCCATGTTTGCAAGCGACCCAATTTGTTTTCCAAAGGGTGACTATTACAAATTTGAAGATGACGAAATTTGCAAAATGAGTAAAGGAAAACTGGAATTTTTCAATTTTAAGGGCGAAAAAATCAAAAAAACACTTCAAAAATATCAAAATATTAACTCGAGCGCAGATTTAAACAATTTTGAACACTTCATGCTCAAAGAGATTTATGAAACGCCAGATGTTTTGGACAGAGTGTGTGACGTTTATGAAAAACTTGATTTGACGGCATTAAAGAAACTTAAATTTTCATCCGTTAAACTTGTTGGCTGCGGAACAGCATATCATGCATGTTTAATGGGCGCAGAATTTTTCAAACGCATCTTAAATATTGACGCAGAGGCCGTGCAGGCAAGCGAGTTTAGATATGGCAAGCAAATCATAGGTTCACACTCACTTTGTGTGTTTGTCAGTCAAAGTGGCGAAACGGCGGACACTATTGCAGCGCTAGAAAAGATATCCAAAAAAAAGGCTAAAACACTTGTCATCACCAATGTTCCACACAGCACTCTTTCACAGATGGGCGACATGCATTTTTCAACATGTGCTGGGCCTGAAATTTGTGTTGCGTCAACAAAGGCGTATTGTTCACAAGTTGTGGTGCTTTATCTTTTAACAATGGCCTTAAAAAGCGAAAAGCATTTTTATCAGGCACTTCGAGATGTGAGAAAGTTGTCAGAGCAAATTCAAAAATTTTTTATTAACATTTCTCCGTTTGCTGAAGAGATTGCAAAGCATGACAAAGTTTTCTTTATAGGCAAAGGGATTGATTACATCACAGCACTTGAAGGAGCACTTAAACTGAAGGAGATATCTTACATAAATTGCAACTCTTTTCCAGCGGGGGAATTAAAACACGGCGTGCTTGCGCTGGTAGATGAAGGCACGCCAATCATTGTGGTTGCAACGGATGAAAAACTTTATGAAAAAACAATGAACAGTGCCTTGGAGGCAAAGAGCAGGGGTGGGAAACTTTTTGTCATTTCTTCACTTTTGCCGCAGGCGTATGAACTCAAAGATTTTGAAATGTGCATGACCCTTCCAAAAGTCCCAAAACTATTGAGAGGAGTGATGGCCGCCATCCCTTTGCAACTTTTAAGTTACAAAGTTTGCATGATAAAAGGCCTAAATCCTGACATGCCGCGAAACCTCGCTAAATCAGTGACAGTTGAATAAAAATTTTTTGAAAAATTTGCATTTTAGTCTTGATTTGTCGAACAATATGTGCTACAATAAACCATCACATTGAAAGGAGATAAACATGAACAATAATTATGAAGAAGAAGTAGCAACAGGAAGACTTACACCACGCCAAATCAGAAGGGGTATCCCACCAAAATCAGCAGCGTATGGAAAGAAAAATAATGGAAGAACAGGATATGTTGACAAAACCACAGCGAACAGACTTAGCACAACAAACTTAACTGATGAAGAAATTGAAAAGATGGAAGCCGCAAAACTTAAGGAAATCAGGCTTAACGCAAGAAGAACACGCAGACAGGCAAGCCTTGACAGAAAGAGCGCTCCAGTTTTTGATGTTGAAGCGGTTGACATCCCAGAAGCAGATGGAGAATTTGACTTTGTTCTTGATTGTGAAGTTCTTGGCCCATCATCTGATTATAAAGATGCTTACACAAAATAATAAACATCTTTTTGATTAAAAACATATAAAAAGTCATGAGAAATTATTTTGATAGTTCTGATGACTTTTTTTATATCATAAATTCACTTGAGCAAAATGTTAAGAAAATAGATTTGATTTCAACAGGCTGGACAAATTTTGTGTTTGAAGTCAAGTTGCCACATCAAACAAAAATTTTTCGCTTTCCGCGAAACGACTTTTTTTCAAAGACAATTGTCAAAGAGTGCGAATTTGTGAGTAGTGCTGCCCATAATGCGTTTGACTTTTCGTTGCCAAATTTAAAACTGCATTTTGATAATTTAAGGCCTTTTTCATGCCACGAAAAGTTGGAAGGCCAGCCCTTAAACTTATGCAAACTCTCTTCTTCTCAAACTGAAGATGTGGCGGAGGACATTTGCAAATTTCTTGGGCAACTTCAAAACTTAAAACCCACAATCCCGCTCCCAACTTGCTCACAATTTTTGGATGACCTTTCTTTAGTTCCAGGGCAATATGACCTTAAAAAACACCTTCCTCTCAAACGCCTTGAAAAAGAAAAACTGGTCTTAAGTCATGGTGACTTCAACACCGGCAATATTTTAATTTCAAACGGGCATGTTTCGGGCGTCATAGACTTTTCTTTTGTCAGCCTTTCTCATCCTTTAAATGATTTTGCTAGGCTCATTGGAAGAAGTGAAAAGGCCTTTGCAAGCACAATGATAAGGGCGTATAAATCTTTCTTTGGAGAGATTGAAGACAGCGTTTTTGAACTTGTCCAAATGTGGAGATATGTTGACGAAAAATATATCTCTTACATCAAAACGCACCATCCGGAAATTGAGATATAAGAAAATTGAATTTTTCATTTTTGAGTTCATCTTCATTTTTTGTCATGCTTTCAATTCGTTTTTGATTTTTGAAAAAATCTTTGCGGCAAGTTTTGAGTGAACCGAAATAAACAGGCTCAAAATTGAAAGCCGACCAAACAATTGCGGGGCAGTCAAAATTTTTTGAAACATATTTGAAACTTTTGTTTTGAACGCAAAAAAAATAATTGGCGGAGGAGGATAGTGTTTGCCTTCCAGATTTAAGTTTTCTTTTAAACAATAAAATATCAGAAATAAGTTTGTTTACACTCATAATTTGAAAAATGGAGTGATAATTTTGTTTTTTTAACATAAAAATTATGTATTTTTCAAAATTTTTGCCCAAAAGTGCTATTTCCAAGATTATATCAATTCCGCTTTCAAGTGCAAACTTTAAAACAAATAAAAGCATTTTCAAACAGAATCCATTTGTTTTTTCTCTGCGTTGTTTAACGGGGATGGACTGATAATCTGGATAGTATTCGCAAAAATTTCGCACTGCAAGGTGCAGAGGCTTAATATTTTTTTGTGAGCAATATTTGCTTGTTGCATAGTAAAGTTGCGAGGTTTTTCCACTTCCGCTTTGACCAGCCAGCCGAAAAAATCTTTTTCCATAAGTGCAGTCTTGTTTTGCACAATCAAAAGCCTTTTTTGCCAAATCAAAAATTTGACCTAAGGAGTGTTCGTCTTTCCAAATGGTTGATTTAACATATTTTAATGCGGACAAAAAAAGGTTCATCTTAGTTATTTATTCCCAGACGAACCTTTTAGCCACTAATAACTGCTAAATTGTGAATTGTAAAGATTGTAATAAAAACCTTTCTTTGCCATAAGTTCTTTGTGTGTGCCTTGTTCAATGATGTCGCCCTTATTCATGACAAGAATAATGTCCGAAGATATGATGGTTGAAAGTCTGTGAGCAACAACAAAACTTGTTTTGCCTTTCATCATCTTGTTGAAGGCTGACTGAATTGCAAGTTCAGTTCTTGTGTCAATATTGCTTGTGGCTTCGTCTAAAATCAGCATTGGAGGTTTCACAAGCATGAGGCGGGCAATACACAAAAGTTGTTTTTGCCCTTGTGAAAGATTGTCGCCATTTTCATTTATGATGGTGTCATAGCCATTTGGCATTGTTTCAATAAAGAAGTCTGCACCGGCGTGTTTTGCGGCAAGTTTGATTTCCTCGTCTGTGGCGTCAGGTTTTCCGTAGGCAATATTATCCCTTATGCTTGCGCTAAACAGCCAAGTTTCTTGCAGCACCATGCCAAATTGATTTCTCAAACTTTCACGCGTCACTTCCTTTATGTTATGCCCGCAGACATCAATGCGACCTTTATCCACATCATAAAAGCGCATTAGCAGGTTGATTAAAGTGCTTTTTCCACACCCTGTTGGGCCGACAATGGCAACTCGTTGACCCTTTGTCACGGTGAGGTTTAAGTTTGTGATAAGTTTTTTGGTGGAAGTGTAAGAGAATTCAACATTTTTTAAAACAACATTTCCTGTGCAGCGTTTAATCTGAGGCAGCCCCACATCACTGACCTCATTTGGAATATCCAAAATTGCAAACACTCTTCCAGCCGAAGCGAAGGCTGCTTGCAAGTCAGCAAACACATCAGTGATGTCATTGAACGGTCTTGAATATCTGTTTGCGTAAGAAAGCATGGTGGAGATATTTCCGACAGATAGGTGACCCTTAAGTGCAAACAAGCAACCCATGATTGCCACTGTGGCATACAATATTCCGTTAATAAATCTTGTAAGTGGGCCGCTGATAGAGGAGTAAAAGGAAGTTTTTGTGTTGACAGCCCTCAATCTCAAATTGTTTTGGTCAAATTTTTCAATGGAATCATCTTCATACTCAAAGGCTTTAACAACCTTTTGATTGCCAAGCATTTCCACAATAGTGCCTGACAAATCTCCAAGTTCTTTGGCTTGAAGTTTGAAAAGTTTGTTGGTCTTTTTTGCAATGTATGCTGCTGCCAAAACTGTCAGTGGCGTCATGCCGACAATGGCGGCGGCTATTGGCACATTGATGCGGAACATGAAAACGATTGTCAGTGCGATGGTTGAAATTCCGTCAAAGAAAGTTGTCAGCCCCAAAATGAACCCGTCAGTGATTGTGTCAACATCATTTATCATCCTGCTTTGCAAATCACCATGGCTTGCCCCATCAATAAATTTGAGAGGAACAACGCTAAGTTTATTGAAAATGTCATCATGCATGGCTTGTTCAATTTTAAATGAAAGGTCATTTGCAGTTTTGTTTGTCAGCCATTTCAACACTGCAAAAGCGGTCACCGAAACGCTAAGCGCAATGAGATAAGTCCCAACAACTTCAAATTGCACATTGCCTTGACCAATGATTTGGTCGATGGCGCCACCAATGATAAGAGGGTTTGCAATTTCAAAGATTGTGTTGGCAAATCCAAAGAAAATTGAAAGTGCAAGAAGCCACCAATTTTTTCCTGTGTAATGCAAAACTCTTGCAATAATTTTTCTTTTTTGTGGGCGTTTTCCACCGACAATTCTTTCAATCTTTTTGCCGCCGCTGTCAAGGATGACTCCAGTGTCGGCAGGTTTGACGGCTCTTTCTTCATTGATGTCTTGCTTGTCGGTTTGTGACAAGAGCGAAGCAGTGAGGGGTTGTGGAGGGTTAACCTCTTTGGTTGGTTGGACTTTTTCAGGGTTGTTAAAAGAAGGCTTAGGAAGTGAAGCAATTGCTTTTTGAAGTTTCCTAAACTCTTTCTCCTCTTTGGTCAGTCCTTTTTTTCTGTTTTCAGCCACTTTTTCTCCTTATTTTGTCTGAGAGTTGTAAATCTCTTGATAAACTGGGCAAGTTTGCAAAAGTTCATTATGCTTTCCTATGCCAACAATGTCGCCATTTTCAAGCACAATGATTTTGTCTGCGTTTTTAACGGTGTTTGCCCTCTGTGAAACAAGAATAATTGTTGCTTTGACCTCTTGTTTTATTGCTTTTCGAAGTGCCGCGTCAGTTGCAAAATCCAAGGCACTTGCGCTGTCATCTAAAATTAGAATTTCAGGGTTGCCAACAAGCGCTCTTGCAATGGTAAGCCTTTGCCTCTGCCCGCCAGAGAAATTTTTGCCGCCGGCCTGAACTTTGAAATCATATTTGCCATCAAGTTCATTAACAAATTCCTCGCTTTGCGAAATTTTGACTGCTTTGACAAGTTCGTCAATGGTGGCATCCTTTTTTCTCCAACGAAGGTTTTCTTTGAGCGTGCCTTTAAAAAGCACCGCCTTTTGTGGCACAATGCCAATTTTTGACCTTAAATCATGAAAACTGAAATTTTTAACATCCACCCCATCAATAAAAACAGTTCCTTCGCTGGTGTCATAAAATCTTGGGATAAGATTGATAATGCTGCTTTTTCCACTTCCTGTTCCGCCAATAATTCCAATTGTTTCGCCTGGCATAATTTTAACGGAAAAGTTTTTTATTGCATACTTTGCACTTTCGCTGTAAGCAAAAGACACATTTTTAAATTCAATTTTTGGTGTCTGTTTGGAAGGCTTAAGTTCAATATGCTCATGATTGGTTTCTATTATGGAAGGCTTTGTGTCAAAAATTTCATTTATTCTGCAAGCACAGTTGTGCGCCTTAATGAATTGAATAATGAGGTTGGCAAGTGACACAAGTGCAGAGCCAATTTGAGTGAGATAATTGACAAAAGCAATCAATTGGCCTTGTGAAAGCCCACCAACATTAACTTGCACTCCACCAAACCAGATGACAGCAATAATTGCAAAATTGATTACGGTGCTTGTGAGTGGGTGCAGGGCGGAGGAAAGATTGGTCACTTTTGTGTAAGATTTTCGCAGCCTAAGAGAAGCAACTTCAAAGCGTTTTTCTTCGTAGTCTTGCTTATTGAAAGCCCTCACAACTCTTGAGCCTTGCAAATTTTCTCGAGTTATCTCTGAAACTTTGTCAAGATTTGACTGGGTTTTTTGATATAGCGGCTCGGTTAGTTTAAAAATTATAAATACAATTGCTGTCACAAGCGGCATCACAACAACAAACGCCAAAGAAAGTTTTAAGTCAATTATCATTGCCATGATAAGCGAGCCTATCAAAAGGAAAGGAGTTCTCATCACGCTGCGCAAAAAGGTTGAAAGTGCACTTTTGATGACGCCGACATCACGGGTGATGCGGTTGTTTAAAGTGGCTGTGCCATATTTGTCAAGTTCGGCGTGTGAAAGGGTGTTGATGTGTCTGTAAAGCCCATTTCTAATTTCATATTGCACGCCGTTTGCAGCAACAGCGGTAAAACGCTGGCACAAAATTGCACTTGCAATTCCAACAATATTCAAAACGACAACAACAATGCCGTAGGTGACAATATACTTGACATCATTGCTTTTGACGCCAATATCAATCATATTTGCAACAATCAAAGGGATGACAATGTCCGTCAAAGTTTCAAAAAACTTAAAAAACGGAGCAAAAACCATTTCTTTTTTATAGCCCTTAAAAAAACGAAAAAGTCTTTTCATATATCTATAATTATATCAAATAATAAGGAAAATAAAAAATAATTGCAGCACTTATTTTTCAAAAAATAGCCTAAGGTCATTATAAACGCGTGCATTATCAACTTCATTTAAAATTTCGTGTTTCATTTTTTCATACACAAGGGAAGAAGTGTTTTTGTATCCAATTTTGTTTAATAGACTTAAACTTTTGCTTAACCCCTTTTTTCCGCCTGTAACGGGGTCATCTTGACCTGTTACTGATAATATTGGAAGTTCTGGATTTTTGCATTGAAAGTTTTTGCATTTTCCAAGTTGTCTGTCGGCTTCAAAAACAGTAAGCGCACCGCCATTTTGCCAAAGAGGTGTGTTTAGCGGGTCGTTTTTGTAATTTTCAAGGTTTTTAGGGTTGTAACTTAGCCAACTGTTATCTTCTTTTATTGCGGCAAGACTATTAAGCAACTTGCTTGTTCCGTGCTTGCCTTTAAAAAGTGAAATAATTTTTGCCAGACAAATTCCCACCCATGCAAAAGGGTTGTAATTGACCGTTCCGCTCAAAGCGAGCTTTTGTATTTCCGTGTCATGCTTTTGCAGGAAAACTCTTGCAAAAACCGAGCCTAAAGAGTGGCCAAACATGTAAATTGGCAGGGAAGGAAAGTTGGTTTTAATGAATTCTGTCACAACTTCCATATCCATAATATTTTGCTCAAGCGTGCCGCTGAAACCACGCGGATAGGAGGGACTTATTGATGCGCCGTGTCCGCGGTTATCTGCAATAACAACGGCGAAATCATGCTCGCACAAAAAATTTGCAAAGTCGCAATATCTTTCCTTATGTTCCAAAGAGCCATGCACAATTTGAACAACTGCTTTTGGCTTTTTAGGGGAGAACATCAATGTTGAAAGCAAAAATTTGTCGCGTGCTTCAATAAAAATTTCTTGCATACCAACTCCTATATGTTATTTTTGTAATCAATTATGCCTTTGATGTTAAATTGCTTGTCCAAAATCAAAGCCTTGCACTTTTTGCCCTCTTCAAGTGACGCAATATCTTTGCCAATCAAAAGTGAAGGAGTTGATGTGACAAGTTTAATAACATCTGCAAACTTTAAGCCTTTTTCAAGACAAAGAATTTTGATAGTGTTAAGAAGGTTTTTAGGCTCACAATATTTTGCAAAATTTCCATGTTTTTCAACAAGGTCAAAAGCGTTTGAGGAAATTGAAATTCTGTCAAGGTCAATGTCATTTGTTTGCATGGCGGACACAAGATTGTCATAGCGGGGGTCATATTTGTCCTCAAAAGCAGTAAAGTCAACATAACATCCTTTTTGTGCGTATTTCAAAACATCTTCGGCATATTCTTCGGCGTGCAAAAGTTTAAAGGTTGAATATGGCACGCCGGTGTCCTCAACAATCTTGTCAATCCAAGCAAGATTGTGGGTGTGTGGTTTAAGTTCTCTTTCCAAATGAACCATAAGTTGAACAGGCCGCCTAATCAATCTTGAAACGCTGTAGCATCTGACCGCAAGTTCTTGAAACATAGAAAAAGTTGGATTGCCCAGTCTGACAACGCCTTTGCTGCTGAGCGCTGTTTTTGCGCCTATAATTCCATTGATTGTGGCAATATCTGTGCTAATATCACCAGTCAAAGAGTTGGTGTAAAAATCAATGCCGTCTGTCAATATGAAACAATCAAGACCATTGAGTTTAAGTTTGTTCGCCGCTTCAAGATAAGCCTCAAGATTTTTCACAGCACAACCGAAACGCATAGTGCCAACAACAGTGCCAATTCCACCCGCCAAAAAATCTTTTTCAGAATAAATAAGTTTGCCAACAATAAGGGCATTTCCATCAACAAACATTGGACAAACCATATCTCCCGAGCAGTCAAGCACATAGGTGGTCTGCGGGTTATAATCCAATTCAGTTCCAATTTTTTGAATTTGTCCCTTTGAAACAAGCACATCCTTAACTCCGCAAGGATGAGGGCAAAAAAGTTCAGCGTTTTTTAACAGGATGTTTTCCATGAGAAAATTATATCATATTTTGTCAAAACTTGCTTACAAAAAAACGAAAATATTAAAAATTGATTAAATTTTTTAATTTTTCGTCTTTAAAAGCGTATTTTTATTGCTATTTTGTCAGTTTTACACCAAATTTTTCTTGTTTATTTTTAAAGGCTTTAAATTTTTAAACCAAAATTCCTCATCAATGCCATAATCTTTATAAGCGGGCAGGTGATACAAAAAGAAGATGTCCGCCAAATCATATTTTCCGCTTTCAACAAAAGTTTTTAACTTTTTATTCTCCAACATTTCAGGTTTTAAATGTGACAATGACACTTGCCCCAAATCTTGATACTTTTTAAATTCTAAAACGCACTCAAGTTTGTCCACAGCCTTTGCAAATTTTGCATCTGAGGAAAGTTGTGCATTGAATTCATCCGTTAAATTCATCAACCTGTCGCAAGAATTTAAATTTTTGACGAGTTCATAAATGTGCTTTCTTGCTTTTGATGTTAAATCCGCTTTTTCAGTGTTATTAAGTGGAGTTATATCTCCAATGAAAAGTTCTTCAAGTTCGTGAATAGCCAGCATTTCTAAAGTTTTTTCCATATCAACATCAATTTTTAATTCTGCTTGCAAACTGATGGCCAAAAGCATGCAGCCATAAGTATGCTCTGCAACACTTTCACGCCTTTTTTTATCAATGTTCCATTGAATAGCACCCTGTCTTAACAGGTCTTTTAATTCGGTTGCTTTATAATAAAAGTCAAACGCATCTTTTAACATAACATCTCCTGCATAAACTTTTGTATTTTTGGTGTGGAAAATAATTTCACACTTTATTGTTCTGATTTCAACGTCTACGAACTTGGCAGATGGTGGGATTGCGTCGCAGCCTGCATTCGGTTGACGGATTGCTTTCGCAATCACTTGCGGCCTCATTTGGCTGCTCCTTTCCCCAAAAACTTGAATAAGTTTTTGGGGTCCCGAACAGGGCGGTGGGATTCGCTCCGCATCGCTGACGCGACCGCCCACTGCCGTGGGCTTGCTATCACGCCGGGGCGGGCAAACGCAAACACAGTTGCCTTTGCTTATCCGCCCGTTCGAATCCCCTCAAAGCATATCTCACATTTGAGAAATTCTCTCAACTTACATGTTTTGGCGGAGACGGTGGGATTCGAACCCACGTGCCCGGATTAGCGGACAACTTGATTTCGAGTCAAGCTCGGTGCGACCACTTCGATACGTCTCCAAAAATGCTCTCCTAGTTTATCACTTTGAAGGAAAAAATGCAACAAAAATTTGATGTGACAAAGTTGCATAAGGGGATGAAAGAAAATCATTATTAAAACGCAGCGACAAAATGACAAAAAATCATTATTAAAGCACAAGTCAAAAAAGAGCAAAAATTTTGCTTGATTTTTTGAAAAACAAACTTAAAAAATAAAGGAGAGAAATTTAGCCCTTTTTCTCTCCGAAGATTAAATGCAGAAAAATAAAAAAAGGAGCAATTTTTTGCTCCTTTTATTTTTTAATTATCTAATAAATGTTTTTACGAATGTAAGAACAGGGGAGATGAACCCGCTTTCTCCAGGCCTGTTATCATTTGGATTCTTTTCTTTACCAATACCAACAGCATCCAAAATTCCAGGCAATAGTTCGTTAAAGAACACAATGAGCAAAATGACAACGGCAACAGCAACGAGTGTGTAAATCAAACGCTTCTTTGCTTCATCACGTTTTGATTGGTCTTCCGCTTTTGCAAGTTGAATGCCAAGCCATACTGCATAAATTGCACCAGCCGCTGCAGCAACTGCCATGATTGCATACAGAGTAGGATACAAATAATTAAAAACATCTGTAAGCCAACTATAAGGTGTGTCTGAAAAACTATCCCAACCGGCTAATCCTAACATTGAAAAATTCATAAGAACCTCCATTTTTCACGGCAAGGCATTTTGCTTGCCCTTTTTAATATCTGTAAAAAAATATTTTTTATCCGAATATTTATTTACAAACATATCTTAGCATAAAAAATTTTTTATACCAAATGTTTTTGCATATTTTTTCAAAAAATTACAAAAAAATTTTTTTTAAAACAATTTTCAATTTTTTCTTCTTTATTTCAAAAGGCATTAAATCATCAGGTTTCAGCATTTTCACTTTGTTCTAAATTTTGTTTTTTTGATTTTTTAACCTTTTTTGATGGCCTTTCTGCTTTTGGCTGTGCTGGTTTTGGTCTGAGCAACCTTTGAGCAATCTCAAAGCGGCTTTCTTTGAACATCAAAAGTTCTTTGCACCTGTGCTCAATGGCATCAACCACTTCGGCGTAATCTTTTTCAAACCTAGGGTCACCAGGGAAAGTCACAGTTGCCCCGCGGCATTTGACTTTTTTGCCCACCACCAAATCTTTGTAAGTGGCCTTTTCAAACACAAGTTGTCCTTTCATGCCACCGCCACTTGCAAGAGTGTAAAGGTTGCCGACAATTTTAATTTCATAAATAGGAATTGTTTGTTTGACAACATCCACAAGGTCAATTGTGAAAATATTTGAAAAAGCATTGTTTATTGCATCTGCAATTTGAAGGGGATAGTCTTTTGGTGCTTCGTTCCTTTTGCATTTGGAAAGATAAAACTTTTCGCTTGGTTTTCTGAATTCGGTTGGCAAGTAGGAAAGTTTTCTGACTTTAAAAGAAAAAACGCCGTCTTCATATTGTTTGCTTAGCACAATTCCTGCGCTTGAAAGAAGATGATTTGGGGTGTCATATATTGTTTCTTGACCCTTAATTTTCTTCTCAAAATAAATTCTGTAAAACCCAAGTGCGTTGTCGAGTTTTGAAATGATTTCATTTTCGTTGTTTCTAATCATTGCATAATGGATTTTTTTTTGAGGATACGATGTCTTTTCCATAACTTCTCCTTCTTAAGTAATATAGTAACACAAACTTCTTTAAAAATGCAAATGTTTGAAAGGGTGAAAGAGTGGACATAAATAAAGTGGAGGGGAAATATGGAATTTTCAAACAGCAAAACAAAGGAAAATCTTGCTCGTGCATTTGCGGCAGAGTGTCAGGCGGGTGCGAGATATCAATTTATGGCAAAGGATGCAAAACAAAATCAACTTAACTATATTTCAACAATTTTGAAACAACTTGCCAAAAATGAAATGGCACATGCCAAAACTTTTTATCAGTATATAATTGATAATGACAAGTCAAAAAATGGCAACATCAACATTGAGGCAGGCTATCCGTTCAAGCAGTCTGAACTTGCCACTTCGCTCAAAGCGGCGGCGGAAGTGGAGGAGTATGAGTCGACAAACATTTATCCTGCGTTTGCAAAAGTGGCAAAGGACGAGGGCTTTTCGGACATAGCCAAAACATTTTTGCTCGTGGCAGAAGTTGAAAAAACGCACGCCCAAAAACTCTCTGCGCTTGCTCAGATGTATGCGAAAAAGAGTTTGTATAAGTCCTCAGAGGCAAAACAATTTGTCTGCTCAAATTGTGGCCACACAGAAACAAAAAAAGCGGCATGGCAAACATGTCCGCTTTGTGACTACCCGCAAGGATATGTGCAAATTGATTTGGGGCAATAAAAAAAAGGCTTTCGCCTTTTTTTAATTAAAGATTTCTTTAAAACTGTTACCGAATTTGAAAGCAGGAACATTTGATGCCTTGATTTTAACCTTTTGTTTTGTCATTGGGTTAATACCAGTCCTTGCAGGCTTTTTCTTGATTTCATAAGTTCCAAAACCAGCGATAGCGATTTTTTCACCTTTCTTGAGAGCCTCAACAACTGTTGCCACCATTGCCTCAAAAGCAATTCCAGCATCTTTTTGTGTGAAATTTGCCTTTTCAGCGAACGCTTTGATAAATTCAGATTTGTTCATAAAATTATCTCCCTTTATTTTTTTTGCATTTCTTATGCTATAAGTAGCATAGCATAAAAAAACATTTTAACAAAACGATTTTAACCATTTTTATGAAATTTTAAACAAAAAAAGCCTTATTTAAAGGCTTTTTTTGGGTTATCTTGCAAAGAATTTTGCCAATTTGTTCCAATAATATGAGAAAATTGATTTGATTTTAATTCCAAGCACATTTGCACCCGGTTTGTTTGCTCCGGTGAGAATTATCTCTGCCACACCTTCAATTCTTTGCAAAGTTGACGGGCCAATAAATCTTGCGTCCATTGAGTCATCACGGTTGTCGCCGAGGAAGAAGATTTCATCATCAGGGACTTTCAAATAGGAAATTCCGTCAAAAGTTTCAACAGTAAAGTTTCTTTGGTTGTTGGTGCTGTTTGCTCCGCTTAGATAATATTCATAAAATTTGCCTTCATATTGCTCTGACAAACTTCCAGCATAGGAAATTCGGCTTGTCCAGTCGGCATAACTGCGCACATAATCTTCATTTAACATTTGTGCTTGCTCTTTTTCTTCGTCATAAAAGAAAATGTGATAATATCCATCCTCTTCGCTTTTTCTTATGGTGATGTATTCTCCGCCAAAGGCAATTGCACGCTTGATGAGGTGATTTTCTTGCACTTTGCCATCAACAAGAGATTTATAATTGACAATGATGATATCAAATCTTTCAACCGGCTTTGTGGGGTTTACATAAACCAAATCATCTGATTGACTTGCGTAAGTGCAATTTTGGTTTAAGGTGTTTTTCATGCTTATGCCTTCCACTTTTGAAATGGAGTAAGTGGACTTAAAGTAAGCATACCAGCCAATGTAAATTGCAAAAAGAAGGAAGTAAACGAGAAAGATGATAAAAACAACTCTGGGCAGTTTTTTTACTTGTCTGTCCACATATTCGCTTTGTGCTTTTGTTGTTTTGTTTTTTTTGAACTTAAACATTATCCTTCCTTATTGAAAATCTGCAGCCGCAGTAGTTTTGCCTGTAAAGGCCATATTGTTTTGACAGGCGTATGCTGTCGAGATAGCCGTCCTTCTTTTTAAAGTTTTCGTTTAAAAAGGGGATGCCTTCCTCTTTTGCAATTCTTTCGCCAATGGAGTTTATGACCAAAGAATTTTTGTGAGGACTGACCGTCAAGGTGGTGGCAAACAAGTCAAAGCCCATTTGTTTTGCAACTTGTGCGGTTTTCTTAAGTCGCTGCTCAAAGCAAATTGCACACCTTTCGCCGCCTTCTTTGTCAAGTTCGTGTCCTTTGACTAGGCGCAAATATTCTTCTTCGTCCCAAGTTCCGTCAATCACTTTGACATTGACTATTTTAGCATAACGCTTTTGTTCAAGCAAACGTTTTTGATATTCTTCTTGCGGAAAAATTGCAGGATTAAAGTAAAAAATTGTCAGGTCATAATCATCTTTCAAACAATTTATCACATGTGTTGAACACGGCCCGCAGCAACTATGGAGCAGAAGTTTTTTCATCTATTCCTCCTTATCAGGCTGACAAGGTCGTTTAAAACAGGGCTTTTTTTGGAATATTCCTCAAAATTTTTTCCGCCTTCATTGAGCGTGCAGACAAGGCTGAAAAGCCCGTCCTTTTCAATAAACATCTGTGCCATTAAAATGTCGTTTTGCCCTGCTATTATATATATAGGATAAAGGTCTTCTCCAATTTTGATATTAAACTTCTTTTTAAGTTTGAGCGAAGTGGTGACTTGACCATAGTCCTCTATCATCATCTCAAAGGTTTTAATTTTCAGCCCTTTCTTTGCTTTAAACACCGAAATCACATTGCCGCTGCTTGATAAAACATTGGCAACAAAGTCAAGACCTTGGTCATTTTTTAATTCATACTTTTCATTAAGTTCTCTCCAGCCAAAAGGCAAAACGAGGGGAGAGATAGCGGTTTTATTCATGAAAAAAAGTTTATCATCACTGGCAAAAAAAGTCAACCTTTATCAAAGATATTCAACCGCATACATCATAACATCTGACACTGATTTTTCAGCCAAAGTGTAAAGCAAAATTTTTCCGTCACGCCGGTAGGACACAAGCCCCTGGTCTTTGAGGATTTTAAGTTGATGCGAAACAGTGGTTTGATTTATATTCAAAAAATTTGATAGGTCGCCGACACACATATCACAAATTGACAGGCAGGAGATGATTTTAAGCCGCGTAAAGTCAGAAAAATTTTGAAAGTAACCTGCCAACCTTTCAATATCTCTGTCTTGTGGCATAAAGCCAATAATTTCATTTTTTCGCCTTTCAGAAAGCAACAAATATTCTGCCATATCCACCTCTTTTTGTGACAAATGTCAGTTAAAAAACATATATACACTATCGTATCAAACTTATTAAAGCAAAAACAAAAGAAAAAGCAAAAGAGGAAATTGCCCTATTTTGCGGAAAAATATGACTTTTTGTTGAAAAGGAGGTTTATATGAATTCTCAGGACATTTTGCTTGTGCTTATTCTTTCAACCTTGGCAAATGCAACGGACACAAACCTTAACACAAACACCAACTTTCTTTTGCTTTTGCTGCTTGCCCTTTCAAGTGGAAATGGCGGAGGAATATTTGGAGGTTGCTCCAACACTTGCACGGGTTGTTCAAACAGAATTTTCTTTTAAAAAAAAGAGCGCTTTACGCGTTCTTTTTTGTTTTTGTCTTTGGCTTTTCTTCTGCCGGCTGCTTTGCCTCATTTGAGGTTTTAAGTTCTGCCAAAATCTGCGTCAAAAGTTCCTCGGTGGTTGGCTTTGGTGGTGGAGGAGGTGGAACTTTGCTTGCACGGAGTGCTTTTGTTGCCTCAAGCACTTCTTTATGATTTTTCATGTCAACACCCTGGGCTTTGAGTTCCTTTCTCTCTGCACGAGTTGGCTGCGCACCCATTGTTTTTTGCAGCATACCACGAGCGTTCATGGCAACTTTCAAAATGATGAACAGTGTCATTGCAATGATGAGGAAGTTGAGAATTGCAACAATGAAAGCGCCCCAGTCAATAAATATACTCTTTTCAAGGTCGGCAACACCTTCAATAATTGCACCGCTTTCGTCAACTTTTGGCACATATTTCAAAAAGGTGTAAGCGGACTCCAATCCATTTCCGCCGCCAATAAGCGAAAGCACAAGGTTGACAATAGGCATGATTATTTTGTTTGTGAAAGCGGTCACAATGGCACTGAAAGCACCGCCAATAATTACGCCGACTGCCATGTCTAAGATGTTTCCGCGGCTGATAAATGCTTTAAAATCTTTAAAAAACTTTTTCATTAAATCTGACCTCCATACAGGTATAATAGCACATTAAACGAAATTTGTCATTTTTTTTGACATAATTTTTCGTATATGTTATCATATTTTTATAAAGGAGAAAGGTATGAAAGATTTACTGGGCTTGCCTTCATTGTTGTTTGCGCTCGTTGTGGTTGGAATTGTCATTGGTGCAATTATGCTTGCGGCAACTTTGGCGGCAACAATAACAAAGTGGATTTTATTTTTTAAATATCAAAAGTATAAAAACACGCAATCAAGTTCTGGCATGACTGCGTCACAACTGGCAAGAGCGTTTTTGGATAGCAACGGACTTGAAGATGTGAAAATTGAAAAAGCCGGCTTTTTCAGAGCCTTCTTTTACGGGAATCATTATTCCTTCCGCAAAAAGACAATTTATCTTCGAAAAAATCTTGTTGACTCAAACAGCATCACTGCAGTTGGCATTGCTTTGCAAAAAGTGGGGCTTGCACTTCAACACAAGGAAGGCGGTGCTCAGTTCAAAGCCAAAGCAACGCTTGGGCAACTTGCCGTTTTTGGACCATTACTTTTTGTTCCTATTGCGGTGATTGGCGTCATAATTGATGCTTTCATTTTCAACATGTCTGGTGTTGCATCACTTGTTGGCTGCATAATTGGTTTTGTGTTCTATTTGCTTGCCACAATATTTGCATTTTTAAATGTCAAAGTTGAAAAACGAGCAAATAGCCAAGCGTTATATATGCTTGAAAATGGCAATTTCTTTAATGAGCAGGATATGGAGTCCGTTCGCTCACTTTTCAAAACTTACATTGCATCATATATTGCGGACACCATACTTGCATTTATGAAACTTTTGTATTATTTCTTCAAAGTCTTTTTAAAGGCATTTTCAGTGGTCAAAAAGAAATAAAAAAACTCGGTTTAAAACCGAGTTTTTTAAATATTTTTTTAAAGCGTGAAAAGTGTTACAGTTCCAGGTATCATGAATATCACAAGCACGCCAACGCAAACCAGAAGAACAAGAAGTGATAAGATGAAGAAGATTATTCCCACAGCCTTTGTTCCTTTTTTTGTTGCCGACCAGCATTTTACAGAGCAGCATAGCGCAGCAATTGAAAGCGCAAGTGCAGGCAGCCATGAAACAAGTCCCAAAGTCACCATATACAAGAAGAACATCAAAATTCCAAGGAAAAGTTCACCTTCATTTGATGTGCTTGCGAAGATTTTTATAAAAGGCGAAATCACAACAAATGAAAGAATTGCAAACACAATTGCAAGTGAGCCGCAAATTATTGCCGCAATCATTGCGCCTTTTGGGTTTTTTACAGGCGTAGCGCTTGGCTGAGGTTTTGGCTCATCTTTCACAACTTCAGGAATAACAATGTTTTCATTTTGAGGTTGATTGGTTTTAGTTTCTTCGTTTTTTTCAGACATATTTTCCCTCCTTTTTTAAACATAGCAAAATAAAATTCTTTTGTCAAACAAAAGAATAGGAATAGTTAAACACAGGCCATATCACCCATTGTCATAACATGTTTCTCAATCAATGTTGAAATAAAATTTGTCAGAGTTGGCTTTTCGTAGGGAAGCAGATATTCCATGTTTAGAACTTCGTTTATTTGCTTAAAACCGCCATTAAGATAGGCTTCGTTCAAAGCATGGCGTGAGTTGCGTTCAATGTTCAAAAGTTTTGTGTCGAACAAATTTGCAACTTTTGGGAATAGTTTGCTATTGATGTCATATCTTTGGCCTTCTTCCACCACGCCAAAGTAAATCGTGTGGCAAAGATAGGAAAAACCTTTTGAATTTTTTAAAAAGCCCAATTTTAAAAGCATGGCAGAAATTTTATCAAACAATTGTTTAAAAATGATTGAGGGGTGCATATAAACTCCTTTTTTTAATACGACTTTATCAGTTTAAACTTTTTAAAAAAATTAACAAACCAAATTGACATGTCAAAATTGTCGAATTTTTTTGCTTGCAAACAAATTAAAAAACTGCTAAAATAAAAATATGAAAATCATATCAGCAAAATATTTGACATCAGTCACTCAAAAAGAAAAACTGCTCACGGACGAGGTGAGTGAATTTGCCTTTGTCGGCAGAAGTAATGTTGGAAAGTCCAGCATAATCAACAATCTTGTTGGAATAAAGGGTCTTGCAAAAGCGTCATCAACGCCGGGGCTGACAAAGATGATAAATTATTTTGAAGTCAACGGCGGGCAATTGAGGTTTGTTGACTTGCCGGGCTATGGCTATCACAAAGCGGGCAAAAAAAGTGAAAAGATGTGGGCAGAATTGATTGAGCAATATCTTTTGCATAGCGAACAACTCAAAACTGTTTTCATGCTGGTCGACTGCCGCATTGTGCCAACAGAAGATGACCTTATCATGCGAGATTTTCTGGTGCAAACGGGCAGAAACTTTATGATTATTGCAACAAAATGTGACAAATTGTCACAACAAAAACAGCGTTTGTCAAAAAAACAAATTGCAGACAGGCTCAAAGTTAGGCAGGAGGCAATTGTCATGCACAGCAGCCAAACTTCCCAGGGCAAAGAGCAAATTTTGACCTATATTGAGAATTGTTTATAATAATATCTTTCAAAAAAACTTATAATAACGCATGCAAACAAATGCGTTTGGATTTTGGAAAAAGTTTTTCAGGCTCTTCATCACTTTGGCGGTGATTTCCCTTTTTTTACTTCTCATTTATTTTGTTCTTTTGTGGACAGGATTGTGGGAAAAACTTAACTCGGTTGAAAAACTCAAAAATTTCATTTTAGATTTGGGTTTTTATGGCAGGCTAACCTTTGTCACACTTCAATTTTTGCAGGTCACTTTCGTCCCCATCCCATCAACAATTTTAACTATTGCTGGCTCAATTGTTTATGGCCCACTTCAAGGCGGACTTTTGAGTTTTTCGGGCATACTTCTTGGCAGCCTTTTCGCATTTTTGCTTGGCAGACAATTTGGCAGGCGACTTGTTACTTTTATTGTTGGAAAGGAGAGTTGCGAAAAATGGGTGAGATTTTTAAGCCGCGCCAAATACACTTTTTTCATTATGATGCTTCTTCCAATTTTTCCAGATGATGCACTTTGTCTTGTCGCAGGGGTAACGGATATGAGTTGGGCGTTTTTTGTGCTGACCAATTTGATAACGCGGCCAATTGGCATATTTCTGACAAGTTATCTTGGCAGCGGCGAGATTATTCCATATTCAGGCTGGGGTCTTGCCGTGTGGGGAATAATTTTTGTGGCGGTTGTCATCCTCATGTGGCTTGTCACAAAATATCAAAAAAACATTGAAAATTATCTTCTCAAAACCTTCAAACGCAGGAAATGAAATTTATGGTTGACAAATTAAGTTAATAAATATATGCTTTTTACAAAAGAGGGTAATATGAAAAAACATGTTTTGATTGCGACATCTTTCATGCTGGCATTGTTTGGCGGCGTCATGTGTTTGAGTTTTGGCTGCAAAAAGAGTCAGCCACCGCTTGAAGTTGAATATGTGACGTGCGATGAAAAGTTTTCAGTTGCAGATGAAAATGGTTGGAAAAGAGGAATTGAAAGCGAGGCGCTTCCAAATTTATCCACTCAAGGTCTTGAAAGTGAGGCCTATGACTTTTCACTCATCAGCGAGCAGAATTATGGCCTTCCAGAAAAAGCCAAATCAGGCGTCACAACAAAAGGTTTTGGCTTAGATTTAGATTTAAAAAATGGTTATATCACCTTAAAATTCAGCCATATTGATTACACGGGCTTTCTCAAATATGTGACATATCTTTATGACTCTTATGGCGCGAATTTGAATATCAACAATGAAGTTTGTGATGATGTTTCTTTGCTTATCCAAACAAATTCAAGTGAAAACATGCTTTCTTACACTTTTGAGGCGTATTTCACTCACAAAGAAAAGACTTTTCAAGTCAAAGTGTTTTATATTCAGGCCGGCAACAACTCCACGGTCATGGAGGGTGAAATGTATCTCACTCTGCCACTCCTTTTCAAAGGCGGTCTTAATAAAGACGAAATAAACAAACAACTTGGCGAAGTTGTTGAAACATGGCCGGGCTGGACACACTTAAACTATGCCCAAACGCCAGTTTACCAATATATTCCATCAATTTACAGCGAATATTATGAAGTAAGTGATGTTGACGGCTGGACACAGATTTATGTGCCATCTTACACCAACAAGATGCAGGAGTTTTATGAGGAGCAACTCGAAAAAGCCGGCTTTTTTGAAACGACTTTTGATGAGTGCGAGGAATTAAAATCAGTTGCAGAAAAATCTGTGCCGTTTATCCCAGGCAACGCAAAAGTATACAAACTCAAATTGTTCCAAAACTGCTGGTATATTGCCATTTACCGTCACGGCACCTATCTTCAAATTTCCCCAGTATTGAAAGAAATCACTGAGCGCGAAGAGGGTGAAGAGTGGTCGTTTGACACTAACGGCGAATATGAAGATTATAATGAATATTTAAAGGCTTTCAATGAGGCTTGCAAAGATTATCACTTCACAAATCCTCTTATTAAAATTGAAAATGAAAATTGTGAGGCAAAATACAATATTTCAACAGAATCTATGAAAAATGTTTATCCATATTATGCGGAAGGGACTTATATCACTTTAACTCAAACATTTTCAAATGAAATGTCTTATGAAGATTATCTCAAATACTATAACAAAAGGCCAAACTATTTTGCTGATTTAAAATCTCAAAATGGCGGCGTGTATTTTGTTGGTGGAGGCACCAATGAAACCCTTTTGCCAGGCATAAAACTTGCTGGAACCGACAAATATATGTTTTATGAAATAAGCAGATATGCCCCAGACCCAAACAATTTATATGACGAAGATTATTTTAACTTTGATTATGAAACTTACAAAGATAAATTAGAGAAATTTTATTACACTCGTTATGATTATCATTATGAACTTAATGTTAATGGCAAATGGTATTATTTTAACAATGATAAAATAGAGCCAACATCAAATGGCAAAATCAAATTTTATATTCAATGGTCATATAAATATTTTATTAAAAAAGTCGAAAGCGATTTTGAATACACCGCTTTTTACAAAAACTTTAAGCCTGTTGACGCTGTTCAAAAACTAATTGATGCAAAGTTGATTCTTTCCAAAATTGACTATGAAAACGCAATTATTGAAAAAGATGACAAATTTATTGTTTTGACAATGCTAGATAATGACAAACTTGAAGATTGCTATCAGGAAGTGATTGAATTTGCAAGTGAAGAAGAACGCCGTAGTTTTGAAAGAACATTTGAACTTAATGGTGATGAAAAATTTTATTCCTCTTTGGGGGACAATGGGCTTTTGATAGAAAATATGGATAAAGCAAAAATTCCAAACTTCTTGTCCGGATTATATAAATATCAAAATGCTGCAAATAATGAGGTGTTGAAATTCATTGACAGGGTTAACAAAAGTGAGTTTTGGCAAACTGAATTCGCGCTAGCAGGTTGTCCAACAAGTTCTACTCCATGGCTGGACACAGAAGGCTTTATTGACAATCCAGCGGCACTTGAATATGCTTCGTTGGACCCTCAAAACCATTTTAACCTTATACCATACGATGATTGGCCTTACTGGCTTCATTGGTCGTATGAAGGATGTTATGCGGCAATCATTATAAGGGACATCAATGACTATATAGTTTTTGATTATTTCTGCCCAGAGATGGGATATGCACAATCTTATCTTTTCAAAGACTATGATTTCACAACAGTTATGTTTGAAAGAACAATTCAAAAACTTACCGGTGGGATTTAAGTTTTAACATTTTTTGTAAATTTTAAATAAATATATTGTATCATCTAGGAGATACAATATGTTTTGTGATTGCAAGCCAAAATTTTGCAGAATTTGTGGCGGCTGCGCCATACCTTTTGTCAATTTTTCAGCGCTTAGATTTGAGCAGAAATCATCATCCTCTGCACAGGGAATTTTTCCAAAACCTTTCACTCCGCCTGCACCGCTTGACCCAACTCCAAATCTGCCCCCGCCCACGCCTGTTGTGACACCCACTGAGGAAACTTTAATTCCGGGTCCGCCCGGTCCTACAGGCCCGCAAGGTCCGAAAGGTGACAAAGGTGACAAGGGTGACCCCGGAGAGAAAGGAGAAAAGGGTGATTCCGGAGAGAAAGGCGACAGAGGAGATGTCGGCCCCGCAGGGCTAGACGGCCTTCCAGGTCCGGTTGGTCCGGCTGGTCCAGAAGGTCCACGCGGGCCACGAGGTGCAACGGGCCCTTATGAAATCAAATCTGCCTTTATTGCGTCTTACAACAATGACCCGCTTGGCTTTCCGGAAAATGGCAAAGAAATTCAAAGTGGCGGCAGACTGCCACTTATGAGACTTGAGACCAATTACGGTGAGTTCATCTCAATTGACAGTGACCAAAACACCATCAAATTTGCGGACACGGGGGTTTATAACATCTTCTTTTCTGCAAACGCCTATGTCACTCCGTCTGTGCCTTTCAGCCAAAAGACTGATTTTGTGGCAATAGGTTTTCGGCCTGTCGGCTCTGAGCAAATTTTCGCTGCGGCGAATTCGTATAGTAATGCCACTGTTCCGCGCACAATGTTCGGCCAAGGTGTTTTTGTGGTCGAGGATGCGAACATAGAATATGAACTTGTCAACTTAAATCAAAGTTCCATATACATAAGCGGCATAGACATCACAAAAACAATCACAAACTCCTATTTTGCGAGCGAACTTGTCAGCATTGTAATCACAAAACTTTCGCCATAAAGGAGGGAAAATGCGAAGATTATTCAACATATATGACATGACAAATCAGTCCAACAGGTTTTTGACAATTCAAAACTGCAGAGAGGACATCATAGGCGAACTTGAGGCCATTATCCAATATGAAAAGCATCTAATGGAAACTGATGATATGTCCGCAAAGTCAACAATTTCGGACATTGTGAAGGAAGAAAAAGTGCATGTTGGCCAACTTTTTGGGCTACTCTTCCAACTTGACGAAGAGAGCCGCCTGGAGTTTGAAAGAGGGTTTAAAGAATTTCAGGAGGATGACCGAAAATCTTAAATTTGACAAAACAATGCGGATATGCTAAAATGACTTCCTGTGACAGAGGAGATATGAAAAACATCAAAAGGCATATTGGCAAAAACTTACAAAACCTGCGTTCAGTAAGCGGCAAGACTGTTGAAAAATTGGCAGGAAGTTTGCACATGACAAAAAGTGAATACAGAAAATTTGAACGCGGCAAAGAGGAGTTTAGTTACAGGCAAATTCTTGATTTTTGTGAAATTTGTGACACAACCCCAAATGAAATTTTTGATATGGATGGGCTAAAACATTAAAGCGGCTTTAAAATGCTGCTTTTTTCTTTTTATTTGTTTGGAAAAAAAATTTAATTGTGATATATTCAAAATATATTTGGAGGAAAGATGAAACACACAGATATTGCAGTCATTTTAAGACAACCTGAAAAATTTTTGGGCAAAGAGGCCACAGTTTGCGGCTGGGTGAGGACTTCGCGAAATTCAAAGACTGTTGGCTTTGTTGAACTTAATGACGGAACAAGTTTAAATAACCTTCAAGTTGTGCTTGACAAAAGCCTTTTTGATGATAACAAAATTGGTTACTTCAAAGTCGGCGCATCAGTTAAAATGGTGGGTGATGTTGTAAAATCTGAGGGCAACAATGTTGTTGACTTTAGACTTAAGAAATATGAAATTTTGGGTGACTGCCCAAGCGACTATCCACTTCAAAAGAAACATCACACGCTTGAATTTTTGAGGACAATTCCACATCTTAGGCCACGAACAAAGTATTTTGAGGCGGTTTTTGCTGTTCGCGACCAACTTTCTTATGCAATTCACGAATATTTCCATAAAAATGGCTACAAATATGTTCATGCCCCAATCATCACCGGCAGCGACTGTGAAGGTGCAGGTGAAATGTTCCGCTTGACCACACAGCCATGGAACGCAAGTTACAAAACGGAGGAAGAATATTTTAAGGACGACTTCTTCGGCAAGAAGGCAGGGTTGACGGTTTCCGCTCAACTTGAAGGCGAAATGGCGGCAATGGGACTTGGAAAAATTTACACTTTTGGGCCAACTTTCCGTGCTGAGCACTCCAACACAACGCGTCATGCAGCAGAGTTTTGGCAGATTGAACCGGAAGTAGCCTTCGCTGAGATTGATGACATCATTGAAATTGCAGAGGACTTCATTAAGTCCATCACAAGAAGTGTGCTTGCTGCCTGCCCAGAAGAGATGAAATATTTTGACCAATGGGTGGAGAAAGGACTCATTGAAAAACTTGAAAAAATGCTTGCAAGTGACTTTGGAAAAGTGGATTACACTGACGCTATTGAAATTTTGAAAAAGTCTGGGAAGGAATTTAAATACAAAGTCGAGTGGGGTTGCGATCTTCAAACCGAGCATGAAAAATATTTGACTGACGAATATTTTAAAAAGCCAATTTTCGTTGTCAACTATCCTGCCGACATCAAAGCCTTTTATATGAAACAAAACAAGGATGGCAAAACTGTTGCCGCCACCGACTTGCTTGTTCCAGGCATAGGGGAAATCATTGGCTGCAGCGAAAGAGAGGCGGACTATGACAAACTTGTCAAAGCAATGAAAAAACGCAACATGCCACTTGAGGCTTATTCACAATATCTGGACACAAGAAAATTTGGCTCAGTACCACACAGCGGTTTTGGCCTTGGTTTTGAAAGGATGCTTATGTATGTTACCGGCGTTTCAAATATCCGTGATGCGCTCTTGTTCCCAAGAACAGTTGGAAATTTGTAAAAAAAAGACGGCTCAAAGCCGTTTTTTTGTTATATTTTTTCTTTTTTGCACACAATACTCTCAAGGAGGGAATTATGTCAGGAAGAAAATGGATAATCATTGCCAACTACATTGCTTACATTTTGACACTGCTCGGTGCGTTAAATTGGGGGCTTGTTGGAATTTTCAATTTCAATCTTGTTGGCTGGATATGCGCGGGCTTCCGCAGTGGTTGGGCAATTGCAATCTATGTTATCATCATGCTTGCGGCAATTTGGCTTATCATTTCACCAATTCTTTCAAAAGGGATGTTGGACCTCGGTTGCCAATACAAGTCCGCAGCGCAGCAAGAAAAGAACGACACAAAAACAGCCTAAAGGCTGCTTTTTGTTTTATATTATTGATGGCCAATCTTTTTGTTGACCTGGCAGGGTTATTGCTGCAGTCAAGGCTTCATAAGTTGTATCTGTTTTTGTTGTCACTCCATCTTCTGTTATTATGGTCAAATCTCCAAAGAACGAAAGGCTTTGTTTGTAAAAGCCAAAGCGATAGACAAAATTGGTTGTTTTCAAACTTGCTCCCAAAGTTTCGGCATGGTTATAATCAATCTTGTAATAATTTGCCTCATCAGTTGTGGTTTTGTAAATGACAGAATATTCAAGATGTGAGCGAATTCTGTTGTTGAGTTCAGCAGGTTTGGCCAGACTATCAATTTTGGAAAGGTCTGAAATTGCAGAATCAAGGCTTTTGTTGAAAATTACATATTCAGGGGAAGTGTTATCAGTTGGGATATCTTCAAGTCCCTTTTGATAAGGGGCGGAGTATTTCATTTCGCCATTGTCAACATACATGATGTTGTCAATCAGCCAAATCTTTGCATTGAGAGTTTTTGTTGAGCCGTCAGGAACATCCTCTGTTCCATTAAATTCATAATAGGCATATTCCTTATTATCCGTGATTTTGTAATGCAAAGTGTAATTGAATTGTGAAGAGTCGGTTTCAATGGCCTTTTGTGCTTTAATTCCGCCTAACTTCGCGTTAAGACCTAATTCATAACTGTTTGTGTGAGTTGAAAAGTCATGATAAGTTGTTGCGGTCATGTTTGCCCATGGGTCAAAGGAAGAGCCTTTGTTGCAGCCAGAAAGCGCCACCACTCCAAAACAAGTGCAAAGCGCAAGAGCACCCGCAACAATAGATAATTTTGCAGATTTTTTCATATTTCCTCCATATTTCACTCTATTTTAGCATAAAAAACAGAAAAAGTCTTGCAAAACAACCCTGTTATTTTGATTTTTAGCCCATTTATGTTAATATTGTTCTGGAGAGAATATGAAAACAATAAAAGCAGGTTGCTTTTTGCTTAACAAAGATGATGGAACAGTTGCCGTCATCTACCGTGAAAAATAATATTTTAGCAATTTTGCAAGAAAAATAGAATTTTCCTCCAATTTATTTTGTTTTTTGACTTAATTTGTTTATAATAATGTAAAGATATCCACATTTTGATATTTGAAGCGAGGGAATAATGCAACATTTTGTTACCCACCGGGGGGGGGGCAACCTTACTGCCTAACTAAAAGTTATCCACATTTTCAAAATAAGCCAAGCCTTTTGAAAAATATTTTTTCATTAGCCTTGGCTTTTATATTGTCATTATTTTGTTTTCCAAACATTTCAAATCTTTTTGCAACGCCTTCATCTCCATCCACAATAACCGCAGCCGGCTGGCCTACCTTTCCACCAAACATGACTTGGTATAAGGAAACGATTAACAATGTCACATATCACTATACTTATCTTGGCAGGTATCCGCAGACCTATGTTGGAAATGCTATGAATGACATACTTGAGGCAGAATATCAGGCAGGACAGATGATTGAAACCGGTATGGGATATCCCGGAAGCGATTATATTTTGAATGGCTTTGATGATAGTTATCTCTGGTGGGAATACGAATACAATGGAGATTTTTATGTTCGTGGAGCACAAAAATTGAACAAAAGCGATGGGGCTGCTCATGCTTATGCTGGGAGTGGGGCACTTGAATTCCAGGGAGCAGATGGAGATATAAAGTGGTTTAAAGTTGAGCCAGCCATATTTTGGGTGATTGATGGCACAAATCCAGACAATTGCACTTCATTAACAACCATCAAACTTATCTCAAACACAATTTTGATGGGAGGGCTTCCTTTCGAAGAAGGTTATAATGAATATGTCAATATGTTTTTAGATATGTTTATATATTCTTTGCAGGATACTTTGGAGACACATGTATCTTGCAATGCGAGTTGTTTAGATGACTTCGATAGTGAATACTTTGATATGGGGTCTAAATCGGATTATTTTTTAAGTATTCAGTATACGAGTGGTTCCGATTTTTATGGGCCGCTGGGAATAGTTTCTGATTTTGCTATTGGAAATGGTGCATATTGTAATTTTTTTGGCCAGCTTACCGCTCCATATTGGACTCATGGTGGCTTTGCAACCATCAATTTTCAGGGTGTGTGGGATTCTGACAGTTATAGCCCATCATCTCTTGTTCCAGGAATACGCCCAGTGGTCACTGTAAACTATGACCCACATCCAGCTGTGCCTTTTGACAGCAATCTCAGCAAATATCCCGGCATAACAAAAAAGACAGATGGTTATCACATCACCGACTTCACAGGGCTTCAAGCGATGTCAGATTTCACAAATGCGGGCGGGACATTTTCCACGTCGGATAAATTTTTCCTTGACAAGGACATAGATTTCACAGGCAAGACTTGGACACCTATCAAAGAGTTCCGTGGCACATTTGATGGGCAGGGGCATATCATACAAAACTTCAATGCAGCACATTTTATTGACCAAATATGGGGGACAATACAAAACTTAAATATTTTAAATTGGAACTTATCTTGTGATAACACCCAATCCATTTCATTTGCGGGGACTACTTTTATAAGCTCAAACTTCAAAAATATGTATATCACTTGTTCTCTGACAAACAACAATACGCCAACGAGCGGTTCAAGCGACCCTCAGCCTGTGGCCGTGCTTGTTATGGATTCAGGATATAATAATATAAACATATCCCAAGTCGAAATTGTTGGAAATGTTGTGAGCGGCGGAATTGACACGCCAACTGCGATATTTGCTGTAAGTCAGGGCTCTGGCACAAAAATTACGGTGACGGATTCATCATTTAGAGGAACATGTCAATATACCCACAATCTGAACGTGCAATTTCAAGGTCACCCGGTTTATGCTCCAACCATTGCAGATTTGTGTTGGAATAAATCAACGTCTTCAACCAATACATACGCTGGTGTCTATATGTCAAACACGGTTGAAACTGCCACTATAAAAAATTATTACACAGGTTTTACAGACAGCCAATGGATATGCGGAGCGACATTGAATGAAGGCTACCCAGCATTACGATGGAATTTGTGGGCGGGCAATCACGCCACAACGACATCCGTTGAAACATATCTCAAAAACAAAGGTTTCACTGCTGCAACCTAACAAAAAAAACAAGGCTTTTGCCTTGTTTTTATTTCATATTGTAAAAGGCTTGGTAGGCGCGGAAAGTTTCATAGACATCAACCTTGCTTACAATTTCCCATGGGGCGTGCATGCTCAATACTGGAACGCCGGCATCTATAACATCCATGCCATATTTTGCCATGATATAGGCAATTGTTCCGCCGCCGCCCTGGTCAACTTTGCCCATTTCGGTGGCTTGATATCTGATGTTCGCTTTGTCTAGGCAGGCACGCAGATGTGCAATAAACTCAGGGTTTGCGTCATTTGCTCCTGATTTTCCGCGGTGACCAGTGAACTTGTTGAAACTTATGCCATGCGACAGGTGAGCATCAGTTTGGACATTGTAAGGGTCAACATAGATTGGGTCGACCGCTGCGGTGACATCACTCGAAAGCATTTTTGAGCGGTTGAGAGTGCGGCGAAGAGAAAGTTCGTTGTATTGTCCGCAGAGGTTCATAATTTCGGCGAGTGCGTTTTCAAAATACATACTCTCCATGCCGGTTGCACCAACAGAGCCAATTTCTTCTTTGTCGACGAGCAGACAAACGGTGCTTACATCTGGCTTTTCAACAGTGAACAATGATTGAAGGGCAGTGTAAGCACAAACGCGGTCATCATGGCCGTAGCCAATAATCATGCTTCCGTCCAGTCCGCAGTCACGCGCCTTTCCAGAAGGCACAACTTCAAGTTCTGCAGAGAATAGGTCGTCCTCGGAAATGTTCTTTTCCTTCAAAATGTTCAAGATGAAGGCTTTAACTTTGTCCTCTTTTGCTTTAGCAAGAGGGATATTGCCAGCAATCAAATTTAAATCTTCTCCTTTGATGTCCTTCTTGTCTTCTTTCTCCTTGTTTTCAAGGTGAGGCAAAAGGTCGGTTATGGCAAGCACAGGCCCATCTTCCCCAAACACAACATCCTCTTTCGTGCCGTCCTTTCTCACAACAACTCCATGCACAGCGAGAGGCATTGCAATCCACTGATATTTTTTGATTCCGCCATAGTAATGTGTGTCAAGCATGCAGAAGCCTTGGCTCTCAAACAGTGGCTGTGCCTTAAGGTCAAGCCTAGGGCTGTCAATGTGCGCACCAACAATATTGATGCCGTTTTCAATAGGCTGTTTGCCGACAACAAACAAAACAATGGCTTTGTCCATATTGATGGCATAGACTTTGTCACCCGGCTTAAGTTTGCCGTTTTTCTTCATTAGGTCATTTAGGCTTTTGAATCCGTGCGCCTTTGCCTGTTTAACAGCGTATTTGATGCACTCGCGTTCAGTCTTGCAAGAAGACAAAAAGTTTTTGTAACCATCACAAAAAGTTTCAACTTCGTCTCTTTTTATTAGATACGCTTCCCACAAATTTGTTTTCATATTTTCACCTCTTTAAGTTTATTATACACAGAAAAAAACAAAAATAAAAAGAAAAGGCGGCCAAAACCGCCATTTTTTTAAAAATATTTCATTTTTTTACTCTTTTTGTGTAAATTAAATTAGAGTTTGAAAAGATTTTTAATGTTTGTTTCAGTTATGTTTTTCGCCTTGCCATTTACAAACATCTTATTTTTGCCATAGAACGTTAGTTTTCCGTCATCCACAACAAAGTGCTTTGCACCCATAGCAATGACGGGTATGGATTTTGAAAATTCTTTTATGAGTTTGATGCGGTTTCGATATTTTTTGTTAAAAGCATATTTCGTTTTGATGTCAGTGTGCGGACGAACGGAGTAATTTTTCAGCCCAAGTCCCTTTTCTATTTCAAACTCTTGCAAATTTCCATGGTGAGTTGAAAGCACTTTGGTTGCAGGAAGTTTTGCTGCAGTTCCGCAGAAAAGAACAACTCCGTCAAAAGATTTAATGAATTTTTCAAACTTCAATTTTTTTAAGATTTTAAGCCCTCTTGGTGTATGCCCGTTTTGGATGAAAATGAAGTCTGAGTTTTTTAAATCCTTTTCAAAATCGCCATCATATTCGCAGTCAACGAGGATAAGTTTTTTGAATTTAAAACCTGAATTGCAAAATGTTTCATAGGTCGCCTTGGCAAACTCCTCATTTGTGTAATGATAGTCATTAAAAACCTCATCTTTTGGTTGAGAAGGCGGGGTTTCCTTTTCCCAGCGATTGGAAATGAACATGAAAGTGCCAGTTTTAATAATCAGTTTTTTTAAAACATCAACAAATCCATTCGAGTTGTCTATGGTTGCTGCTTTAACCATCTTTCCGTCATCATACGGACATCCCAAATTGCTAGTGTAAACAAGTTTCATTTTTCCTCCTTAAAAAACACTTTTATTTTTGAGTTCGTTTTTGGCTTTAATATCAGCCTTGCCAAAGTTTCGCCTTCGCGAGAGACTGTAATTGCGACGAAGTTTTTTAGCGATTCAATTTCAGTCGCAATGCGCTTGATGAGTGGCACAGAAAACTGACGAAATTCGTTAAGCACCAAAATTGAAGGCAGATAAAAATAATTTGACCTCACATTGACTTCGGTTTCGGGGAAGGAGTAATCGTCCTCATATTTGAAGTTTAAGATGTCATCAAAAAGTTTTTTTGAGATTGAAATGATGTTTGCATAGCCGACAATTTGGCCATTGGCTTTCAACAGAAAAATCTCATTTTTGTCGTTATAACGAGTAAAATACCATTCTTTTTCATAGTTTTTGTGATAAAAATGCTTATCAATCTCGATAATCTTTTCAATCACATCTTTTGTCATCTTGCTTTTTACAACTTCGGCTTCCATGTTTTTATTATACAAAAAACATAAATCTTCACCAATCAAAATTCAAATAATTTGCTGGAAAATTTTTCTTTAAAGCCCAAATGATTATAAAAAGTTTCGTTTTTTGTGTCTTTCTCTGCAATTAAAAAATAAAATTTGACGCCTCTTTGCTTCATGTCGTCAGAGACAAATTTTAATAGATTTGAAAAAACTCCTTTGCTTCTGTGTTTGACATATGTGCCGCCGCCATATAGTCCGCAAAGATTTGATTTGACACAACATGATACCATGCCAACAGGTTTGGAACGATACAAACTCAAATAATGTTCAAAATTCCAATCAGTTTTGTTGTCAAAAGATTTTTTTAGCGCGTCTGAAAAATATTCTGGCAAAGGGGAGTAAACATCATCTGGCAGGGTCTGGGACTTGGAAGTTGAAAAAGTTTGGACAAAAATTTCTTTTTCCTTTTGATTGTCAATTTTTTTGAAAGAATATCCTTTTGGTGATGTGTGATGTGAGCAAATCTTCTTTGTGACCATAGTCGCAACATCTCCTCGTTGTGAATAGGTTTTTAAGATGTGTGCTTTCACCTTTTGACTGATTTTGCAGAGCGGAGATATTGTGAAGGCTGGCGCTCTTCCAATTTTTTTAAAAACTGTTTTTGCTTCGCACAGAACTTTTTCAAATTCTTCCACATTTTTTGCATGAAAACCAAACAGAAAATTCCACTCAGGCGACAAAACTGTGTCAGAGTAAATGATAAAACCATTTTGGAGTGATATTATTTTTGAAAAATACATCCCAATTTGGCAATCATAAGTTGTTTTTTCAAGTTTTTTGTTGGTCATCAATTTTCTCTTCTTTCGTTGTGATGTATTTGCGACAAATCTGAAGATGTGAATTTGTAAATAAATTCAGGTTTGCAGTTATATTTTTTTATGTCCTTTTTATCCACCCAAAATGCAGTTTGCTTGTCCGCGTGGTCGAGGATAGGCAAATGTTCCAGCGTTTTCAAATATTTTTTTGCGAGTTCAACATGATAGAAAAATCCCAACTCATGAACCTTAAGTCCCTGCCAGTCAAAAAAGTTTTCGGTGATTTCAAACAGTTTTGGATTTTTGACGCAGACGCCAAGTTCCTCTTTGATTTCTCTTTTTATGGCATCTTTTGTGCTTTCGCCGAGGTGAACTCTGCCGCCAACCAGATTGTAAAAATCCTGACCTTTGGTTTCTTGTAAAAGCATTTTGTCGCCGCAAGTTATGTAAGCAGAAACTCTGAAATTAAATCTGCCTTCTTCGGTTTTAAAACTAATATCCATTTTCCCTCCAAAGAAATTTTAACATAAATTAGCGAAAACTTACAAATATTTTCCTCTTTTAATCCGGAAAGCGCTTTTTGTTGTATTGATAGCCGGCTTTTTTCATGAGGTCAATTTCTTCTTTAATATTGTGAACAAGATATTTTTCTGTCACTTTAACGCCGCTTTCGTCAACATTAATGATGAGATAGTATCCAGGGTTAACCAGCCCGAGCGAACCGAGGCAATAGAAGTGCTTTTTGCCATCTGTGAAATGATTTTCCTTATGCTCATGCCCAAAGAA
The DNA here is from genome assembly GCA_947584415.1 of uncultured Clostridia bacterium. Lineage (GTDB taxonomy): Bacteria > Bacillota > Clostridia > Christensenellales > UBA1242 > Caccovivens. The sequence continues at coordinate 729 of CANPWN010000003.1, read as the reverse complement.
ATAATAGTCCGCATCAATGTTTTCAAACATCTTTGCTCTCACGCAGAAGGATTTTTCTTTTGGTGTGGTGAGCACATTTTCATCACCATTTCGCTTTTCCCAAACATAGTGTGTGAAATAAAACTTTTTTCCAAAAAGTTCCATAGAAATATCTTTTTGCCACGAGCGAGCCTTTTGCTTGTTTTCCTCGGTGATGGCTTTGCACATATAGTCAAGTTGTTCAAGCTTGCCGGCGGGCAGGGCGTCATAGTTGATTTTTGGGATGTGGTCGCAAGCATATTGGTCATTGTTGCCTAAGATTTTTTTGCAGTCAAGTTTTTGCAGCAAGTCAATGCATTCGTTGGGCCTATTAAAGCACACACACGCGTCGCCGAGAAAAATCCTAAGGCTGGCATTTTTCCAGTCATCAGTGTCAATAAGTGTTTTTAAACAATTCAAATTTCCATGAATGTCGCTAAAAACAAGAATTTTCACTTTTCCTCCTTATGGAATTCCGCCGGGAAAATCTTCGAAGTGCTGCTTTTGTTTGCATGGTGCGACAAACGATATCAAATCCGAACCATAAAGTTTTAATTGGCGCAGGATTTATAATCATTCATGTCACTATATCAGTATAACACAAATTATAAGATAAAACAAGAAAAAGAGAAGGTTTATGCCTTCTCCTTTTGTTTTGTTGTTGCTTTAAGGCTTGTGGACGGGACTTAGGAAGTTGTAAAGGCTTTTTGC
>CANPWN010000002.1 GCA_947584415.1 uncultured Clostridia bacterium | reverse complement strand
ACTAACTTTTCCTTTCACACTTATTTGTATATTAAAAAAAGAAGCACCCTTCGGTGCTCTTTTTTTTATCTCTTTCATTCTCCACATCTGTTTTTTTCAATATCATTTTATCACAAAGAAGTCATGCACGGCTTTGTCATTGTCATCACAAAGTTGGTTGAGCATTTGGTTTTGTCTTTGAGTAAAATCTGTTGGTCCAATAAGATTTTCAAGTAATATGCTTTCGTCAGTAATAGATTCGCTTATTATTTCGAATTCATCTGAATTGCGGAACTGAGATTCATTGTCATAAGTTGCAAGAGCAGTTGACATTGAGTCAAGTTTTGTTATTGTTATGTCATTTTTTTCTATCAATTTGTTAATCTTTGAAAGAACATGATGGTAGCCAAACACATCAACTTTTTCTGGGTCTTGTTCAAACGCGTCAGTAATACTGGTCATCTGGTCAAGTATTTCTTGCGTCAAATTTCTGGCAGAAACTGCGCATTTTTCAATATATTGCATACCCTTAATGCCAAAATTATCATAATTATATTTTACTGCTGGCAAATTCTCTTTAACATAATCAATGTAACTTTCAAATGTTGCCAGTTGGTCCTCAACAACACCAAAAGATGACAAAACGAGGCTGTTTGAATTGTGAAGTTGCATGAAGTTTTCAATATAATCAAAGGTGTTCATTTGTTGCAATACATCTTGAGTGATGGTTGATTGAGGGGAGAAAGGTTTGTTATCATCAAACAAATCGTAAATGAGTTGTTTGTGTGTTTCATAATAATTTATTTTTGGAAAGAACGCTTTAAAAAAATTGCTTTCAGATTTGAGCAATGACAAAAGTGGCTCCAAATCTTCATTAAGGTTGCTTTTGTCGTAAGGGGTGTAGCAATAATTATCAAGTTTGAAAAACCTGATTTGTGGCCCAATTTGAAGAATATGCAAATTTTTTGCAAAGAAAAGTGCATGTTCGGTTTCTTCATCTTCACAATTTGAGCATAAATCTATGGCCTTTGCAATAATTTCAAGTTGCTCATTTCCGCAAAAAACCTTATATTTGTCATATTTATTGGCGGTTTTTAAAATAGAGTTTGCACTAGAAGTTTGGCTACTTTTATCAATGATTTTTTGCCAAGTTTTTTTGTCCTCTTCCAGCGTGCTTATAATTTCTCTAAGTTCAAAATTATTTTTTTTCATAGTTATATTTTATCAAAAAAATTTTATTTGTCAATATCATTTTGTAAAATAACGATCTTTTGTTATAATAAGATAGAAAAGTTTGGAATTATGATTTTTAAGCCTTATTTTAATGCTGGAGCGCAAAAGGCCCAGTCTTTTAGTGAAAAGTTTAATGTTTCTCCATTTATCATGGAACTTATTTTATCACGCACAGGTGAAGACGAAGAAAAAGTTTATGATTTTCTGCATCCAACAAAGGTGCTTGACCCGTTTTTGCTTAATGGAGTTAAGCAGTTTTGTGACAGAATATTTTTGGCGAAGAAACTCGGTGACAGAGTGCTTGTTTTTGGTGACTATGATGTGGATGGCGTCAGTGCGACAGCCATCATGCTTAAAGCCTTAAAACTTGTTGGAATTGATGCTGACTATTATCTTCCAAACAGGTATGTTGATGGCTATGGCCTTACAAAGCCAACGATTGACAAGGTCGCGAACAAATATAACCCAAATCTCATCATAACGGTGGATTGCGGAATAAGTTGCTATGATGAAGTTGAATATGCAAAGGAAAAAGGCATTGAAGTCATTGTCACTGACCACCATGAAATTCCAGTCAAACTTCCAGACACACTGGTGATTAACGCAAAAATAAAAGGCCAGCAATTTGATTTTGACGGTTTGTGTGGGGCAGGACTTGCATACAAACTTGCAGAAGCGCTTTTAGGTGAAAAGAAAGCCGAATTTCTGCTGCCTATTGCAGCAATTGCAACAATTGCCGACATTGTGCCACTGCTAAGTGAAAACAGGCGAATTGTAACAAAAGGCCTTAAACTTCTCGACAAATATTTGCCTGTTGGCCTTAAAGCACTTTTTAAAGAAAACAAAATTCCTCTTTCATCAGCCTCATCAAATGCCATTTCTTTTAAAATTTCACCAAAACTTAACGCTTCAGGGCGTATGGGTGACGCTGCGGACAGTTTGAAATTATACATGGAAACTGACCCAATCAAAATCAAAAAACTGCTTGAAAAAATTGCAAATCACAATGCCCGCAGACAAGCGCTTTGCAACGAAATTTATGACGAGACAATCACTGCACTTGAAAAGGTTGATTTAAAACTTGTCAGAGTGATTACTTTGGCATCAAAAAAATGGGACCAAGGCGTGCTGGGAATTGTCTGCTCAAGGCTTGTTGAAAAATTCCACCGACCTGTGTTTTTGTTCTCGCAAGACGGCGACTTATTGCATGGCTCAGGCAGAAGTATTGATGACATCAACATCCACACATTGCTCTCTTCAATGGCCGACATATTGGTGACTTATGGCGGACACTCAATGGCAGCAGGGGTGACAATCAAACGCTCGGATTATGAAGAGTTCTGCAGAAGAGTCAACGCTTTTGCATTTAAAAACATAAGTGAAAATGTTTTCATCCCAATCAAATATTATGACAAAGAACTTGAACTTAAGGATATCACTGACCAAATGCTCTCTGACCTTAAATTGCTTGAGCCAACGGGTTGTGCAAACCCTGTTCCAAAATTTAAGATAACTGCAAGTGAAATTTCTCTTCAGCCAATGAAAAGATTTGTTGAGCATGCGGAAATTAAGATAGGAGATTTGAGCCTCTTGATGTTCAACTATCTGCCTTACTCCAAAGCCTTAAGGTTTTCAAGACAAAAAAGTTTTATTTTTGAATTTCAGGAAGGAGGCAAAAAAGGTGTTGTCTCTGATTTTGACAGTGGCTCATTTATAAGGGAAGATGCAAACGCGTTTGTCCAACCTTTTGAGTTGGAGCAACTTAAATTTGATAAAACCTCTGACGCGAAATATTCGTTGTATTCTGACCCGCTTGAATATGTTACTTTGGCAGGCACAACCGTCTTCGGAACTGCGTTTGTGACCTTTTCAGGCTATGATTATGTTGAATTTGCCCGCACTTATTCAAATCAGGGAATTTATTACTATGGCATTTGTGATAGCCATTGCGCCGGCTATAATAGTCTGTTGCTTTCGCCAGAAGGGGTTGAGTGGGCAAAGAATTTTTCAAGAATAGTCTTTTTATCACCAGTTTTGGAAGAAGGTTATATTGCCCAGCTAAACAAAGTGACAAACGCCGAAATTTTACTTCCACTTGAAAAGCAGAAAAAAATTACAAGATATAACTCATTAAATTTGTCGCGACAACACTTTGGCAAAATTTATTCAACTTTGGTAAGCAAACAAAATCAAAGTTTTGCTGACATTTTTGATTTATATGAAAGATGTTATCAAACAAAAGGCGTCAAATTCAGTGAACTTTACGCGGCAATAAAGGTGTTTGAAGAACTTGGACTTGTCATGATATCAAACGAAGGGCAACTTAAAATAATGACAAATTCTTCAAACAAAAGAAATTTGACAGAAAGCAAAATATATAACAAACTAAACTTAATAAAAAGCGTTATCAGGGAGCAAAATGAAAATAATTGAAAAAATTGAAGCAAATTACAAATTGACAGAAAAAGAGGCAAGCCTTATTAACTCTCTTTTGGACTATGACATGAATGAAACTCGCTTGAGCGACATTTTGGACTTTATAATTGAATTTAAACTTGACAAATCTTCAGTTATTGGTTTTTTAGCATATCAAATGTTCAAAGTTGAGCCAAAAAATGCGGACAAATTGTCTTTGCAGTTCAATAAAGATGAAATGAGCATATATAATGGCTTCAAACACCTCAAAGATATCCGTTATGTTTCCAAAACGGAAGAGGCGGAAGATATCCGAAAGATGTTCCTTGGCATGGGCAACGACATAAGAGTTGTCATTATCAAACTTGCTGGCATATTGTTTGACATTAAAATATTAAACCCACCTTTATCAGAAGGGGACAAAGATTTTGTCCAAAATGTTAAACAAGTGTTTGCCCCTCTTGCAGAAAGGTTGGGACTAAGCAGCATGAAGTCCATCATGGAGGACCATTGCTTCCGTCTTCAAGACCCAGTGATGTATAACATGCTTATCAGTGAACTTGCAAAGCAAAAGGACGAAAACGCACAACAAATTCAACTTACGACTTACAGGCTTAACAAAATTCTTGAGGAACTTGGCATAAATGGTGAAATTCAAGCCAGACAAAAGCATGTTTCCTCAATTTTCAGAAAAATAAAAGCAAAAAATGTCACACTTGCGCAAATTTATGACCTCATTGCTATGCGCGTGCTTGTTGACACTGTTGAAGATTGCTATGCGGTCTTTGGCAAAATCCACGCCATTTACAAACCTATTCCAAGCAGGGTTAAAGATTACATCTCTTCACCAAAGCCAAATGGCTATCAAACTTTGCACACAACAGTCATTGTTGAAAATGGCAGACCTCTTGAAATTCAAATTCGCACTTTTGAAATGCACAAGCATTGTGAATATGGCATTGCTGCCCATTGGATATACAAGGAAAAGCGAGGTAGCACAACAAAACTTGACCAAAAACTCAGTTGGCTTCGTGAAATCATGGAAAACGCACAAACAATGAGTCCGGAGGACTTTGTTGAGTCGCTTAAAACAAACCTTTACACCGGCGAAATTTTTGTCCAAACTCCGCGAGGTAAAGTGCTGGAATTTCCTGAGGGGGCAACGGTCATTGACTTTGCTTATGCAATTCACTCAGACATAGGCAACAAGTGTATTGGCGGAAAGGTCAACAATATCATGAGGCCAATTTTTACTGAACTTAAAAATGGTGATGTTGTTGAAATTATCACTTCGCCAACAAGCAAAGGCCCATCAAGAGATTGGCTCAATCACATCAAAACATCCTCGGCAAGAAGTAAGATAAAGGCGTTCTTTAAGGTTGAACTTAAGGACGAAAACATCCGCCGCGGCAAAATAATGTTTGAAGAGGCGGCAAAGATAAGGAACTTTTCTTCCTCACAACTTCTTGAAGAGAAATATATTGAAGAACTTTTGTTCAAATATTCTATGTCCAATATGGATGAACTTTATGCTGCAATAGGCGGGGGAAGTTTGGTTGCCGCACAAGTTGTTGGCAGATTTATTGCCTTATATTCCAAAGACCATGACCTATTCAAAAAGAAACAAAACAGTGTTGTTAGAATTTCAACAAGCAAAGATGGCGTTGTTGTTGATGGCACAAGCGGAATGCTTATTCGTTATGCTGGATGTTGCCACCCTGTCACAGGTGACGACATTGTTGGCTATATCTCGCACGGCAGCGGTGTTACAATTCACAGGGCTGATTGCCAAAACCTCAAATTTTTGGAAGAGGAACGACTTATTGGTGCAGAGTGGGAAGAGAAAGTTAGCACAAACTTTATTGCCGAAATCAAAGCCATCACTGAAAATATCACTGGCATTGTGTCAAAACTGACTATGTCGCTTAGTGAAGCAAAAGTTTCCATGCGTGCCTTTGAAGCAAAAGAGGTTGCTGGACAGGTTGAGTGCACCATTGTTGTTTTTGTCCAAAATAAGAAGGAAATTGAGAAAATCATCACCATATTAAATCAAATAAAGGGCGTCAAAGAAGCGTATAGGGTAAACTGATGTTAGAAACAAATGTAACGGAATTTGAAAAGGAATTAAATGACCTTTATGATGCTTTTTATGACACTTCCGCCGAAAAGCCAAGCGTTTATTTTGAAAAGATAAGCGCAAATAAACTTTTTTATCTTGTCAAAGCTGAGGGCATCAATGATGAATATGAATTTTCACTTCCGCCACTTTCACCTTTAAAGGAAAAGAGTTTGAGAAAAAGATGGGCACTTCTCAGTTTATATAAGTCACTCAGTAAGCAAAGCGGTCGCACTCTTCCATGGGGAAGTTTCACCGGAATTCGCCCAACAGCGCTTGCACGCGAGGCGGTGGAGAGCGGCGAAATAAAGCCCTTTGCAACAACGGAATTTTTGGAAAAAGAATTTCTTATCTCGCATGAAAAAGCACTTTTATGCACAAAAATCATCAAAAATCAAAAGGGTATTATAAAAAATGACCATCTTGTTGATTTTTATGTCAATATTCCAATCTGCCCAACAAGATGCGCATATTGTTCTTTTATATCCAGCGAAATGAAGATGGCAGAAAAAATCCTGCCAAATTATTTAGAAGCACTTGTCAAAGAAATCAGAGCAATGAAGGAACTTATGCATGAAAAAGCGCTTATTGTCAGAAATGTTTATATTGGCGGTGGCACTCCATCTGTGCTTGAAGCAAAAGATTTGGAATTGATTTTGAAAGAACTTTCATTTAAAGCAAATGAGTTCACTGTTGAGTGCGGCAGGCCAGAAACAATAACGCGTGAAAAACTGGATGTTCTTGAAAAATATGGCGTGACAAGAATTTGCATCAACCCTCAAACTTTTTCAGACACAACGCTCAAAAGGATAGGGCGAAAGCATAAAAGTGAGGATGTTTTTGAGGCATATTCGCTGGCACTTGAAAAGGGGTTTAAGGTCAATATGGACATGATTGTCGGTCTTCCAGGTGAAAAGGCTGCGGCAGTCAGAAAAACCATCTCCACGCTTTTGGAACTTTATCCAAACAATATCACTGTCCACACTTTATCAGTCAAAAGAGGTTCAGTTTTGGACAAAGCGCCAAGTGAAATAGGCTTTAAAAATCTTGCAAAAATTTTGTCAGAAACAGAAAATGCCCTCATGGCCGCAGGTTATAAGCCCTATTACTTATACCGACAAAAACATCAACTTGGGGGCTTAGAAAATGTTGGCTTTTATAGGGACGAAGATATTTGTCAGTTCAATGTGGACAGCATGGAGGAAAGCTCATCAATTATTGCGGTTGGAGCAAACGCAATTTCAAAAAGGGTGTTTAGCATTGAAAACAGAATTGAGCGCCAGCCAAACTGCAAATTTTTGGAAGATTACATAGCCCGTCTTGATGAAATGATTGAAAGAAAGAAAACTCTTTTTGAAAAATTTTAAAAATATTGCAAATTATAGTTTACAAAAAAATGCGGATGTGCTATTATATCAAAGTCGATAAGGACCTTACGGCGCAGTTTTGCGGAGAACTCTGACCCAAAACTTCGTTAAAGGCGAAAAATAAAAATGGAGGATAAAATGAACACTGGTAAGAAACAAGAAATTATCAACCAGTATAAGCAGTCGGAACATGACACAGGCTCAGTTCAAGTTCAGGTTGCACTTCTCACTGAGAGGATTAACCACTTGACCGAACACCTCAAATTAAACCACAAGGACAATCACTCACGCCGTGGCTTACTGCAAATGGTTGGTAAAAGAAAAGGCTTTCTTCTTTACTTGAAGGAGAAGGACATTGAGGCTTACAGAGCACTTATCAAATCTTTGAATATCAGAGATGTAAAGTAAAAAGAAGGGGGGATGCAAAAGTTTTTTTGTCCCCTTTTTTAAAAAGTTTTAAAGAGGTAAAATATGAAACACGCAAAACAATATGAACTTAAAATTGGCAGAGATAAGGTCATCTTTGAAAATGGCGCACTCTGCGAGCAGGCAAATGGCTCATGCCTGGTCAGATGTGGTGAAACTGTTGTTATGGTCAATGCCACAATGGCAAAAGAGCCGCGTCCGGGCATAGACTTCTTCCCACTTGGAGTTGACTATGAGGAAAAAATGTATTCCGTTGGCAAAATTCCAGGTGGCTTTAAAAAGAGGGAAGGTCGTCCATCAGACAAAGCAATTTTAACTTCAAGGCTGATTGACAGACCACTTCGTCCGCTCTTCCCAAAAGGATTTTTCAATGATGTGTCAGTTGTTGCAACAGTTCTTTCTGTTGACCCAGACCACAGCCCAGAAACTCTGGCAATGCTTGGCTCAAGTTTTGCTCTTTCAATTTCTGACATCCCGTTCCAAGGTCCAACAGGCTCAGTTCAAGTTGCACTTGTTGGAAATAAGAAAATCTTAAACCCAACTCAAGAGGAACGCGAAAACGCAAGACTTCTTTTAACTGTCAGCGGCACAGATGAAGCAGTGCTTATGATTGAAGGCGGAGCAAAGGAAGTTCCAGAAGACGAATTTCTTGACGCAATCATGTTTGCACATGAAGAAATCAAAGGAATTGTCAAATTTATCAAAAAAGTAAAGGAAAAGATTGGCAAGCCTCTTTGCACAACAATCAAATATGATGTTGTTCCAGAGGAAATTGACAAAGCCGTTAGAGAATATGCGGACAAACTTCTTGACCACGCTCTTGACACCTTTGATAGAAATGAAAGACAGTCCCGTCAAGATGAGGTAAGTGCTGATGTCAACGCTCATTTTGCAGAAATTTATCCAGACAATCTCAAATCAGTTGCTGATGTCATTTACAAAATGACAAAAGAAAAAATCAGAAACAAAATCCTCACAAAAGGCATTCGTCCTGACGGCAGAAAACTCACTGAAATCAGACCTATTTGGAGTGAAGTTGGCATTTTGCCACGCGTTCATGGCTCTGCAGTATTCACAAGAGGACAAACTCAGGTTTTGACAACTCTCACACTTGGCACTGTTTCTGACATGCAAAAACTTGAAGGGCTTGATGATGAAGAAGTTAACAGATATGTTCATCATTATAATATGCCACCTTATGCGACAGGCGAGGCAAGACCATTGAAGAGCCCAGGCAGAAGAGAAATTGGCCACGGCGCGCTTGCTGAAAGAGCGTTAGAACCAGTTATTCCATCAGAGGAAGAATTCCCTTATGCTCTCAGACTTGTCAGTGAAGTTACATCGTCAAATGGTTCATCATCAATGGCATCAGTTTGCGGTTCAACACTTGCCCTTATGGACGGCGGCGTTCCAATTTCAAGCCCAGTTGCCGGAATTGCTATGGGGCTTATTAAGGACGAAAAGACTGGCAAAGTTGCAGTTCTTTCTGATATCCAGGGCATAGAGGACTTCTTTGGTGACATGGACTTCAAAGTAACAGGAACAGAAAAAGGCGTGACAGCAATTCAAATGGACATCAAAATCAAAGGAATTGACAGAAAAATTCTTCAAACGGCACTTGCTCAGGCAAGAGAAGGCAGAATTTTCATTATGAAAAAACTTCTTGAAACCATCAAAGAGCCAAGAAAAGAACTTTCAAAATATGCTCCAAAGATTATCACCTTCACAATTGACCCAGACAAGATTAAGGATGTTATTGGCTCAGGCGGAAAGACAATTAACAAGATTATTGATGAAACTGGTGTTAAGATTGACATTGAAGATGACGGCAAAGTGTTCATAGCCAGTGAGGATGTTGCTCAAGCCGAAAAAGCAAAGAAGATTATTCTTGGCATAACCGAGGATTTTGAAGTTGGAAAAAATTATGAAGGCACAATTTCAAGAATAATGACTTTTGGCGCGTTTGTTGAGGTTATTGGCGGAAAGGAAGGCATGATTCACATTTCAAAACTTTCATCAAAGAGGGTTGATAAAGTAGAAGATGTTGTCAAAGTTGGCGACAAAGTGCTTGCCCAGGTAATCAAAATTGACGAAAAAGGTCGAGTTGACATGAAACTTGTCAAAAAACTCAAATAATAACAAAAAATATTAAAAAATCAAGAAAATCAAGTTCTTGATTTTTTTATGCATGCATAAGTTTATGGCATGAAAAAGTTAAATGTATTCGTATTCAAAAAATGGATTGTAAATTTTTGCATAGTGGCATTGGTTATCCTCTGCGGCTTTGCAGTATATCTGGGGGTGACGCTAAATTCGTCAAAAGAAACCTCTTCAAAATCACTTGGTGAAATTCGGTGTGGCGACACTTCGTCAAACAAAATATCTCTCATGATAAATGTTTGCTGGGGCGAAGAATATCTTGCCGACATGCTTGACATCTTGGACGAAAAGGGAGTCAAAGTAACCTTTTTTGTTGGCGGTGTTTGGGCAGCCGACAACGAGGAACTTGTCATAGATATGGTTGAGCGTGGCCATGAACTTGGCAACCATGCTTATTCTCACAAAGACCATGACAAACTTACCAAAGAAAGTTCAAAGAAGGAGATTTCCACAACCCATAATCTTGTAAAAAGCATTTGTGGAAAAGAAATGACCCTTTTTGCGCCACCAAGCGGAGCGTTCAACGCAAACACTGTGGCAGCGGCAAATGAACTTGGTTATAAAACAATCCTTTGGACACGCGACACAATAGATTGGCGCGACCAAGACGAAAACAAAATCACAAGCAGGGCAGTTGAAAACGCAAAAGGTGGCGACCTAATTCTTATGCACCCAACAGAATGCACTTTGAAAGCGCTTGGCAACATAATTGACAGTCTTAAGGGAGCAGGGTTCAGTCTTGTGAGCGTCAGCGAAAACCTTTCCACTTTAAATTCATAAATTTTGACAAAAAAATTGAATATTTTAGTTCAGCCGTTTGCAACAAATTTTCTTCTATGATATAATTAGGCTATGGCTGAATACAAAGTTCAAAATAAAAACAAAAAAACAGGAAATGCGAGAAAGATTGTTGGCATAATTTTTATAGCCCTTTCGTGTATTGCATTTTTCTTTTTACTTACAAACTTAGTTCCCGCAATGAAAAGATTTTTGATGGGCACTTTTGGTTTTTTGTCCTATCTTCTTTTCATTGTTATGTTGCTGGTTGGGGTGGCTTTATTAAACCCGAGAAAATACAAATTGTCCAAAAAATATGCAATATTTTTGTATTTGACATTGTTTTTTCTTGTTTGCATAATCCAACTTGCCATTGTCGGTGACAAATCTGGTAATTTTGGGCATTATTTGGCGTCAAATTACACCCGTGGCAACACGCTTGGCGGAATTATATTTGGACTGTTTACAACATGTATTTTGTATATGACAAACTTTGTTTGGGCGTTTGTCATCTTTTCAGTGCTTTTTGCTGTAAGTCTTGCGCTTTTCATTGACACAATCATCCGTCAAAGAGGCAAAAAAGAGCAAAACGAACAGGTTAAAGTGGCAATCAAAGAGGTAAAAAAGCAAGAGCCTAAAACTACCCAAGAGGTCAATGTTGTTATGAGCGGCAATTTAGAGGCCAAAATGTCCAAAGAAGAGGATGTAAAGCAAAAACTTGGGCTGACAAAGCGCACTTTGATAACACCTATATCTGAGCAAAAACCTCAAGAGCCAAAAAAGGTTGACCTTAAAAAACTGGAAGGGGAAGAACTTAAAAAATATCTTCTCACACCACCAGAAGTTGACATTAACAGATATTTCTCTCAAGAGGCTCGTTCGTATGCAAAAAATGGCATAACAAACACAACTTTTAAAAATGAAATGGACAGAAATATTGCATCATTAAAGGAAGAAAATCTTGCTCCAATCATTTCTGACACCCCTAAGGAAGTTGTAAGTGCCGAGCCTGAGCAACTTGTTTCAGAGGCGGACAATATCATAAGGGAAGTTATGCAAGAAAGCGGCATAAAACCAGCCCCTGAAAAAATTGAGGAAAATTTTACTTCAGAGCCAGTTGAAGAATTAACACAACCTGAAATTCAAGAAAATGTTGAAGAAGATGTTGTTGAAGAAAGCGAAATTCCTCTGCGTAGCGACAGATTAACTGAAAGAACAGACAGATTGACTGAAAGAACTGATAGATTGACCGAGAGAACGGACAGGCTTTCAAGCCGCACGGATAGGATGGGTGACAGGCTCACAGACAGAACAGAGCGCATGAGTGAAAGACTTGCTGAAAAAACAGAAAACACTGACAGGAGTGAATATTTCAACGAACCTAAAACCTCCACCGAGCCAACAAAACGCTTTGTCAATATTGAGGACATCAGTGATTATGAGGAAGAAGAGGTTGAACAGATAAAGCCTTATGTTTACACGCGCCCACCAATTGACCTTATCACAACCACATCAACTGACATGAGTGAAATGGATGATGACATTGCCACAAAAACGACCATACTTGAAAACACTTTGCAAGAATTTGGCGTGCCAGCCAAAGTGCAAAATGTTGTCATTGGCCCAGCGGTAACGCGCTATGAACTTGAAATGCCGTCAGGAATAACTGTCAAGAAAATTCTCAATCTTTCGTCTGACATAGCACTTGCTTTGGAGGCAAATGGCGGAGATGTGCGTATTGAAGCGCCAGTCCCAGGCAGAAATGTTGTTGGAATTGAAGTGCCAAATGACAAAGTTGCCACAGTTTCAATAAAAGACATTTTGTCGTCAAGCGAGTTTAATTCGGCAAAATCACCGCTTTCCTTTGCAGTCGGCAAAGACATCACCGGCAGAATTATGGTCGGCGCGCTCAACAAAATGATACATTTGCTTGTTGCCGGAACAACGGGTTCAGGCAAGAGTGTCATGCTTAATTCAATCATTATTTCAATTTTGTATAAATCAACACCAGATGATTGCAAACTTCTTCTTATTGACCCAAAGCAAGTTGAGTTTACAATTTATGAGGGTATTCCACATCTTATTATTCCAAAGGTTATTTCAGAAATTCCAAAGGCCATAAATGCTCTTCAATGGGCGCTTGATGAAATGGAGCGAAGGTTCCGCATTTTGCGTGAGGCGAGGGCAAGAGATATTGAGGAATATAATCACACAGCAGATGTCCTTTCTTTTAAAAAGAAAAAGATGCCATACATTGTGATTATGATAGATGAATTTTCTGACTTTATCATGCAGGGTAAAAAAGATGTTGAGGACAAAATTGTTCGACTTGCACAAAAGGCGAGGGCGTGCGGCATACACCTTATTCTTGCCACACAACATCCAACAACGGACTATGTCACTGGCGGTATTAAAGCCAACTTCCCATCACGCATTGCCTTCAAAGTTGCAAGCAGAGTGAACTCAGATGTTATTCTTGGCATGACGGGCGCAGAAAAATTGCTTGGCAAAGGTGACATGCTTTATGCTCCACAGGAATATTCTTCCTCTCCAAAACGAATTCAGGGTTGTTTCATCACAACCCCAGAAATTGCCGACATTGTGAATTTTGTCACCCTTAACAACGAGCCTATCTTTGATAAGGATATCCAAGACGCCATAAACAACATGCCAAAGAACTCCTCAAACGGCGACAATGGTGACCGCAATGCCATGGACCCATTATTGCCAGAAGCACTCAAAATGTGCATAGACTCAGGGCAAGCGTCAACCTCAATGATACAGCGCAGATTGTCAATTGGCTATCCAAGAGCAGGCAAGATAATTGACCAGATGACTGAAATGGGTTATATCTCCGCAGCGGATGGTGCAAAGCCAAGAAGTGTTTATATCAGTCTTGAAGAGTTCTATCAAATATTTGGTGATAATTACGAGTAGGGGTCAAGATGACAAAAGACGAACTTTTAACAAAAAAAGTATCTGCCATTTCGCTTGGTTGTGACAAAAACAGAGTTGACCTTGAAAAGATGCTTTTTTTGCTTTCTAACTATGGTTTAAAAATTATTGAAGATGTTGAAGATGCGGACATTGTCCTTGTCAACACATGTGCGTTTATCTTGCCAGCAAAACAGGAGGCAATCTCTTCAATAATAGAAATGGAAAGCCTTAAAGAGAAAGGTAAAATTGAAAAAGTAATTGTGACAGGTTGCATAGTTGAGCGTCATAAAAAGGAAATGCAAAAGGAATTTCCACTCATAGACGCCTTTGTTCCAATCAAAGAAAACCATAACATTGTCAATATTATTGAAAATTTGTATGAGGTTAAAAATTCAAGATGTTCGGCGTCTTATGACAGAATACTCACAACATCTTGTGCTTACGCCTATTTGAAAATTGCAGATGGTTGCAACAATGTTTGTTCATTTTGCACCATACCACGCATACGCGGGAAATACAAAAGTGAAAAAATGGCTGACCTAGTGGATGAAGCAAAACTGCTTGTCAAAAAAGGTGTGAAGGAAATCATATTGGTGGCGCAGGACACAACAAGATATGGAACTGACCTTTATGGCAAGCCAATGCTACTGGAACTTCTCAAAAAACTGACAAACATCAAAGGCCTAAAATGGATAAGAATTCATTATGCCTATCCAGAGGTGTTGTCAGATGAATTATTAGATTACATATCTCAAAACCCAAAAATTTGCAATTATTTGGACATACCTCTTCAACACATTGATGATGGCATTTTGAAAAGCATGAGGCGTCACCATGATGAAAAAGCAACCCGCGAACTCATTAAAAAATTGAAAACGAAATATCCTCAAATCAAAATTCGTTCAACTTTCATTGTTGGCTATCCAGGGGAAACACACAAGGCCTTTAAAAAACTATTGAACTTTTTGAGGGAAGTAAAACTTGATTATGTTGGCTTTTTCCCTTATTACAGGGAGGAGAACACGGTTAGTTTTTACCTTAAAAAGCAAAAATCAAAACTCACAAAAAGTATCAGGCTTAAAAAGGCTCAAAAAGTGCAAGCGAAGGTCGCTTATGAGCAAGCGGTCAAACAAATTGGTCAAAAAATGGAGGTTCTTGTCGACAGTTTTGATGAAAAAACAGGCTGCTTTACCTGTCACAGTGAATTTCTTTCTCCATCAGTTGACTTTGGCATCAAAATTGTGGATAATGGAAGTATACAAACCGGAGAAATTTATGAGTGCAAACTTGTTGATTTTGACGGATGTGATTTTAAAGGAGAGATATTGTGAATTTACCAAACAAAATTACAATTTCAAGAATATGCCTAATTCCGCTTGTCATTTTCTTCTATCTCGCGGACTTTATTCCTTATGGCAAGCTTGTTGCGGCATTGTTGTTTGTCACTGCGGCACTCACAGACAACATTGATGGCAGAATTGCCCGCAAGCGCAATCTTGTCACAGACCTCGGCAAATTTCTTGACCCAATAGCAGACAAAGTGCTTGTCATGAGCGCTTATTTGCTTATAATGGCTCATCCAATTTTAGGCAAGCCAATAATCCAGCCAGTTTGGTTTGGAATTTTATGTGGAGTTCTCATTTTATCAAGAGAACTGATTATCAGTGCATTTAGGCAGATTGCCGCAGCCAAAAACTTGGTGCTGGCAGCAGATAAATCTGGCAAAGTTAAGGCATTTTTCCAAGATGCAGCAATTTTTCTTTATATGGTTTATGCCTTCATCATTGCCGAATTTAATGCTTCAATTTCTTTAAACTTGAACTTGTGGATGAACATTGTTTTGATTGTCATTTTGTCTGTTGCAACAATTTTGACAATCACCTCTGGAATTGGATACATTGTCAAAAACAAGCATGTGCTTAAAGACGCTGGCACTGCGTCTTCCAAGCAGACAAGTGACGAAATTATACCGGACATTTTAAACGAGTTTTTTGAAGAAGGCGCAGTCAGTGAAGAGGGAATTGAAGAAAGATTTGATGTCGGCGAAAAGCGTGCAAAAAAACTTATTGATGCAATGGCAAAAAAAGGTTACATTTCTTCATCAGGCTCTAGCAGAGACATATTGTTGTCTGAAGATGAAATAAATGAAATTTTTGGAAAGAGGGAGTAATATGGAAAAGAAATTATCAAAACAAGATGCTTTATTGGAGGCTCTGAGCCAAATTGAAAAACAATATGGCAAAGGCTCAATCATGAAACTTGGTGATGGCGTAAATCAAAAAGTTGATGTTATTCCAACGGGCTGTTTGACACTTGACCTCGCACTTGGAATTGGCGGCGTGCCACGTGGCAGAGTGATTGAAATATATGGTCCAGAGTCATCTGGCAAAACAACCGTTTCCTTACATATCATTGCTCAGGCGCAAAAGATGGGGGGAACGGCAGCCTTTATTGATGCAGAACATGCTCTTGACCCAAGTTATGCCGAAAAATTGGGCGTTGTGCTTAAAGATTTGTATGTGTCACAACCAGACAATGGAGAGCAAGCACTTAACATTTGTGACATGCTTGTTCGCTCTGGCGGTGTTGATGTTGTTGTTATTGACTCTGTCGCAGCGCTCACTCCAAAGGCGGAAATTGACGGTGAGATGGGTGACAGCCATGTTGGTCTTCAAGCGAGGATGATGTCCCAAGCGCTCAGAAAACTGACAGGTGCAATCAACAAAAGCAACACCACTGTCATTTTCATCAACCAACTTCGTGACAAAATTGGCGTTGTTTATGGCAACCCTGAAACAACTGCGGGTGGCAAAGCGCTCAAATTTTATGCAAGCGTAAGGATGGATGTTCGCAAAGGCGAGGCAATCAAAGATGGTGCAAATGTCATTGGCAATAAGACAAAAATTAAAATTGTAAAAAACAAACTTGCTCCACCATTTAAAGTTGCGGAATTTGAAATCATCTATGGCAAAGGAATTTCCAGAACGGGTTGCATTGTTGACCTTGCTATGCAGTTTGGCATCATCAAAAAATCAGGTTCATGGTTCGCTTATGAGGATGAAAAGATAGGCCAGGGCAAAGAAAATACAAAGGCATATCTTGAATCTCATCCAGAAGTTATGGAAGAGATTGAAAAGAAGGTCATTGAACAAGTGAACAAGGATGGCCTTCCACTTGACACAGGCTCATCAGATGAAGATTAAACAAACCATTTCTTTTTAGGAGGCTTTGCCTCCTTTTTTAATTTAAATGTTTTTATGTCGCTCTTTTCACTAAATTTTGAAATTGTTTCAATTTTAAGAAGTTCGCTTTCAATTTTTAAGGATATTTCCTTGTTTCCGCTCTCATTAAAAAGGCTTTTTATCATTTTGTCGCCATCAAAGAAATTGTAAATAAGGTCGCGTTTTGCCATAAAAGAAACTTTCACAACTTCGCCACTTATTTTGACATCAAAATGTGTGTCAAGGTCATAATCATCAAAAGCAATTTGTTTTGGCAAGTTGAAAACGGAAAACAGGCATGTTTTTTTGTATCTTTCACTTGCTTGTGGCGGGGATAAGGCAAGAATATGGTCATTTTCAAGTGTTGGCAAATAAATTTGCCTTTCAACAATGCTGTCTGGTTGATAGAATGCGCCTTCCGTTTCGCTTGAAAAATGCTCAAAATATTTGCGGATGCATCTTGTCGGCTCATTTCCGCCGGCAATAGAAATTTCTCCGCCGTCAAGATTTCCAGCCCAAACGCAGCACACCTGTCTTGGTGAATATGCCACACACCAGGCATCTTTGTTCAACTTGCCCTGACCGACAGTTCCTGTTTTTGCCGCAATAGGAACGCTTAAAGAGTTTAACGCCTTTGCTGTTCCTGTTGATGCCGCCTCTTTTAGCATGTCAGTCATCAAAAACGAGGCATCTTCTCTTAATACTGTCTTTTCCTGCGGGGTGTGATGATAAAGAATTTTGCCTTTGTCATCAAGGATATATTCAACAAATTTGGCATCACAATATTTCCCATTTTGAGGGAAGACGGTGTAACTTTGAGCAAGTTGTTTGATTGTTACCCCTTTTGTCATGCCGCCCAACGCCAGTGCAAAGGAATTGTCATCTTCTTCAAAATTTATGCCCATGCTTTCAGCATACGCTTTTGCTTTATCTATGCCAACATAGGACAAAACTTTGATGGCTGGGATATTTATTGATTTTGCCACTGCATTTTTTACAGAAACATATCCATGATATTTGCCGTCAGAGTTTTTTGGGTTGTATCCAGCAAGAGAAAGGTTTTCATCCAAAATTTGTGTTTCAGGGCAAATCAAATCTTCATTAAGGGCAGGTGAATAGACCAAAAGCGGCTTTATGCACGAGCCAGGTTGACGCGGGCAGTCCAAAATTTTGAAGGCGCTTTTGCCTTCGTAGCCTATCACCGCATGCCTATGGCTGTCAATGACAATTCCGCCATAATCTGCGCCATCAAAATCCTCGCTTTCAAGACTTTTTGACAAATATTCAGCGCAGTCTTTGTCAAGATAAGTGTGAATTTGAAGTCCTGCAAGTGCAATATCTTTGGCGGACATGTTCATAATTTTGCATGCCTCATCAATGGCCGCTTCCGAATAAGAATTTAGCGGAGAAGAGTTGTCCGTTTGTAAATTTAATTCAAGAGGTGTGTTTTTCGCGCGCAAATTTTCCTCTTCGGAAATAAACTTGCATTTTAGCATTTCGTCAAGCACCAAATTTCTGCGTTTTAAGGCAATGTCTGGGTGCATTACGGGTGAATATTTGTTTGGTGACTTAATAATTCCTGCCATAAGCGCGGCCTGTGGAAGTGAAAGTTTGCTTGCAGGGTGGGAGAAATAGTAAGACGCGCCCTCTTCAAGACCATAACAGTTGTTGCCGAAATAAATTGCGTTAAGATAACTTTGCAAAATTTCATCTTTGGAAAAGGCCTTTTCAAGTTTTTGAGTTAAAACCACCTCTTTTATTTTTCTTGTAAAAGTCTTTTCTGAAGAAAGGTGGGTGTTTTTAATAAGTTGTTGGCTTATGGTTGAAGCACCTTCTTTAAGCGAGTGAGAGCGAAGGTTGTTAATACCTGCCTTTGCAATTCTTTTGTAATTGAGTCCATGATGGGAATAAAATTTTTGGTCCTCAATTGCAATAAAAGCGTCTTTGACATATTGTGGCAAAGTTTCAATCTTACAATTTTGCCTTGAAAAAGAGTTTTCTTGCTTTACAGGTCGGTTTTCCGCATCATAAACTTCAATTGCAAGAGTAGGCGAAAGAATAAGGCTTTTATCAAGTTCCAGCGAACTATATTTAACAAAATTGACGCAAACAAAGATTCCGCAAAAGAGCATTGCGGACAAAAACAGACTTAAAAATGAGATTAGCGAAATTTTGACAAATTTCTTCATATTTTTAATATGCCTTCTTTGAAGAGAAAATATTTGCAAAAATTGTCAAAATTTTGTATAATAACATTATGTTATATCATATAGTCACATTTGGTTGCCAAATGAATGTGCATGAAAGCGAAAAAATTGCCTACATATTGGAAAGCAAAGGTTACAAGCCGACTGATAAAAGGGAAGAGGCGGACATCATTGTTTTCAACACTTGTGCAATTCGCGAAGGTGCAGAGGACAGAGTTTTTGGCAATGTTGGTGCATTAAAAAAACTAAAGAGCAAAAAGAAGGACTTGCTTATTGCGGTTTGTGGTTGTTCGACACAAAAACAGTCGACTGCTGATTACATCCGCAAAACTTTTCCATTTGTTGACATTGTGATTGGCACTTTCAATCTTTCGCGTCTTGGCGACTATATTGACCAGGCGCGCTCACAAAAAGTGCTTGAACTTTGGCAGGAAGGTGAAATTGATGAAGAGCAAATGTATCTTCGCTCTTCTGGTGATAACGCATGGGTAAACATTATGTATGGCTGCAACAATTTTTGTTCATATTGCATTGTCCCTTATGTGCGTGGCAGGGAGAAATCAAGAGAGGTTCAAAATATTCTTGACGAAATCAAAAGAATAGTCAAGGAAGGGAAATATAAAAAAATCACACTTTTGGGGCAAAATGTCAACTCCTATGGCAAGGACCTTAAGCCGCAGGTCACTTTCAGCGAACTAATAAGAAAAATCACCGCTTTGGAAGGAGATTTTCTCCTTACCTTTATGACCTCGCACCCAAAGGACATCACAGATGATTTGATTGATGAAATTGCTTACAACAAAAAGGTTATAAAAAGCCTTCATCTTCCTGCGCAAAGCGGAAACAACAGAATTTTAAAACTCATGAACCGCTCATATACGCGCGAGAAATATTTGGAAATTATAAAAAAACTTAAAGCCAAAGTCCCATCAATCACTTTAACATCAGACTTTATTGTTGGCTTTCCAACGGAAACTGAGGAGGAATTTTGCGACACCTTATCTCTTGTCAAAGAGGTGGGATTTGATAGCATTTTTGCCTTCATCTATTCGCCGCGCGAAGGCACAGTAGCGGCAAAGATGGAAGGGCAAATTCCAATGGAAGAAAAACGCAAACGCGTTAACAGGCTTTTAAAACTTGAAAAAGAACTTCAAAAGGGGAAAAAATGAAACTCACACCAATGTTTGAGCAATATTTTCAGATAAAAGAAAAGTATCCTGATTCTTTGCTTTTCTTTCGTCTTGGTGATTTTTATGAGATGTTTTTTGAAGATGCAGTCAAGGGCAGCAAAGCGCTTGATTTGATTTTAACACAGCGTGCAGGCGCTCCAATGTGCGGCGTGCCATATCATGCCTGTGAAAGTTACATCCAAAAACTCATAAGCCAAAATTTTAAGGTTGCCATTTGCGAACAACTTTCAGAGGCGGGCAGTGGCAAAATGGTGGAAAGGGATGTTGTCAGAGTTATCACCCCTGGCACAGTCACAGAGGACTCCATGCTTGACAACACAAAAAACAATTATATCCTTTCGGCTTACAAAAATGGGGACAGGCTTGGCTTAAGTTATTCTGACATCACAACGGGACTTTTTGAAGTTGAGTTTATCACAAAAGATTTGGAAAAAGCCTTCACTGACACATTATTCCGTCTTTCTCCAAGTGAGGTTATTGGCAACGAGGAGGCCGCAAATCTTTATATGGGGCTTAGCGCACTTAAAACAGGTACACTTCCAAACATAACAAGATATTATGATTGGGCATTTCGAAGTGAAAGGTGTGATGACAATTTAAAAAAGCAGTTTGGCGAAAACTATCTCAAAGTTTATGAACTTGAAGACAAAAAAGAGGCTATGATAAGTTCAGGCGCTTTGATTGAATATCTCATGGAAACACAAAAAAGGCAGATTAAGTCCATCAAACGCCTTTCAGTTGTCAGAAATGCCGACTATATGCAACTTGACGCCACTGCAAGACGCAATTTGGAACTTGTTGAAACAACTCGTGAAAGAAAGAGATATGGCTCACTTTTGTGGCTTTTGGACAGCACAAAAACCAGCATGGGCGCACGCAAAATGAGATATGTTTTTGACCATCCTCTTCAAGACGAAAACCTTATCAATTCAAGGCTTGATAAAGTTGAAGAACTTGTCAAACGCAGTGTTGTGCGTGACCAAATCACACAAGCGCTTTCATCAATCACGGACATTGAGCGTGCCAGCGGAAAAATTGCTTATGGCTCAATAATGCCAAAAGAACTTATCTCTTTGCGTGAGGCACTAAAAAATTTGCCACAACTAAAAAATGCTGTCAGTCAGTCGCAAAGCCTTCAAAATCTAAATGACAAAATAAATGGTTTTGAACAGTTATATGATTTGTTATGCCGCGCCATCAGTGATGATGCACCATATCTTCTTCGTGACGGCGGCTATATCAAAATGGGTTTCAACAAAGAACTTGACAGTTTGAGGAACATCAAAAAAGATGCCAACAACTGGATAAAAACTCTTGAAGAAGAGGAGAGACAAAAAACAGGCATAAAAAGTTTGAAAATTGTCTCAAATCGTGTTTACGGCTATTATATTGAAGTTAGCAAAAAAGAAACCGACCATATTCCACTTTATTACAAACGCAAACAGACCGTTGCCAACACAGAGAGATATGTCACAGAGGATTTAAAACTTCTTGAAAGCAAACTGACTGGGGCAGACGAGCAAGCCATCAAACTTGAGAGTCTGATTTACAGTGAACTTAGAACCCATCTTCAAACTTATGTTGAAGAACTTATGCAGTCGGCTGATGCAATAGGCGAAATTGATGTTTATGTTTCACTTGCAAACATAGCTGCAAAAAAAGGTTATTGCAGACCAAAAATACTTCCAAAAGGCGACAAAATATCTATAATAGGTGGCAGACACCCAGTTGTTGAGGCGTTTTTGAAGGAAGGGGATTTCATTTCAAATGACACATATCTTTCAAGCCCAGATGACCAAATCATGATTATCACTGGTCCTAACATGGCTGGCAAAAGCACATATATGAGGCAAGTTGCGCTCATAACATTTATGGCGCATATTGGCTCTTTCGTGCCAGCAAAAGAGGCAGAAATTTCCATCACTGACCGCATTTTCACCAGAGTTGGGGCAAGTGATGACCTCGCATTTGGCCAAAGCACATTTATGGTGGAAATGAGCGAAGTTGCAGTCATACTTGCAAACGCGACCGAGAATAGCCTTGTCATATTGGATGAAATAGGCAGGGGGACATCAACATTTGATGGACTTAGCATTGCTTGGTCAGTTGTTGAACATCTTGCGTCACATTTGCCAGCAAAAACGCTGTTTGCAACCCATTATCATGAACTTACAGATTTGGAAGGCACGCTTAACGGCGTGAAGAATTACAAAGTCATGGTCAAAGAACTTGATGATGATGTTGTATTCTTGCGAAAAATTGTGCGTGGCGGTGCAAACAAAAGTTTTGGCATAGAAGTTGCGCGCATGGCAGGACTTCCAAATGATGTTCTTTCAAGAGCAAAGGAAATTTCCAAAGGTCTGGAACAGGCCAACATAAAACTAGATGTCAAATTGATAAAAGAGCAGCCAAAACAAAACACAGATGACAAGAAGATGAAAGAGGTTTGCCGAATTTTAAAGGATATTGACCCAAATCATCTTTCACCAATGTCTGCCTTTGAACTTATGGTTGACTTATGCAAAAAAGTTAAGGAGGAGTGATGAAAATAAAACTCTTGGACAGCACTGTTTTCAACAGAATTGCCGCAGGTGAAGTTGTTGAAAAACCGGCATCAATTGTCAAAGAACTTGTTGAAAATTCAATAGACGCAAAAGCGAGTGTGATAAGCATTGAGATAGAAGAGGGCGGCAAGAAAAAAATCACAATTTCCGACAATGGATGCGGAATTGAAAAAGATGACCTTGTCAATGCCTTTGTTCCACATGCAACAAGCAAAATAAGTTGCGTTGAGGATTTGGACACAATCACAACTTTGGGTTTTCGCGGTGAGGCACTTGCATCAATAGCATCAGTCTGCCACATCTATGCGTCATCAAAAACCGCCAATGATGATGTTGGACACAGCATCCGAATTGACGGCGGACTTTTCAGCGAAGTCAAAGAAGTTGCAAAGAACGAAGGAACAGTCATTGAGGCCAGCGACCTATTTTATAATGCCCCTGTAAGAGCCAAATTTTTAAGGCGCACAAAGATTGAAGAAAGTGACATCACGCACTTGGTGGAAAAGTTTATGCTCGCGCATCCGGAGATTTCATTTTTGTATGTTGTTGACGGAAAACAGGTCTATAACACAATATCATCTGATTTGAGCGACATAATATACACAATATATGGAAAAGAGGTCTATGACAACCTCATTAAAATTGATTATCAAGAGGAAGACATGAAACTTAATGGCTACATTGTCTCTCCAAAATTTTCCAAAATTAACCGCACAAATCAAACGCTGTTTGTAAATGGCAGATATGTTGAAAATTATCTTATCTCTTCCGCAGTTCAAGCATCTTTTGAGCCATTTTTGATGAAAGGCAGATTTCCTTTGTATGTGCTGGGTTTAACACTTCCAGCGGACAGCGTGGATGTCAACATCCATCCATCAAAACGCGAAGTTAAATTTGCTCAATCAAACCACGTATTTGGGTTTGTTCGCCGAGCCATTGATGAGGCGCTCATGCAAGCAAATCATATTGCATCATTTTCCGCCACACCTCATAGTGATGAAAGTTTGAGTGAAAGCGACATGTTTGCAGGTGAAAACACAACTTCGTTCACTCATGTTCCTGTTGCAGACATAGAGCCTTTGCAAACGAAAGAAGGCAAAAGTTACCGGGATATTAGAGGTGATGAAAAAATTGACTATCCAAAGCCAATTGAGGTGACACCGGAAACAACAAAAATCAGAAAAGTTCCAGATTTTCTTAATATTGTTGTTGAAAAAGAAATTCCGGTCAACAAAAAGGGCGGGAAAATCTTTTTTGACCAAACGGGCGCAAGACATGCCCAAGATATTGATGAGCTTTCATCTCCAAGTTTTCTTACTGCCTCCGTCAAAGACGAAATGAAAATTTTAGGCACACTTTTTGCAACTTTCATCATTGTTGAGTATGCGGACAAAGCCTATTTTATTGACCAACATGCCGCTCACGAGCGAATTTTGTATGACAAACTCTGCCGCCAAGTTGAAGAAAGCACAGTCATGAAACAACCTTTGTTGTTGCCATATTCAATAACATTATCAAATCAAGAAAAAATCAAGATTATGCAGTCCAAGGAAACTTTGGAAGAACTTGGCTTTGAACTTGAAGAAACGCCTTCTGGGGTTGAAATAAAGGCCGTGCCATTGATTTTAAACAACATCAACTTGCAGGCATTTATTGAAAGTGTGCTGCAAGATGAAAGCATATTTGACAAATCAACCAGCCAAATCATGAAATCTCGCCTCAGCCAGTATGCTTGCAAGCACGCAATCAAAGCCGGTGACAAAATTTCAGAAGAGCAAATTGCTGTTCTCATTGACGAAATGAGGAAGGGAACACTTTTATGCCCACATGGTCGCCCATCTGTTTTGGAACTTACAAAGTATGACTTTGAAAAGATGTTTAAAAGAGTGCTATAGATGAGGGCAGTTGTTGTTTTAGGGCCAACAGGAGTGGGGAAAAGCGAGTTTGCAATCAAACTTGCCAAACTTTTTGATGGCGAAATCATCTCTGCAGACAGCGTTCAGGTGTATAAGGGTCTTGACATAGGTTCAGCAAAGATAAAAGAAGAAAAGATGCAGGGCATCAAGCATCATTTAATTGACATTTTGCCGCCTGATAAGGAGTTTTCAGTTTTCGAATATGTTGAAATGACCAAAGATTTGATAAAGCAGATAACCTCTCAAAATAAACTTCCAATCATTGTGGGAGGAACGGCGTTATATGTAAAAGCGCTCAAAGAAGGTTATGACTTTGGTGGGAATGGCAAAGTGGAAGAATTTCGTGGCTCTCTTTCGGGGGTTGATAATGAAAACCTTTATGAACAATTAAAGCAGCAAGACCCTAAAAGAGCGGCAGAGATATCCGCAAATGACAGAAAAAAAATTGTCCGCGCTCTTGAAATTCTCAAGTTTGGCATGCAGCCAACAAAGAAAGGCAGCGACCTTGATTTGTGCATAATTTCGCTTGTGATGGAAAGAGAAAAACTTTATGAGAAAATCAACCTTCGAACAGATAAAATGCTTGAGCAGGGTTTGGTTAAAGAGGTTCAAAATCTTTTAAAGGACAAAGTGACGCCTTCTTCACAATCAATGCAAGCAATAGGTTATAAGGAAACAATAAAATATCTTAATGGTGAGATAAACTTTAATGAACTAACAGAGTTAATCAAGCGTCACACAAGAAATTATGCAAAGCGCCAAATGACCTTTTTAAGAGGTATGGGCGTTAAGATGTTTGATGTTAATGAGCAAAATCAGGCCATTGAATATGTAAGGAGTTGGTATGAAAATTGATGAGATAGAAGAAAAACTAAAGGATAAATTCAAAGAGGTTAACGAGGTTGCATATTTCAATCAAAAGAAAGTTATGAGCGCTTTTGCCGAGTGCCGCATTTCTGCCACAATGTTCTGCGGAACGACCGGCTATGGCTATGATGATAAGGGCAGGGAAACTTTAAATATGCTGTTTAGCAAAGTCTTTGGTGGCGAGGACGCCATTGTCAGCCCGCTTTTCACATGTGGCACACACACAATTTCAACCGCGCTTTATGGACTTCTTAGGCCAAAAGACACGCTTTTGTCAATAACTGGTGATTTGTATGACACCTTATCCGAAACCCTTGTTGGAAAAGGAAATGGCAGTCTTATGGATTATGGCATTAACTATGAAAAAATTGAGTTAAAGGATAATGACTTTGACTATGACGCAATCAAGAAAAAAGTTAAAAAATTATCCCCAAAAGTTGTTTTTATCCAGCGTTCACGCGGCTATTCAACACGAAAGGCGCTAAGCGTTGATGAGATAGGCAAAGTTGCATCTTTTGTTAAAAGCATTTCAGAAAACACCTTTGTTGTTGTCGACAATTGCTATGGCGAGTTTGTTGAAACAGCAGAGCCAACTCAAAATCATGCAGATGTTATAATAGGCTCGCTTATAAAAAATGCAGGTGGCGGCCTTGTCCCGACAGGTGGATACATTGTTGGCACAAAGAAGGCCATTGAACTTATTGAAAAACGTTTTACATGCCCATCACTTGGTCGAGAGGTCGGCTCTTATGAAAGTGGCTACCGCCTTTTTTATCAGGGCTTATTTCTTGCTCCACATGTTGTCGCGCAAGCAATCAAAGGTTCAATGCTAATTGGCAAAGTAATGGAAGAAAAAGGCTATGAGTCAATACCAAATAGCGAAGAAAAAAGCAGCGACATAATTCGCAGCATAGTTTTAAATGATAAGGACAAACTTATCAAATTTGTTCAAACAATTCAAAAACTTTCACCTGTTGACAGTTTTGTCACTCCATATCCGTGGGCAATGCCAGGCTACGAAGATGAAGTCATCATGGCAGCGGGAACATTTGTTGGCGGGGCAAGCATTGAGCTTAGTTGTGACAGCCCAATCAGACCGCCTTATGTGGCATATTTTCAGGGTGCTTTAACTTATGAACATGCCAAAATGGTGGCAGAAAAACTTTTGGAGATTTTCTAAGCAATATTTACCGTTCTTTTTTGTCGAGATTTGTAATATTTTATTCTATGAAAAGAAAATCTCAGGCCATTTTCAGTCGCGTTAAGTTGTCCTTTAAGGAAAGTTTATGTTCTTGTAAGGGAAGGATAATCCTTATTGGCATAATAACCCTCTTATGTTTTATTGCCGGCATAGTCATATTTTGCTCAAGTAAAACAAACTTTTTATCAAATGAATACATCCTTTCAATAAGCGGCATAAAAACTGGACTTGGCGCGTTTTTCTCACGCAGTTTTTCAATCATTGTTGTGTTTGGCGTCTGTTACATTTGTTCTCTTCGTGCATTTACAATGCCAATAGGAGTGTTAGTTCTCTCTTTCAGAGGATATCTTTTGGGGTTCAACATCTGTGGTTTATGCTCAAACTTTGGTATGAGCGGACTTCTTCAAACCATATTCATTGTTTTGCCATGTCAAATATTGCTGCTCGCAGTGATGGTGATGTTTCTGTCCTTAATATCAAAAGCCAATTCAAATTGCAAAAAATTTGGTTCGAAGTCAGAAAGTCGGGGAAAGATGTTTTTGATTTTTCTTTTGATTTGCTTAATTATAAATGTTGTGGAAACGGTGCTTTTAAGTCTGTTTTCGTCAAACATAATTTTGGTAATATGATGAATTAAATAAAAATTTTTGCAAACGCTACCTTAAAAGAGCGTTTTTTTAAACATCTTTTAAAGGGGTGAATATGAAAAAGATTTTAACAGCATTTTCAATATCTTTGCTCATTTATGTTATAATACTCACAATATGTTGTGGCAGCGTTGTAACAACTGTCCATGCTGAGCAGGCTGATGACATCACAAGCAAAAGTGCAGTTTTGATGGATTATTATTCTGGCGAAGTGCTTATGAAAAAAGATGAGCATAAAAAAGCCCCAGTTGCAAGCATGGTCAAAATGATGACTATTCTTCTCACTTTGGAAGAACTTGAAAAAGGGGAACTTCAACTCTCTGACATGGTCACAACTTCTGAAAACGCATCAAGCATGGGCGGAAGTCAAGTGTTCATTGACCCTTATGTTGAATATTCGGTTGAAGATTTGTTAAAAAGCGTTATCATTGCATCTGCAAATGACGCGTCAGTTGCTCTTGCTGAGCATATTGCTGGCAGCGAAGAGGGGTTTGTTAAACTTATGAACAAGCGTGCGAAGGCCTTAAAGATGGAGGATACAAACTATGAAAATTGCACAGGACTTCCTTCTCCAGAGCAATATTCATCAGCCTATGATAGCGCCCTTGTTTTAAAGGAAGTGACAAAACATAAAATTTATCATGATTATTCAACAATTTGGATGGAGGACCTTATCCATCCATCAGGCAGAAAAACAGGTCTTGTCAACACGAACAGACTTATAAAATACTTCAATGGTTGTGATGGTGGAAAGACAGGTTCAACAAATGAGGCGGGTTGCTGCTTAAGTGCAACAGCAAAGCGTGGAGATATGAGGCTAATTGGTGTTATTGTTGGCGCAAAGGACTCAAAAACAAGATTTAACGAGTGCTCAAAACTTTTAAATTATGGCTTTGCAAATTTTGAAAACATCTTTTTGGTGAACAGCGAACAAAAACTTGCTGACGCGACTGTTTCAAAAGGCAAGATATTATGCACTGGTCTTTATGCAAAAGAAAATTACACCGCTCTTGTAAAGAAAGGAGAAGATGGTGGATACAGCGTTGAAGTTAACCTGCCAAACTCCGTCAAAGCGCCTGTAAAAGCAGATGAAAGTGTTGGAAAAATTGTTGTTTCAAAAGATGGCGTCATTGTAAAAGAAATTGACATTGTGACAAATGAAAATCTTGAAAAGATGGGATATATGGACACACTTGAAAGAATAATTGACAAATGGTGACAATATAACTTACAATTAAGTTGAAAAACTTGACCGCTCTTAAATTAAAAGAGCGGTTTTTGTTTGTCAAAAAAATATATTTTTGCTATACTAAGTTGTCCTATGATTTACTACTTGTTCACACTTCAACTTAATGGTATGCAATTTTTGGCATTTTTCCTTGCCTATGCTATTTCCTTGCTTATTGCCTTTGTTTTGCATGAACTATCTCATGGACTGGTAGCATATTGGTGCGGTGACAAAACTGCAAAAGCAATGGGCAGACTTTCGCTTAACCCGTTCAAGCATCTTGACGCGTGGGGGATGGTTTCCTTCCTTTTCGTTGGATTTGGCTGGGCAAAACCTGTGCCGGTCAACCCGCTCAATTTTCGCAATTATAAAAAGGGCATAAGGCTTGTTTCATGCTCAGGAGTTGTGACAAATTTTGTTTTAGGGTTGATTTTCAGTTGCCTGTTATTCTTCTTTGGTGGCAGGCTTAATCTTAACAGCACAATAGGACTTTTTGCATATTTCCTATTGTCGTTTTCAACTTCTTTAAACATCTCCCTTGCATTATTCAATCTTCTGCCGATATATCCTTTGGATGGGTTCAACTTCTTAGCATCATTTTTAAGGACAGAAAACAAGTTTGTGCAGTTTATGTATCGTTATGGCGGACTGGTTTTGATGATATTCATCATCTTGCCGGTGTTTGACATTATTTATCATTATGCGGTGTTTGGCGTTGAAGAACTATTTTTCAAACTCTGGAGGCTTTTTTAGATGAGCGAAACCGAACAATTAAATTTTTTAGATGACAGATACAGATTTAAGTTGGACAATTTTGAGGGTCCACTTGATTTATTGTTGCATCTTATCCGCTCTTCTAAGATGGACATTATGGATGTCAAACTTGCAGATGTCACAGACCAATATCTTGAATATATGAAAGGTCTTGATGGCATAGACATGGAAAAGGCGAGCGAGTTCATTGCAGTTGCGGCAATTTTGATTGAAATAAAAAGCAAATATCTTCTTCCAAGCATGGAGGAAGAGGAGAGTGAAGAGGAGGACAGCGAGGCACTGTTACTTCGCCGACTTAAAGAATATGAACTCTTCAAAGAAATTGGCGCTGGACTTAAGGAAAGAGAGGATATCAACAAGTTTTACCGTATGCCAGGAGAGGAAACAGAAAAGGTCAAAATCATTGTCAAAGATATGGTGCTTGACAAACTTTTGGACGCTTTTGCTGGTATTCTTGCCAGAGCGTCAATGAAACCAAAGGAATTAGAGCAGCCAAAAACGGTTGTTAAGGACAGATTTACTGTGGCAGAAAAAATCATTTCAATCCGCTCGTATGCACATGAGCATAAGCGGTTTGAGTTTGAGGATTTGTTTGCGCCAGACATGACGAAGAGCGAAATGATAAATGTCTTTTTGGCACTTTTGGACTTACTTAAACTTCAAACAATTCGGGTTGAACAAAACGGGATATTTGATAAAATACATATTATTTCCACAGAGGAGGGCGTATGAGCATAGACACGCAATACAATTTAAAGGAAGTTTTAAAGGCAATTCTTTTTGCGTCAGGAGATGGCGTTGAAAGGTCAATTTTGGCAGAAAAACTTGAAGTTACTGAGAAAGAACTTGACAAAGCCATTGATGAACTTGAAAAGGAGTGCAGTAAGGAAAACGGTTTGCATCTTATCAGATATAAGAATAAAATTCAACTTGCAACCAATCCTAATTTTGCAACATACATAGAGGATGTTTTAAGTCCAATTCGTGAAAAAGCATTGACCCGCGCTGCACTTGAAACGCTTGCTATAATTGCTTACAAGCAGCCTGTCACAAAACTTGAAATAGAGGACATTAGGCGCGTTAATTGTGACTATGCAACCCAAGCGCTTTTGGACCAAAACATGATTGAAATTGTCGGAAGAAAAGACGCGGTTGGCAGACCATTTATGTTTGGCACAACCGAGCAGTTTTTGAAGAGATTTAACATCACCTCTGTGGAAGATTTGCCAGATTATAATCAACTTTTGGAAAGAATTAAAGTGCTTGACGAAGAGGATGAACAAAGCGACAATTCACTTTTCAAAAACACTGACAACTTTAAGTTTGAAGATGAACTTCCTCCAGCCGAAGATGACGGAGAGGACTTCTTTAATGATGACACCCAAAGCGAAGCATAAAAAAACTGCCTTATGGCAGTTTATTTTGTTTTTTCTGTGCAATCTAACATAAAACTATCAGAATCAGAAATATCAAATTGAGAAAAATTTTCAATATTTTGAGGCCATTCAATTTTTTCGGCTTGAGGCAATATAAACCTTTGATAATTTTCTTGTTCAAATAAAAATCCTTTCATTACAAGGGGCAATTCTTCTTCATCGCTATCTTGTAAAGCTTTTTCAACGCATTGCCTTTGCAATTTTTTATTATCTGCAAAATTAAATTCGCCTTTTTTATATCCTTTAGCCTTCGCTATAATTTTAAGTGATACAAGGTCCATAAAATCTTCTTGATTTGTTTCACATTCGTTTCTATTAAGCCATAAATATTCCCGTTTACCAAACATGACAACTGGAGCAGTTGAAGTAATTGTGAGGGGGAATGAATTGCCTGGATTGTAATTGATTGCATGAGTGCAGATATTGTTGGTCAAAGTTTTGTTCACACAGGATTTTGTCACTTTGCTGTCAGACATATATTTTAAATGAATGCTAACTCGCAAGCCATATCCTTTAAAACTTGCCATGTAAGGGCTGATTCCACCATCATGTGAAATATGAAAGACTGCATTGTCTTTGTAAAACCCATTGATTATGGCATTGTCCTGCGAAAAATCTTGGGTTGAAACCGAAGGTGTCAAACACCAGCCAAAGAATCTGCCATTTTTGTCACGAAGTTTGAATGCATTTTCTTTGACTGCCTTTTTATCAAGTTCTGCACAAGTGAAAGCAGGGAATTGAGCCGCAATTTTTCTTTGTTGATTTAATGTTATCGGATGAGCGTAACACAAAACTCCATCTTGCACAATTATTGCATTATATTTTTCTAAAGATTTCTTTTTCATGATTTCTCCAACACAATCATAATAACACTTTAATCAATTCATGTCAACGGCTTATGTTTGAAGTATTATGACATAACACACACAACATCTTGTGGTTATAATAATTTTTGTTTTTAAATCATAAGATGTGTTATGCGCAGAAGTATTGTTTATATGATTATTGCCAATGTGACGGCGGTGGTTGTGCTTGTGGTGATGAAGATATGCGGATATTAAGAAAAATTCCAATTCATCCAACCTTTTTTTTGTTATTCATTTGGTTTGTTGCAACAGGGCAGATAGCAGAGTTTTTGGTTTTATTTTTGTCTGTGCTTGTACATGAATTTGGGCACTATTATGTCGCAAAGCGTCTGGGCTATAAACTGACCAACTTTTATCTTGCCCCTTATGGTGTTGCATTGAATTACAAAGACGGCAAATTTTTGCCAAAAGATGAGGTTAAGATTGCTTTGGCTGGGCCTATGGCAAACATTATTTTAAGTGCCACCATATCATCATTATGGTGGATTTGCCCAGTGACATACAATTTCACTTTTAACCTTTGTGTTTGCAGTCTGTTTTTGGCTCTTTTCAATTTGCTTCCTGCTTATCCGATTGATGGTGGAAGGATGTTAACGGGGTTGTTGAGCGAAAAGATATCACGCAAAAAAGCGTTAAACTTGTCAATAGCGTTTAACATTGCCTTTTCAATTTTGTTTTTGGCAGGCTTTATTTTGACCTGTTTTTATGACTATAACCCAACACTTGCACTAATGGTTGTTTTTCTTATTTGTGGGGTAATTGAAACGAAATTTGAGGGAAAATATGAGCATATCTCTGTTTTTAAAAAAGTCATCAAAGACTTTTCTTCGGTCAAAACGCTTTCTGTAAGTGAAAATGTGACACTCGGTGAACTTATAAAAAACATTGACCAATCAAAATTGACAATTTTTTTTGTTTTATCAGAGGGGAAGACCAAAATGATATCTGAAAAAAAGGTTATTTCCTTATGCATGAATTATCCGCTTACAACTTCGCTCAAAGAATTAAATTTGTAAATTTGTCAAAAATTAAATTGTGAAACAGACTTTAAAATATGTTTTTGACCGACTTGAAGAGCAACTTAAATACGCTGAAACAAAGCACTCCATTTCAATTGCTTTGGCGTCTGCGCTCGCTGTGTTTTGCGCCACCTTTCTCTCTTCTGCTTCGCCACTTATAAGGGTGCTTAGCGGTGTGGCGGCGCTATTTTCACTTGTCAGCGTCATATATTCTTTTTTGGCATTGTCGGTCAAAAATTTTCATTTCACTTCTCCAAGTGGAAAGACAAAAACTGACAATCTTCTCTATTACAAAGTGATTGCCTCACTTTCGCCAGAAGATTATGTCAGTTGCATTGTCAGAGCCTATCCGCTCTTCAAAGGGTATAAGCCTGACAATTTTGACCTTGACTTAGCAAGGCAAGTTGTCGCATCTGCAAAAGCCATTAAAAGCAAGTTTTTGTATTTTAACTTTGCACTTGTCTTTTTAATTTTAAGCCTTATCAGTGAGTGCGTTGTGATTTTTCTTAGGGGCGTGTGATGGAACTTGAAAAAAGTTTGTATGCATATCTTGATGGCATGTTAGAGGATGACCCGCTCGCAGACGAAATAGGGTTTGTTTATTTTATTATTGTTGAAGATAAGGCCTCTTTTCATTTGGAAGTTAAGGGAAGTGAGATAAAAAACAAAAGCGTGTTTGAATATAACCCTTTGGAAGGGCAGTATTTTTTTTATGACTATCCAAATAGCGAAGAGGTGTTTGTTGAAGAGTTGCGTCTGGCAATAAAAAACCTGCCATTTTTTGATGACAGGCAAGTTTTTATTCTCTATAAAGGCAAACTTATAAAACCTTAGTCAAGATACTTAAACAATTTTTCCATGCTTTGACGCTGATAGGTTTTAAGTTTTTCCAAAATTTCATCTAACTCTTTTGAAATATTTTTGTGGTCAGACAAGTCCTTCACGCAGGTGACATAACCCATAAAAGTGCCAAACAAAAGAAGTTCAGCGATTTTGCGGTTGGAGTGGTCTGTCATAGTTGACATGTTAACGCTCATCCACATGCGTGCTTTTTCAAACCAGTTATTACCCTTAAAACCTTCAATATGCTCGCTTTTGGCAAACATTTCGCACTCTTTTCCAAGCGCCATGTAGTCGCTCTGAATTTCCGCCACTTCCTTTTTGAAGGCGTCATCTTCAATTTTTGGAAGTATATCCTCAATTGATTGTGTGCCTGCGTTGATGTTTTGATAGATGGCATTGACATAGTCCATCAAAAGTTCATTTTTGTCCATTTCGTTCTCCTTTTGCCTTATTATGTTTCACAAAAGTTTTTCTATTCGTTTTGAATACAATTTTGCTTTTTTCTCAAAATAAAGGCATGAGGCTTTCAACAAAGATTTTTATATTGATATTTTTGCTGACGCTTATTCCTTCGGTGGTGTTAAGTGTTTATTTTTTCCGTTCATTTGCCCTTGTGGGAGGAAGTATTTTTGTAAGTTTAAACCCTCTTGGAATAAGTGCAATTGTTTTGGGAAGTCTTGCAAGTGTTTTTGGCATAATACTTTTTGTCCGTTTTTTGAGAACACTTAGGCTTGGGAGTGTGCTATTTTTCATGATTCTTCCTTTATCCCTCTTGTATGGCGGTGGAATTTACTTTCTTTCGGTTATTCCAAACTCAGAGGGCGGGAGTGTGCAACTTGTTGCAAAAACATTAAAACTTTCATCAGCAAGTTCAACAAACACACTCTTGTGGGCACTGCTTATAAGTCTTGTTTATGCCATAGCAATATTTTTCATATTTTATTTCGCCTGTCGCCCAGTGCAAAGAGTTGAAAAAATCACTTACCGTTTAGGTGACGGAAGGGTGAGAGAGGAAAGTTTTTCAATAGGCAAATCAAAGCAGTTTAAAAACATAGAGGCAAGTCTTGAAAAGATAAATTATAATTACAAAGAAAAAGAAAATCTTGTCCGTCAAACTGATTTGGAGGCGCAAAAATTTATCCCTAAGGAGTTTTTAAAATTTCTTGGCAAAAACTCCATAACTGAACTTGAACTTGGCAACCAAATTCAAAAGCATGCAACAACGCTGTTTTGTGATATTGTAAGTTCAACCAAACTATCTTCAACACTTTCGCTGGAGGAGAATTTTAATTTTATAAATTCTTACTTAAATGTCGTTTCACCAATAATAAGAAAACATGGTGGTTTTGTTGATAAATATATGGGTGATGGAATTTTGGCAGTCTTTTCAAAACCTGAAAGGGCAATTGAGTGTTCAACTGCAATTTACAGAGCAATAGAAGTCAAAAACCGAAGTCAAAAAGCGCTGCCAAATGTTGAAGTTAAAATTTCAATTCACACTGGCGAAGTGATGTTTGGCATTGTTGGTGAAGAAGAAAGAAAAAGCCCAACCATAATTTCAGATGTTGTCAATTTGGCATCAAAAATGGAGGATATAAATCATCTGCTTGGAACAAAGGTCATTTTTTCAAAGGATAGTTTGAACGAAGTGCCAACGGACTATGAATTCGACTACCGTTATGTTGGTTCAGTCATGGTTGATGGCGTTGAAAACACAAGCCTATTTGAAAGTTTAATGGTCTATCCAAGAAAGAAGCGTGACAGGCTTATTCATCTTAAAAACACCTTTGAAGAAGGCGTGAGGGCGTATTTAGATGGCAAATATTTCAAAGCGAAGGGCAATTTTAAAGAGGTTTTAAAATATGTCAGTGATGACAAAGCCTCCTATGTTTATTTTAATAAAGCGTGTGATAAAGCCGATAAAGATTGACAACTCCGTTAAAAAAGAGTATGCTTTTGCTATGAATTTGACAGGCAGACAAACGCAAAAATGCCCACGCTGTGGCTGTAAGGCACTTTTAAATCAGTATAAATGTCCAGAGTGTGGACTTGTTTTTAGCAAACTTGATATGGCAACAAATAAGGCCGCAGCGGAAAGATATAAAAAGCATGAGCGCAATAAAATCATAATGATAAGAAAAACACCGCCAGATTTAAAACGCTGGAAATTGATTTTATACACCGTTCTTTTTGGGCTTTTTGGTGGGCAATATTTTTACACTCGCCGCTGGTGGTGGGGTATATTTTATCTGCTTGGCTTTGCCTTACTCTTCAGTTTGGTTTATTTCAATGGATATTTAATGAGCACAGAGTGGGGTGAAACGCTTGTCAATGTCGGTGCTGTTTTTGTTGGTGCTTATGGCATTTGTTGGATGCTGGATATTGTCAGAGTTTGCACTTATAAATTTAAAATTCCTGTTTCTCTTCCATCAGAAAACAAGGTTGTTGTCGCCAAGGAGGAAGAAAAATGAGAGTTGTTGTTGGAATTAGCGGCGGAGTTGACAGTTCGGTCGCAGCCTATTTATTAAAAAAGCAAGGCCATGATGTTATTGGGCTTTTTATGGTCAACTGGGAAGAGCAGGACGGCTCATGCACGGCAGAAAGTGATTTTGAAGATGTAAAACGCGTGTGCAGCAAACTTGATATCCCTTATTTTTCCGTCAATTATGCAAAACAATATTATGACAGAGTTTTCTCTCATTTCTTGGAGGAATATAAGAAAGGAAGAACGCCAAACCCAGATGTTCTATGCAACAGAGAAATCAAATTTGGGCCTTTTTTGGAACAAGCAAGGCGTCTTGGCGCAGACATGATTGCAACAGGGCATTACGCAAAAAAGATTGAAAAAGATGGCGAGGTTTATCTTGCAAAATCTCATGATTTGAACAAAGACCAGTCATATTTCTTGAATCAACTCTCTCAAGAGCAACTTAAAAGTGTGCTTTTCCCGCTTGCCGACATAGACAAGCCCGAGGTTAGACACATAGCCGCCGAACTTGGCCTCTCGACCGCAGAGAAGAAGGATTCAACGGGGATTTGTTTTATTGGGGAAAGGAACTTTAAAAACTTCCTCAAAGGCTATTTGCCGGCACAAGAGGGGGATATAGTCGACCTCGAGGGCAATAAAGTGGGCAGACATGAAGGACTTATGTATTACACACTCGGACAGCGCCGTGGTCTAAATATCGGTGGCATGAAGGGCGGAAACGGCCAAAGATGGTTTGTTGTCAAAAAGGACCTTAAAAACAACCTATTGATTGTCTCTCAGGGAGAAGAGGACGCGCTTTTTTCTGATGGCTTATATGCAAGCGAAATGAACTGGATACCACATTTGCCAGAACAAAAAGAACTTGAAATTTTTGCAAAGTTCAGATACCGTCAGCCGGACCAAGCAGTTAAGGTGACCATCTTGGACGAAAAGCACATAAAGGTGGATTTCAAAGAGCCTCAGAGGGCAATAACCCCAGGGCAATATGTTGTTTTATACACCTCTGAAGGCATTTGTCTTGGAGGCGGCGTTATTGACGAATCATTTAAAAAATCAAAATAAACTGTGTTTTATGACATAATAGCCACAACATATTGTGGTTTAAATTTGTTTTATATCAAATAAGCATTTTTGGTTGACAAATTCTGTTCGTTTTGTTAAATTATTTTCACATTCTCAATATTATGCAGAGGTGTCAGAGCGGACTTTAACCCTAAAATTGGCAAGCAATTTCAGGGAACCCGAAAATAATTAGACCGCTCGCAAAGAAAACTTAATATGTGCAGAGGTGTCAGAGCGGTCTAATGTGCACGCTTGGAAAGCGTGTGTGGTCAAAAGCCACCTCGGGTTCAAATCCCGACCTCTGCGCCATTACTTCGAAGGTTAGGATTTGAACGGGCGGGAAAGCAAAGGCAATGTTATTGCGTTTGCCCGCCCCGGCGTGAAAGCAAGCCCATGGCAATGGGCGTTCACGAAGTGATGCGGAGCAAATCCCGACCTCTGCGCCATTACTTCGAAGATTAGGATTTGAACGGGCGGAAAAGCAAAGGCAAATTGATTTTTTGCGTTTGCCCGCCCCGGTGTGATAGCGAATTGCGGCAGCAATGTTCACGAAGTGATGCGGAGCAAATCCCGACCTCTGCGCCATTAATTAAATATAAAAGACGTAAAAACCGACTTTCTTAAAAAGGAGAAAAAAATGATTGATTATAAGTATGACACACAACTTTTGATTGAAGGCAAAAATTTGGACGACAGCAAAGTTCGAAAGTATTTTGAAAAGAATTTTAAAGGCGACTGCTTGCTGGTGGTGGGTGATGATGAACTTATTAAAATTCATTTTCACACAAATGAGCCGTGGAAGGTGCTTGAATATTGTGCCAGCGTAGGCGAGATTTATGACATTGTTGTGGAAGATATGGACAGACAGTCACGCGGTTTGCAAGGATAACCATTAAAAATAAAAAACAGCAATTTTGCTTGTTTTTTCTCAAACGAAAGGATAAAAATGATATACGAAACGAAAAACCAGTCAATTTACAGCAAATTTTATGGCAAACCACTCAATTATTCTGCTTGCTCACTTAATCAACTTTTGGCAGCGAGGTTTTTTATTGATTATGCAATAAACCCAGGCGTTGTTAAAGAATATTCCATTAAGAGTGGCAATTTAAAAAACAACAATGTTGAAAATGATTATTTTAAAGAAAGAGATGGCCAGTTTGTGGAATATCTCTTGGAAGATGAAGATTTAAACGGTGTTGCGCAAATTGTCAACAGTGCAATTGAAGACGGGTTTGGGTGCGTAAGAAAAGATTATTATCATATTTTGGCGGCCTATGGGATTTTAAAGGCTCACGGCGGATTAGACGGAAATGAAGATAGGGCATCAGCAAATTTTTCAGTTTATGCAAAAAGCAACAGATATTTGCCAGCAAAAGCGGCATGGGAGAGTTTTGAGGAAAGACTTGCAACAAGATTTACTGATGAAGAAGAATATAATCCTTTTGTTATTGATGGGGAAATATAAAATTTTGCTATTCTAAAAGGCAGGAGATAACATGAAAGAACAAATTTTTATTGGCGGCGCTTGGCCTTATGCCAACAACAAACTTCATATTGGTCATCTCGCGGCACTTCTGCCGGGAGATTTTATTGCCAGATATTTTAGGCAAAAGGGCGCAGAAGTTTTGTATGTTTCTGGTTCAGACTGCCACGGCACTCCAATAACCGTAAGCGCCAAGGCTCAAAACCTTTCTCCAATGGAGGTGGCACAAAAATATGACGCGCTTTTTAATCAGGCTTTTGCAAGTCTTGATTTTTCCTATGACCTTTACACAGCCACAATGACTGATTATCATAAAACTCATGTTCAACAGTTCATCAAAAAAATTTATGAACATGGCTACATTTATGAAAAAGAAGAGGACGAACTTTTCTGTGAAAACTGCAACAAATTTATCTCTGACAGGGAAATTAAGGGCATTTGTCCTGTTTGTGGCTCAGAGACCAATGGTGACCAATGTGACCATTGTTTGACCGAACTTAGCCCCGATATGATTGTTAATCCGTGCTGCAAACTTTGTGGCAACGCTGCAGTTAAGAAAAAGAATAAACACCTTTATTTTGCATTACACAAATTTTCAAAGGGAATTCAAAAATTGCTAGATAGCCATAAAAATTCATGGCGACAAACAACAATCAATGAAACAAGCAAATATCTAAAGCAAGGGCTGAAAGATAGGGCGCTGACAAGACAGATTGATTGGGGAGTGGAACTTCCTTTTGATGGCTTCAAAGACAAACGCATGTATGTTTGGTTTGACGCACTCATGGGTTATTTGACCGCTGGGGAAAGATATTGCGAAGAACATGGAAAAGATTTTTGGAATTTTATCACAGACAAAAATACCAAATGTTTTTACATTTTAGGAAAAGATAACATTGTTTTCCACACAATAATTTTGCCAGGAATTTTGCAGGCATTAAACCCACAAATTCAGCAGCCTGACATGATTATTGCGTCTGAATATGTCAACTTAGGCGGCACAAAAATGTCAAAATCAAAAGGCAATCTTGTAACTGTGGAAGAACTGCTTGAAAATTTTGACTCTGACTCAATAAGATATTTCTTTATGTATAACAACCCAGAAAAGAAAGACACATCATTTTCAGTCAATGATTTTGTTGATATCCACAACAAACATTTGGTGGGTGGCTATGGAAATTTTGTAAATAGAAACTTGTCCTTTTTGCTAAAGCGCTTTGGCGGAGAACTGCCAAAGATACAAATTGACCAAAATGTTCAAAAATATGTCCAAAGCGCCTACAAAACTATTGGTGAATTGATTGAAAGGGGTGAAAATAGGGCAGCAGTTGAAGAAATTTTCAATTTTATCAAATATTGCAACAAATATTATGACGAAAGCGCGCCATGGACACTTTATGAAACAAACAAAGCAGAATTTGACCGTGTGACATCAAATTGCCTGTATTTGATATCAAATCTTGCCAATATCTCTTCTCCACTTATGCCAAAGGCGGCGGCGAAGGTCAAAAATATGCTTGGAGTCAAAGAAGAGAAGTGGGGAGAGGTGAATTATGACCCTTCCATAGTATTAAAAGATGTGAATATTCTCTTTAACCGCGTCAAACTTGACGAAGTAAAATTATAATAAAAAAATAGCACTTTTGGGTGCTTTTTTTTAATTTTGATATTGACAATATGAATTAAATATATTAAAATTACTCTGCAAATAAGGAGAGGATTTATGCAATCTATTATAACCGCAAACAATGAATATAATGTTGAAATTCCAAAGGGAGAAAGGCTTGTAAAAGACCCTGAACTTAATGTGAAAGTTGAAGACA
Source organism: uncultured Clostridia bacterium (assembly GCA_947584415.1). Lineage (GTDB taxonomy): Bacteria > Bacillota > Clostridia > Christensenellales > UBA1242 > Caccovivens. The sequence continues at coordinate 76,511 of CANPWN010000002.1, read as the reverse complement.
TGACCCCAGACCAAAAAGAATATTATGACACAATGACACAAATTTCAATAAATGCAAAAACTGTGCTTTACAATTCCTTGTTTTATATGAACAGCCTTTATTTTGAAATTCTTAACCAATCATTTGCAGGAGGAATAGATAAGAACAACATTTTTGTCACTGAAACACAGCATATTTGCACGCTTTTTTCTGATTTTGGCTTACAAAATTTGTCAAAAGAGGACTTTATTGATTATCAATTCAATGAAAGTGATTACAACAAACTTTACGACATTTTGGAATATAGCAAAGCGTATGAAAAAGCGTTCAAAAAAACAGGCCTATTCAATGACCCTCTATTTAAAAGCAATTATTATGTAAAGCCTTCAATATTTGGAGTTCGCAGCGAAATCAAAGCACCAATTCATGACATTGTTTTTGAAGCGTTAAAAGTAACTTTTAGAAACAAAATTTTCAACTCTGGATATAAGGGATATTGCACCCTCGCTGAAAAAGACCGCAGACAAAAAGCGGAAAGGGAACAAAGAATAGCGGAAAAAAAGATAAGAAAGGCCACAGAGAAGGCCGAAAGAGAAGCAAGGGAACAGGAAATTGCAAAACTCTATGAAGAACAAAAGCGTCTTGAACTTGAAATGCAAGAAGCAAACAAACCTACTTTTGATGAAAGAGTTAAAAATGTCAGAGTTATCTATTCTCTTTGCAACCAGTTCATTGAAATGTGGGACACAGACAGGCTCAATCTTAAAGATAGCGAGCAAGCAAAGGTTGTTGAAGCCAACCTTAGAACAATGGTCAACAGGATGTTTAGTGAAGATAAGGGAATTGGGGCAAAGTTGTTGACGCGTGACAAATATGGCAATGTTCAATATGCGGAAGATGGCTATGTTGCCCTTAACGAAGAGAACATAAATGAGCAGAACATCTCAAAAGCGGAAGATATGTTTGAAAATGCAAGACAATGGATAGAAAACATTGACCCTGACCTTAAATAAAAGTGCAGCAATCACTTTTTTTGTTTTGAAAAATTTTGTTTTAATGTTAAAATGTGATTAAGGAGAGCGTATGGACTGCGTATTTTGTAAAATTGTCAAAGGTGAAATTCCTTGCAATAAAATTTATGAGGACAAAAAACACCTCGCATTTTTGGACATAAGTGATGACCAGGAAGGACACACTTTGGTCATCACAAAAAAACATATTGAAAACTTGAATACTGCAACTGAAAAGGAGTTTTCTGACCTTATGAAAGTTGCAAAGAAAGTCGCCGACCATTATATTTCGCTGGGATACACAGGCACAAGCATGGCAATAGTTGGACTTGATGTAAAACATATCCATATTCACATTATTCCAAGAAAGGGGAATAAAAACGCAATTTCTATTGAAGCGGACGGCAAAAAGAGAAACCTCAAAAAACTTGCCGAAAAGTTGAGGCTTCAATGAAAAAAGTGATTTTATACACGGATGGCGCTTGCTCTGGCAACCCTGGGATGGGGGGCTGGGCATCTATATTAAGGTGCGGCGGACATGAAAAAGTGCTTTCCGGCGGTGAAAAAGAAACAACCAACAACCGCATGGAACTCATGGGGGTTATAAGTGGCCTTGAAGCACTCAAAGAGCCATGCGAAATTGAAGTTTACAGCGACTCTGCGTATGTTGTCAATGCGTTTTTGCAAGATTGGGTCAGTTATTGGCTGATGAGCGGCTGGCGAACAAAAGGCAAAACGCCAGTTCAAAATGTTGAACTTTGGCAAAGGCTTTTAAATGCCATGCAAAATCATAAGGTTGTTTGGAACAAAGTTAAAGGCCACGCAGACAATGAACTTAACAACCGCTGTGATGAAATTGCACGTGGTGAGATTGAAAAATTAAAAAAAAGTGAAGGTTAACTTCACTTTTTTAATCTGTGCTGATTAGGTTTTCATATATGAACTCATAAACATTTGGCGCTTGTCTTTTCCACTTTTTGTCTGCCTCAATTGCGCTTTGCCTGGAAGGCGCTTTGATTTTAACTTCAAACATAGGCGAGGAAATCATAGGTTCATAAATGCGAAGTGTGACGGTGTAAGAGCCGTCTTCATTTTTGATATAAGTTGAAGTGTATTCTTGTGATGCTTTGACAGACAATTTGTTGTTTTTGACATACTCGGTCATTTTTTCTCTTAGAGCATAAGGCACACGCGAGTAAAGTTGAGCCAAGCATTCTCTTCCAGAATAGGTGATGGAATAAAGTTCTGCGTTTTCAGAGTTTTCCGCTTTGTAAATAAAACCTGCCTCCGTCAAATCAGAGATTATTGAAACGCAGTCCATGTAACTTATCCAGTCGTTTTCAATTGAACAAATGTCTAAAAGTGAATTTTTTGTCAATGGAATTTCCATTTTTTCCATAAAAAACAAAAGTGTCAGTTTGAGTCGCACTTTTTCTTCGTTGTTTATTTCATTAGAAATCAAATTGTCCATGTTTAAATAATATCAGTTTTTTCATAATATTGCAAATTTTTTATTGTTTTTTTTGATGTTTATGTTAAAATAACATTGAGAGGTTTTTATGGAAAACATGGAAAACATTGAAAAACTCATTTCACTTTGTGATGAACTTATTGGAAGTAAGATTTTGTTTGCGGACAAAAAAATATCCAAAATCTTGGAGATTATTGCTGCAACGCCTGAACTTTATGAACTTATGTCGGACTGCTTAAGTGATTTTGACAAAGGTCTTGAGTTTAAACTTGCTTTCAAAAATGAGGATGGGAAAAGCGAATTTGTTATGCCAGAAGAAGAGTTTAAAGTGCTTGCTCTTGTCTTTTGCCTAATGGCAGACATAAACAATGGCAAAATTGACCTTGACGAACTTGCACACACTTACTTTAAAGATGAAAGTGGCAGAATAGACACCGAAAAACTTATGCAAACCATTTTTGTTCCTTTCAGAAACTTGATTATGGAGGCTTTTGGCTCTAGTGAAGAAGAGGAAAAATATCTTCCGCTTTCACAAGAGCAACTTGACAATCTTTCGCCAGAAGACAAACTTAAAATCTTGCCATTTCCAATTGAAAGAACAATGCAATATATAAGAAACCCTGAGGGGATATATAACACCTTTATTGCCGCAAAAGAAACGGCACTTCAAATGATTGAAAGGCTGGAAGAAGAAAAATCTTCACCTGTATCCGAAGATGTCACACTCATGCTTAACTGCGTGCTTATTGCTTGCATAGACCAAGAATTTGACCTTTTGGTAGGGCTTGTAAAAGGCTTAAAATATGCCTGCCGCACGCTTAAACCTTTAAGGCATTATATGAGGGAACTTACAGAAATCATTGACCAGCAAATCAGAAAGGAAACTAGATAATCAGCAAAATTATTGCCGTTATAAATGCAGAAATTATCCCTTGCGTCAACTTTTGAACTGAAAATAACCAAATTGGCATTTTCAGTTTTTTTAACATTGCCATGGACTGCAATATGGTTGAAAAACCGCCAAAACTTATGAGGAAACTGCATATTATTGTCGCCCAATCAGTTGATAGCAAACTTGCGTCAATGCAACCTCTTGTCATTTCAATAAGTCCTTCAAAAAGCGGGACAACAGCGGGTGGAAGAAGGGAAAAAACTGGTGAGAGTGACTCAATAATTATAAAAAACAGGCAAATTATTCCGCCGACACACAAAACACTTTGCACGCTTGATAATATGATGTCACCAAAGGAGGAGGTTTCACTTTGATACGCGGATGACGGCGTTTGTCGCTTTTCTTTTGCGTGAATAAATCTAAAAATTAAGCCGTTTAAAAGTGCACTTAAAATGTGCGAGATGAAAAGTATGACGCCAAGTGTGGCATTTTTTAATAAAAGTGTGCCAACAGTCCCAATGATGAACATTGGGCCAGAGTTAGAGCAAAAACTGCTCATACGGTATGCGGATGTTAGGTCAATTTGCCCCTTTTCATAAAGGTCGGCGGTCATCTTTGAGCCAACGGGGTATCCAGCCAAAATACTCATAAAAAACACATATCCCGCTTTGGGAGATGTGCCATAAATTTTTTGGAAAGGCTTTGATAAAAATTTTGAAAGCCTGTCCATTTGCCCAAGTTCAATCAATATGCGGTTTAAAACCATAAATGGAAAAATGCAGGGTAGCACATTAAAAGTCCATGCAGAAATTCCATCCAGTGCAGATGTGATGTATCTTTTAGGTTCAATAGCAATCAAAATGATAAGCAGAAAAATGGCAAAAGTCAGAAAAATTTTGATTTTTTTCAAAAACAACCTCGAAAGCGTTTGACAGAAATTCGTCAATTTATATATACTAAGATAAGTCTAATAAAAGACTTAAGTTTATAAAATATTAGAAAGGTAACATTAGTATGTTTGATATAAAAAACTTGCTCAAAAGGGCAAAACAGAGAAATAAAACCATCATCTTTCCCGAGGCTGGTTTCAGTGACAGAACCATTGAAGCAGTCAAATTTTTGAAGAAGAAAAATATTTGCAATGTCATCTTGGTTGGTGATGAATCAAGTTTGGCTATCAGGGATAAAAGTCTGGTCAAATTCACAATAATGAACCCAAAAACTTGTCCGCTCAAAAACAAACTTGTAAAGCACTTGTATGCAAAACGAAAAGAAAAGGGCATGACAATGGAAGAGGCGGAAAGGCTTGTGACCGACCCATATTACTTTGCCACTCTCTTGGTTGATATTGGCGTTGCAGATGGCATGGTTGCAGGGGCGGAGTGCTCAACAAAAAGGTCAATTAAGCCAGCACTTCAAATCATTAAAGGTGCAAAAAAGGACACTCTTATCTCTTCCTCAATGCTGCTCATTGGCAAAAATGACTTTTTGAAAAAAAGAAATTTGCTTCTTGCAGATTGCGGTCTTAATGAAAACCCAACATGCGAGCAACTTGTCACAATCACATCTCAAACAGTTGACACAGCAAAGGCACTTGGATTTGATGAGATAAATGTTGCATTTTTGTCCTATTCAACAAAGGGTAGCGCCCAAAGTGAAATGACGGAAAAAGTTAAAAAGGCAGCAGAAAAGTTTTCAAGACCTGCCGTTGTCAGTGATGGAGAACTTCAACTTGACACCGCTCTAAGAAGTGATGTTGCAAAAATCAAGTCGCCACAAAGTCCAATTCAGGGGAACGCCAATATATTGATTTTTCCTGACCTTAACAGTGGAAATATCACCTATAAGGCAATGCAAATGTTTGGCGGACTTACAGCAGTTGGTCCAATTCTGCAGGGGCTTAAAAAGCCAGTCAATGACCTTTCAAGAGGCTGCAGCGTGGAAGATATAATTTTAGTCAGTGCAATCACAGCACTGCAAGCAAAGGAGACAAAATGAAAGTTTTAGTTATCAACGCAGGTTCATCATCAATCAAATTTCAACTTTTTGAAATGAAAGATGAGTCAGTTATTGCAAAAGGCACTTGCCAAATGATTGGCCTTAGCGACCCATTTATTGAATATAAAGCAAAAGGTCAGGAAATTGTCAAACATCTTCCAATGAAGGACCACACACAAGCCATGTCCGTTATTTTGGACATGCTGACAAACAGCGAACTCAAGGTCATCAAATCTTTTGACGAAATCTCTGCAATAGGGCACAGATGCGTTCAAGGCGGCTGGTTTTACTCAGAAAGCGTGCTTATCACTGATGAAGTTATCAAAAATCTTAAAAAGACCAAGGACATTTCGCCACTTCATGCTGAGGCAAATATTGGCGGAATGCTAGCTTGCAAAAAAGTTATGCCAAAAACACCACAAGTTGTTGTGTTTGACACCGCTTTCCATGCAACCATGCCACCAAAAGCATACATGTATGGCATAGATTACAAGGACTATGAAAAATATCATATCCGCAAATATGGTTTCCATGGCACAAGCCACCGCTTTATTCTTTCAGAAACAGCAAGAGTGATGGGCAAAAAGCCGGAGGAACTTAAAATCATTTCATGTCACATTGGAAACGGCTCATCAATCACCGCCATTAAAGACGGAAAAAGCATTGACACAACCATGGGCTTTACGCCACTTGAAGGGCTTATGATGGGCACAAGAAGTGGTGATATTGACCCAACAGTTGTTTCCTTCTTAGCACAAAAGAAGGGTATGACCGCAGCCGAAGTTGTTGACTATCTCAACAAAAAAGGTGGTGTGCTTGGTGTGAGCGGAGTTTCAAGCGACATGCGTGAACTTAACGCCGCAATCAAAAAGGGAAATGAAAGGGCAAAACTTGCTCTTGACATGCTCTGCTACCGCATAACAAAATATGTTGGCGCAATGCTTGCTGTTTTGGGCGGCGCAGACGCAATTGTGTTCACAGCCGGAGTTGGCGAAAATCAAGAGGATTTAAGGGAAAGAGTGATGGACAGTCTTGCTTATGCAGGAGTCAAATTCAACCGCAAGAAAAACGCTTCTCTTCCACGGGGAACAATTGAAGAATTGTCACTTCCATCTTCAAAGATTAAAGTCTTCCGAATTCCAACAAATGAGGAACTTTTGATAGCACGTGACACAGTTAAACTTGCAAAAGTTAAAAAATAATCAAAACGCTTGACAAATCAAGACAAAATAAATATACTTGAAAGGTATAATCAAATTTTAGGAGGAAATCATGGCTGTTCCAAAGGGGAAAGTTTCAAAAGCAAGAAGAAATTCAAGAAATTCCGCAAATTTTAAGGCGTCAGCGCCAACACTTGTTGAGTGCCCACAATGTCACGAACTTAAAGCACCTCACAAGGCATGTCCAAAATGCGGAACTTACAAAAATGAAACTGTTATCAATACTGAAAAGAAAAAGACAAAATAACACAATATAATGTGAGTATTATGTCATAAAACACACAAAATGTTGAAAAACGCCTGTAAAGGCGTTTTTTCTTATGCAAGAAAAATTGAGGGTTAATTTGCTTTACTTTATTTTTTTATTTTGTTAAAATAAATTGTTTAATATAGGGGTAAAAGCATGTATAAGATTGTTGTTGATGGTTTTGGTGGCGACAATGCGCCAGAAGAGATTGTTGAAGGGTGCGTGCTTGCATGTGAAAAACGCAAGGATGTTCAAATTATTATTTGTGGTGAAGAGGAGAAAATTTCTTCAATTCTTTCTGGCAGAGGTGATGGCAGAATAACAATTTTGTCTGCACCTGAAGTTATCACAAATGATGACACTCCAACAGAGGCCATCAGACATAAGGAAAATTCATCTCTTGTCAAAGCCTTTGATGTTTTAAGGGAAAATGATGATGTCATTGCCCTTATTTCCGCAGGCCCAACGGGAGCAATTTTGACTGGTGCCGTTATGAAAATTGGCAGAATAAAAGGTATTTCGCGTCCGGCTCTTGCACCAAATCTTCCAACAAAAGTCAAAGGCAAAGAGGTTCTTTTGATTGACGCTGGTGCAAATGTTGACTGCAAGCCAATCAATCTTGTCCATTTTGCACTTATGGGCAGCGCTTATTATGAGATTGTCTATGGCCAAAAAGCGCCAAAAGTTGGACTTTTATCCAATGGTGCAGAAGAGCATAAAGGAAATGAACTGACAAAACTTGCTCATCCAATGCTTAAAACCTGCGGAGTTAATTTTATTGGGAATGTTGAAGGCAGGGACTATCTTTCAGGAGATGTTGATGTGCTTGTAAGTGATGGCTTTGCGGGAAATGTTTTGTTAAAAGGCACTGAGGGTGCAATTCAAGCACTATTGTCAATTCTCAAAAGGTCAATCAAGTCACATTTCTTATCAAAAATTGGCTATCTTTTCATGAAAAAGTCATTTAAAGAAGTTAAGCAGACAATTGATATTCAGGGTCAGCATGGTGGCTCAGCCTTTTTGGGTTGCAAAAAACTTGTCATAAAAAATCATGGCACATCCACCAGAATAAATATTGCTGCTTCCGTTGAACAGGCCATTTTGCTTCATGAAAACAAACTTATTGAAAAAATTGAAAGTTTGTTAGAGGTGGCAAATGCTGGCTGAAAAACTTGGAGTTGAAATAAAGGATATTGGCCTTTTTAACAAAGCAGTTACCCACAGTTCAAAATCTCATGAAAATTATGAGCGTCTTGAATTTTTAGGTGATAGCATATTAGATTTTCTTGTTGGAGAATATCTCTTTAATAATTCGGACAAAGACGAAGGCTATTTGACAATAATAAGAAGCCATTATGTTTCGGAAAATTATCTATGCTCAGTCTTTGATGAACTTGGTCTTGCCGGTGAGGTTAAAACGGGCAAAAGCATGGGCAAAAATGTTCCAAAAGCCGTCAAAGCGGATGTTATTGAGGCAATCATAGCAGCAATTTATCTTGACAGTGGACTTAAAGAAGCAAGAAAGTTTGTTGAAAGAAATTTTCATTTGGAAGGCTTTAAAAATGTTCAGGACACAAACTATAAAAGCCATCTTCAAGAACTTGTGCAGGCCGGTTTTAAATGCAGTATGAGATATGAAACAATCAAAACTCAAAACGGCTTTTCCTCAACCTTTTACATGGATGAGGATAAAATAGCGACTGGCGAAGGAAGTGACAAACACTCCGCTGAGCAAGCGTGCGCCGAAAAAGCAATAAAAATTTTATTTAAAGACTAGGAAGAAAAAAATGATTTTAAAACGAATTGAAATGGCGGGTTTTAAGTCCTTCGCCGACAGAACAATAATTGAATTCAATGACGGGTTCACCGCCATAGTTGGCCCTAACGGATGTGGCAAAAGCAATGTTGCTGACGCTATTCGTTGGGTTTTGGGCGAACAAAAAGTTAAAGACCTTCGTGCTGACACCATGCAGGATGTTATTTTCAATGGAACGGAAAAAAGAAAAAGCCTTTCTTACTGCGAAGTGTCTTTGCACTTTGACAACTCCACCCGCTATTTTGATTTTGACTATGACGAACTTATCATCACAAGAAAACTTTACCGCTCTGGCGAAAGCGAATATCTTATCAACCGCAACCCATGTCTTTTGAGGGACATAAACAACCTTTTGTATAACTCCGGTCTTGGCAAAAGCGGATATTCCATTATTGGACAGGGCAAAGTCACAGAAATTGTTGAATCCAAGCCAGAAAGCAGAAGGGCAATGTTTGAGGACGCGGCAGGCATTGCAAAATATAAAAAAGAAAAAACTGATGCTGAGCGCAGACTTGATGTTGCAAGACAAAATTTGGCGCGCGTGGGGGACATATTGCTTGAAATTGACAGGCAAATGGGTCCACTTAGAAAACAAGCTGAAAATGCCAAAAAATATCTTGCATACAAAGCGGACTTGAAAGATTTGGAAGTTAACGCTTACATTTATCAATATGAAAACGCTAGCGAATTTAAAGCAAAAATCAAAGAAAAACTTGACGCTATCAATCAAGAATTCACCCTTCGTGACAGCGAACTTAAAGCGGCAACAGAAAAATATGATGAGGCAATGAACAGGCTGCAAAATTTTGATATAACCCTTTCAAACCTCAATGCAAAAATCTTGGAACTTACCGTCAATCTTGAAAAACAGGAAGGCGAAACAAAGGTTGCAAGAGAGAGAATTCAGTTTGCTCAAAAGGAAAATGACAGGCTTAGTCTTGACATGACAAATGCTGAGAAATTTCTTGAAGCAGCAAATCAGCAAAAGCAAAACAAGGAATCTGAACTTCAAAGCATGGAAGAAAAACTTTCAACTCTTGAAAATAGTTTTGACGAATTATCAAATGAATATCTTTCACTTGCAAAAGCCATTGAGGTCAGCGAAATTGAAGAAGGACAAAGCGAAAAGGAGTTTATTCAAACGCTTGGCTCTCTTTCTGACATCAAAAGTTCAATTTCAAAATTCACTGCGGAAAAAGAACTTCTCTCTTCAAACCTTAAATCGTTGAACACTCAGATTTCTGAGCAAAAAGAGAAGGAAAAAGAACTTAAGGGCAACATCACTACACTTGAAAGCGAAATTTTTGAAAAAGAGAAAAAAGCGGCATCTATGGAAGGGGAAAGAAGTGATATTGCAGGAAAAATAAATCAAATTTCAAACTCTCTTCGTGACCACGAGTCAGAAAGGCAGAACAAAGCAACCGAACTTAAGGTTTTTGAAAATAGACTTAAACTTTTAACTGAAATGCAAGCGGAATTTGAAGGCTTTGGCTATGCTGTTAAAAAACTTTTAAAACTTGCCTCTCAAGGCTCAGCACTTTCAAAAAATATTGTTGGTGTTGTGGCTTCTCTTATCAAAGTTCCAGAAAAATATGAGGCAGCAATTGAGGTGGCTCTTGGCTCTTCTGTGCAAAACATTGTCACTTATGATGAGCATGGCGCAAACGAACTTGTCGAATATTTGAAGGCGAACAACTTTGGCAGGGCAACCTTCCTTCCTATATCATCCATGAAACGCAGAAGTGTTGATGAGAGCAAAATTTCATCATCAAGGGGATACATAGGGGTTGCAAGCGAACTTATAAGTTATGATAAGAAAATAGAAAATGTAATCTCTGGTTTACTGGGTGGCACAATCATTGTTGAAAAACTTGTTGACGCCATTGAAATTTCCAGAAAGAGCGGCTTTGCATATAAAATTGTCACCTTAGATGGAGATGTGATTAACCCTCAAGGCTCAATCACCGGCGGAAGCAAGAAGAGTGAAGCGGTTGGAATCATGAGCCGCGAAAGAGAGATTGAAACGCTCAAAAAGGAAATTCCAAAACTCAGCGAATTCATCTCGACTGCGGATAAAAGAAAATCTGAACTTGAAGGCAATTTAAAGTCTGCACGTGAAGAATTTGACAAACTCAGTCTTGTTATTTCTAATATTGCAATTGAAATTGGCTCTGCAAAAGCAAAACTTGAAAGCAGCAAAGTGGCAATAGGTGAAGTTGAAGATGACCTTAAAGTGCTTGACATGGAAAGGACAACTGTGACAAACAAACTTTCGCTTATTGACCAGGCTTACAGCGAAGTAAGTTCAAAACAAAACGCAATTTCGGGCAATGAAAATGATGTTAACATCTTAAGGCAAAAACGCCGTGAAGCAGGTGCTAAACTCAGAGAAAACAGAGAACAAATAAGCGCAAATTTGACAACGGTTAAAGTTGAAATTGCATCTAAAAAAGCCGAAATTAACGCCATTAAAAACGAACTTTTAAGGCTTGAGGGTGAAATTGGCCGTCAAACTCAAAATTTGAGTTATTCAAAATCTCACTATGAGGACAACCTCAAATACATTGAAAGCGGCGAAGAACTTATCAAAGAAAAACTTAAAAAAGCGCCTTCGTCTGAGACTAAAAAGGAACTTGAAGCGCTCGTTGAAAGGCAAAAACAGACTGAACAAGAAAAGAAAAACATTTCTGACAATATTCGCTCTTTGGACACACAAAAAGCATCTCTTATGGAGGATATAAATCGCCTCAATGACAAAAAATATAGGGAAGAGATGAATTTGAGCAAAGTTGACACCGACATTGAAACCATGCAAGAGCGAATTTATGAGGAATATTCGCTTGTTTACAATGACTGCCTTAGCATGAAAAGACCTGATTTTGACATCAAAGTTGCAATGCCAGAAATTGCAAAAATTAAGCGTAATATTGCCGCTTTGGGCCCAATTAATGTCAACGCCATTGAAGATTGCAGTGCGTTATTGGAAAGATACAACACTCTTTCTGAGCAGTCTGATGACCTTAAGAAAGCAGAGGATGATTTGATGAAAATCATTAAAGACCTATCCGCTGTTATGATTGAAAAATTCACAGACGAACTTGAAAAAATCAATGCAAGTTTTAAAATCACTTTCCGCGAACTTTTCGGCGGTGGAAACGCCAAAATTGAACTTGCTGACCCAGAGAACCCTCTTGAAAGCGGAGTTGAAATTTTTGTTCAACCTCCGGGAAAGAAAATCCAAAACATGTCGCTTTATTCAGGCGGTGAAAAGTCACTTACAGCAATGGCTCTTATCTTTGCTATTCTTCGTATTAAACCACTTCCTTTCTGCCTTTTTGATGAAGTTGAAGCAGCGTTAGATGATTCAAATGTTGAAATTGTTGACAAATATCTTAAAAAATTGTCCAGTTCAACCCAGTTTATCCTTATCACTCACAAAAAGCCGACAATGGAACATGCCGAGGCTCTCTTTGGCGTGACTATGGAAGAAAAGGGCATAAGCAAGGTGGTTTCTGTTAAACTTGCGGACGCAATTAAACAAGCAGAGGTGGTGTAATGGGACTTTTCAAAAAACTGGCATCAGCACTAAAGAAAACGCGCGAGGCGTTTGCTCGCAAATTTGATGCAATTTTAAGTCATGGCGAACTTGATGATGACTTTTATGACGAACTTGAGGAACTTTTGATTTCGTGCGACATGGGGGTTAAAACATCAGTTGAAATTTGCGAAAACCTCAGGCTTTATGCAAGAAAAAACAAACTTCGCACGGCAGATGAGGTGAAAAATGCACTCAAAGTTATTTTGTCCGAACTTCTCTCTTCCGCACCAAAAATTGAATTTTCATATCCGACAATCATAACCATCATAGGCGTCAATGGAGTTGGAAAAACAACAACCATTGGCAAACTTGCAAAATACTTTGAAGATAAGAAAAAATCAGTCACACTCGTTGCCGCTGACACCTTCAGGGCGGCTGCCAGTGAACAACTTTCACTTTGGGCAAGCAAGACAAAAACAAGAATTATTAAACATGCAGAAGGCGCAGACGCAGCGGCGGTTGTTTTTGACGGCATAAGTTCCGCAAAATCTAAAAACACAGACGTGCTTATTGTTGACACCGCAGGAAGATTACACACAAAAACAAACCTTATGGAAGAGTTAAAAAAAATCAATAAAGTCATTGACAGGGAATATCCTGAGGCGCAAAAACTTTCCTTCATAGTTTTGGATGCAACAACAGGACAAAACGCACTCAGTCAAATCACCGCTTTCAACGAATTTGTGCCAATTGACGGCATAGTTCTAACCAAACTTGATGGCACTGCAAAAGGCGGGGTGGTTGTTGCTATTGAAAAAGAACTTAAAAAACCAGTCGTCTTTGTTGGAACAGGCGAGTCAGTTGAGGACATAGACGAATTTAATGCAGAAAATTTTGTTAACGAACTTTTCTAAGATTTAAGATGTGTCCAAGCAAAAAACGGCAATTTTCGACATATATTTTGCTGAAAGGAGTGAAATTGTGTTTGAAACATTACCGTTTTTTTTAAGCAAACTTAGGTGTTTTACTGCATTTATAAATAATGTTGAGGGCTTTCCAAAGCCGCTAGCAAAGGAAGAGGAGAGAAAACTTCTTGAAAGTTATCATGAAGCGGGAGATATGGATGCAAGAAAAAAACTTATTGCCCACAATTTGCGGCTTGTAAGTCATATTGTCAAAAAATATGCAGGCTCAGTCAGTGTTGAGGTTGACGATTTAATTTCCGTTGGCACAATTGGACTTATAAAAGCAATTGACAGTTTTAAGTATGAAAAGGGCGCAGCACTCGCAACATATGCGTCAAAATGCATTGAAAATGAAATTTTAATGCTCATTCGCGTCAATAAAAAACACCGTGATGTCATTTCTTTAAACACAAAATTTGCTTCTGACAAAGAGGGCAATGAAGTGCTGCTTATGGACATTTTGCAGTCTGATGAAGATGAAGTTGAAAACAATGCCAACTCAAGTTTTTTGATGGAAAGGATAAACGCGTCAATCAACAAAAAACTCTCAAAAAGGGAAAGAGAAATTTTAACAAAACGCTATGGGCTTAACGGGGAGAAAGTTTACACACAAAAAGAACTTGCAAAACAACTCAATATTTCGCGCAGTTATGTTTCGCGCATTGAGGCAAAAGCACTTGAGCTAATTAAAGATGATTTGGCAAAAAATTATTATGAAAAAAATTAAAATCTGCTTGCCTAAATAAAAATTTTGTTATATTATCAAAATATAAAATGGGGTAAAGCGGGTTGAAGAAAGAGAAATTTTACTATGTGATTAACAAACTCATACTTCCACTTTTCACAGGCTCTGAACTTGTCGGTGAAGAGGACTCAAACACCCGTGAAGCAGAAATTGCACTTGGAAAGCAAAACACTCTTTTGCTCAAACCAGAAAAAAACGCTGATTACAGGCTTGTCATCAAACGCGGCAGAGCCTTCCAGCAGTCTGAATTAACACTTTTAAAAAACATCTTAAGAGAAACAAAAAACATTGCAGAGAGCGGTTTTGACCCCTCTTTTGAAGAAACATTGCTTGACAAAGCTGTCGAAAAAGCAATTTGCGACACTGTTGCACCTTCAGCATCGTCAACTTTGCTTGGACTTGTGGATGAACTGACAAATTGGTCAAACCGCACTTATGAAGGCAAAAAAATAAATTTTGGAATTATTTTAAATCTCACTGAACAAACCGAGCCACTTCCTTTGCATTTTTCAAACATGCTTTCAAGTGATTTTTTTGCGCTGCTTTCAGACGGGAAAAATTCATTTGTTGAATTTAACCGAGAGGGTTATCTTATTGGCTATGTTTCACTTGCAAAAGTCAGGAGATTTTCGTCAACTGCACCGCACGAATTCAACTATGTTGCAAAATATTGTGGCGACAAAAAAGTTGGCATAGCGCTCACTGAAAACGGTGACCTGCTCATTTTTAAAAACCGTCTTCTCATGTTCGCTCGCAGACGCGGACAGTGGAACATTTACAACCATGAAGAAGTCATGCAACTTCTTGCTTACAGAAATCCGCACTCACTCAAAGATGTGAGAAGGGCAATTTATTTGACTGCAATTGACACTTCTTTTAGATATAACGGCGGCATCATTGTTTATCTAAAAAAAGATATGATACAGGGCGCGCTCACTCACATTGACGCACGCGACATCTTGCAAGAAAAATATTATGACCTCAAAAAGGTCACTGAACTTGAAGAGGCAAACAAACTTTACAATTTCACCTCTGCTGATGACACAAGAGAGTTTTATTCCCTTGGCTATGACGAATTTTTGAAAAAGAACAAGTGCTATAAGTCAGTCTGCTTAAATCAGATTATTGAAGGCAAAAAATTTCATGAACTCAATCGCAAACTCAGGGAAGAAATTGTGGCAATGGATGGCGCGACCATAATTGATTTTGATGGAACAATTGTGGCGGCTGGGGCAATATTAAAAATTGAAGCGGGCTCAATCTCTGGTGGTGGGCGTTCGGCAGCCGCCATGGACCTCGCAAAATATGGCATATCACTCAAAATTTCACAGGACGGCTTTATTCAAGGTTATATTGCGGACAAAAAAAGCACAAAACTGCTTTTCACCGTAAGTTAATGTTGACTTTTAAAGTCAAATATGTTACAATATTATATCAGTCAAGCGAGTGGTCGCAGTTTGCTTGTGATGAGCAAAGTGAGGAAAGTCCGAGCATTCTAAGACAGGGTGCCAGTTAACGGCTGGTGAAGGTGACTTTAAGGAAAGTGCAACAGAAATAAACCGCCTAAATTTTTTAGGTAAGGATGGAAAGGTGGGGTAAGAGCCCACCGGAGTTATGGCAACATGACTCGCTCTGTAAACCCCACCCAATGCAAGGCTAAGTAAGGGCAATAACGAAGTCTTACGCGCCCTTCAAAAGCGCCGCTTGAGCTTTTTGGCGACAAAAGGCCTAGATAGATGACCACATAAAACAGAACTCGGCTTATGCAAGGCTGATATTCACCCGAAAGGGTGTTTTTTTTGTTTAGAAAGTGTTATGTTGGGCAAATATTATGTCATGAAAAAGAAAGATTACATTTTTAACATGACAAATTTAATTTTAAACCGTGTCCGCTTTCACTCGCCACAAACAAATGAAATCATTGATTTTGACAGGGTGATAAAAGATGGTGTTGACCCAACACTTCCTGTTTTTATCTTCTCAAAACAACTTACAAAAACGCTTGCAAAATGCTTTGAAAAAGCGCAAAAAGAGGAAAAATTCAATCTTGTTCTTACAAAAGAGAGTAAGAACGCAAAAAAACTTGATTTTATCATTTCAAAAGATAAGGAACTTGAAAAACTAAATATAAACTATCCTTCGGGCTTTAAATTTGATTTAAATGAACAAGAAAATTATCTTAAAATTGATGGCAAGCGCGTGGAAGGCTCTTTCAACGGCTGTTTTTATGAAAGTTATAATAATGGTGGCGAAATAGCCTATTTTTCAAGACAATTTTTTCTTTCTGGCAGAAATTGTATGCTGGAACTTACAAACTTGTCCTCTCAACAAAAAAATGTCCTCGTTGAACTCAGCCTTTTACTGCCAAAAGGCTATTATTCCTTTCAAAAAATGCTAAATCACATCAAAATTGTCAATTTAAAAACTTTTGAAACAAGTTTTTTCAACTTTTCATCTTTCTTTAATTTTTTCAGTTTTTCATGTGTTGACAGCGTTACAAATTCCTGCTTTGCAAGAGTTTATCTCAAAGCAAAAGTGCCGCTTAGGGCAAAGCAAAGAAAGGTTTTATTTTTCAATCTCGGCAGCGAAAAATTTTCGCTTTCGTCAAGAGAAGAGATTGAAAATTTCACGCAGATGGCACACATAAAAACAAGCCAAATTTTTAACATTAAAATTGTGTCATCTGACAAAAAGAAACAGGCACTTATCAACGCAATTTTGCCTGAAAAAATTATGAAGGCCTGGCTTGATGGAAAATATGACCGAAACAGCGAGATAAAATATGGCCTTTTAAAAGATGAAATTGTTTTAACTGGAAAAAATGATTTTTGCCTAAACAACATGAAAAATATTGAAAAATTAAGCATATTTAACGGGAAAGAGTATGTCAGCCTTCCAATCATTTCTTGCCACAACATTAAAAGCACTTGCGTTAAAAAAAACAGGACTTTTTCTTTTAAGGACATAGGCAAAAAACAGTTTCAAATTTATGTTTGAAAGCGCCAAAAAAATGTTTTCAATTTTTTTTGCTAAAAACCTTTAAAGTATGCTATAATCAAATTGGAGAACTAGAAATCAATGAACAACTTGTTTGAAGATTTGCATAATGACAAAAAACCTCTTGCAGAAAAAATGCGTCCAAAAACGCTTGATGATGTTGTAGGTCAAAAACATATTCTTGGCAAAGGAAAACTTTTGCGCAGGCTCATTGAAGCAAAGCGTGTGCCAAGCTGCATTTTTTACGGTCCACCAGGCACAGGCAAAACAACTCTTGCAAGAATTATTGCCGACACCTCAAACTCAAATTTCGTCAAACTCAATGCAATTTCAACTGGAGTTGCTGAAGTCAAAGAGGTGATGGAAAAGGCAAAAAATGATTTTGAACTTTATGGCAAAAAAACCTATCTTTTGCTTGACGAGTGCCACAGGTGGACAAAGGCACAAAGCGACAGCCTTCTGGCGAGCTTAGAAAATGGCTACATAATTTTTGTTGGATGCACCACTGAAAACCCAAGTTACAGCATGACCAGAGCTATTGTTTCAAGATGCAGCGTGTTTGAATTTAAGCCACTTGACGCAAATGATATTGTCACGGTTTTAAAGCGTGCTTTGACATGCGAAGAGGGACTGAAAGATTACAACATAAAAACTGATGACGAAGCGCTCAAATATTTTGCCACGGCATGCGGTGGTGATGTTCGCAGCGCCTTAAACGGACTTGAAATTGCAGCAATCACAACCCCGGTAAACAAAAAAGGTGAAATTATTATCACAAAAGATGTTGCAAGCGAGTGTTTGCAGAGAAAAGCATTGAGCCTTAATGATGATGTTTATTATCATATTTTGAGTGCTTATTGCAAAAGCCTTCGTGGAAGTGACGCCACAGCGGCTTTATATTATGCCAATAGGCTCATAGAGGCTGGCGTAGAGCCACAGGTGTTAGCAAGAAGGCTCATTGCTCACTCCTCAGAAGATGTCGGTCTTTCTGCACCAAATGCGCTTGTGCAGGCATGCTGTGCTTTGTATGCGCTTGACCATTTGGGCATGCCAGAGGGAAATTTGGCGCTGACACAAGCCATAATTTATGTTTGCGAAAGCCCAAAGGATAACAGGGTGGTCATTGCAAAGGATATGGCAATTGATGATGCCAAAAATCACTCTGATGACCGAATTCCTGATTACTTAAAAAATCACACTGAGGCAAGCAAAAAATACAAATATCCACACGACTACGGCGGTTATGTAGAACAGCAGTATTTGCCGGACAGTCTGAAAGACCGCTGTTATTTCAAACGCAGAGAGAAAAAGTAAGTTTAACAAATTATTTTGAAAGATAGATTAAATGTGATATATTATTCGTTGTGTAACGCAAAGTTAAGGAGAAAAAGATGTTTTCAAAACGAAGTGATGGTGTAAAAGTTAAAAAACTTGACCCTGTGACAAAGGCCGCACCATTTTTTATGCCGGACAGAATAAGTTCAACAAACTATATGGATGTCAAATTCCGCTGCGAGCCTATTGATGAATTTATCTCGCGCCAAAGAAAACTTGGCAACAATTACACTTACACACACATCATGATTGCATCTCTTGTCCGCCTTTTTTATCTTCGCCCAAAACTCAATTATTTTGTTAATCACAACATAATTTATGAGCATAAGGACATCACGCTAAGCATGGTTGCAAAAAAGAGGCTGGATGATGAAAGCGAGGATGTTGACCTTAAATTTCATTTCACGGGCAGGGAAAGTCTTCCACAAATCAAAGAATATGTGGACAAAGTCATCTATGAAAACACCCGTGAGGACTCTGTTTATGGCACAACCAAAGACGCGGATATCTTGGGCAAACTTCCGGCTTGGCTTTTCCGTCTTGCCATGGTTTTTATTCGTTGGATGGACAGGCACAACTGCTTGCCAAAATCACTTATTGAGGCAAGTTGTTTCCATTGCAGCCTGTTTATGACAAACCTTAAATCAATCAAACTTGACGCTGTAAAACATCACCTTTATCATTTTGGTAATGCAAGCATATTTGTTGCAATGGGCAAGGAAAAGATGGAACCTGTTGTTGAAAGGAACAAAGAACTCAAACTTGGCAAAGTTTTAAATGTTACGGTCACAATGGATGAGCGCGTTGCAGATGGTTTTTATTTTTCAAAAACCTTAAGGCTGTGGAAAGATATGTTTGAAAACCTTGATTGCCTGCTTGAAACTATGCCAGATGATGGAACAAAGAAAATGGTCATCAAAAAGCGTTCAAAAAAGGCAAAGAAAAGCAAAGTTAAATCTTCAAAAATAAAACCTCTCAAAAACAAAAAGCCAAAGAAAGATAAAGCCCAACTTTTGCTTGAAAAACAACATAAAAAAGAAGAAAAAGAAAAACTTAGAGAAGAGAAGGAAAAAATAAAAGAAGAAAAAGAAAAAGTTAAAGACGAAAAGAAGAAATTAAAGAAGGTGAACTGATGAAAAAAGCCATTTATTTCATTTTGTCAATTTGTGTCATTGCTTACATAGCCCTTATGATTTATGTTGCCGCTGTGCCTTCACTTGAAACACTTGGCAGTTGGGGAAAGGTGCTTAGATATGTTTCCATGTATGGCGGAGTTATTCTTTTGTTCCTTTTTGCCATGACAAACTTTACTGGAAATATATTCAAAATCATATTGCTAATTTTACTAATACTTGTCACCATATTTTACATTGTTGTTGTTGCCATGCCAGATTATTTTGCTGGGTTGTTTGGTCTTGCCTAAGGAGAAAGTGTGGACAAAATTCTTATCATTGACGGAAACTCGCTCGCCAACCGTGCATTTTATGCACTTCCTTTTTTGTCCGACCCAAGCGGCAGGCCAACAGGCGCTGTTTATGGCTTTGTCAACATCTTGGTAAAAATTATTTCCGAAGATAAACCAAAAGGCATCATAGTTGCCTTTGACCACGCACGCAAAACCTTTCGAAATGACCTTTATGAGGCTTACAAAGGCACGCGAAAGCCTATGCCAGAGGAACTTAGAACGCAATTTCCTTTAATCAAAGATTTGCTGACAAAAATGAACATAACCATCATTGAAAAAGAGGGAATTGAAGCAGACGACATCATTGGCACAGCGGCAAAAACTCTTGAAGGTGAAAAAGTCATCTTGTCAGGAGATAGAGATTTATTGCAACTTATTGACCCAAAAACTGAAGTGTGGCTGACAATGAAAGGCGTCAGTGTTGTCAACAAATTGACTGAAAGGGAACTTAAAACTCAGTTTCATCTTTCACCGCGTCAAGTTATTGACCTTAAAGCACTTATGGGCGACACCTCCGACAATATCCCAGGAGTTAAAGGAATAGGTGAAAAAACAGCCATAAAACTCTTGGAAGATTTTTCGTCTTTAGATGGAATTTACGCAAATATTGACAAAATAAGCGGCAAACTTAAGGAAAAACTTGAAAGCGACAAAGATATGGCTTATCTTTCGCAAAAACTTGCCACAATTGTGACAAACGCGGATATTCAAGAAGAACTTAAAAAAACATCTTTCACATTTCCTTTTCCTGTGTCCGTTCAAAAGGATTTTAAAGCCTTTGGCTTCGGCTCTCTTTTAAAGAGGGAAGATTTGTTTGGCAGCACCATTTTAACTGAAGATAAAAAGATGATTTCAATTGAAAGCCCGACCATTTTAAATGCGTTTATTTCGTCAATAAAAAATGAGTTTAGTTACAATCTTTCCAGCATGCAATTCAGTGTTAAAGGTGGAGAAATTTATTGCCTGGACCTTAAATATGACATGTTTTCAAACTCACTGACGCCTGATGATGTTGTTTTGGCGCTTAAACCTTATTTTGAAAACCCAAACATCACAAAAATCACAAAAGCAGCAAAGGCGGACATGCACACCTTAAAAAAATATGGGATAATCCTTGAAAACTTTTTTGATTTAAAACTTGCATCTTATCTTATTCACGCGGGTGAAAACACAAATGTTGATTTGGAAAACACTGATGAATACTTTGCTTTAAAGGAACAATTTGAAGAAAAACTTGAAAGGCTTGAATTAAAAAATCTTTACTTTGAACTTGAACTACCACTTAGCAAAGTGTTGTTTGAAATGGAAGAAAACGGCTTTAAAATTGACGAAAATTCCTTAAAAGAGATTGATGAACAATTCACTCAAAAGCTTGAAGAACTCAAAAAACAAATTCTTGAACTTGCGGGCGAAGAGTTTAACATCAATTCACCAAAACAAGTGGCACACATATTGTTTGACAAACTTGGCTTAACTTCTTATGGCAACAAAAAAAATTCAACGGGCATTGATGTTTTAAATGACCTTAAATATTCACACCCAATTGTTGAAAACATAATTCAATACAGAAAATATCAAAAACTTAAATCCACCTATATTGATGTTTATGAAAGACTTTGTGCGGAAAAAGGGAACATAATTCACACATCTTTCAATCAAGCACTCACAAACACCGGCAGACTTTCTTCCTCTGACCCAAATCTTCAAAATATCCCAACAAATGATGAAGAGGGCAAAGTGCTGCGCAAAATTTTTGTTTCAAAGTTTGAGGGCGGCAGCCTTATAAGTGCTGACTATAATCAAATTGAACTAAGACTGCTTGCAGACATGTCCAACGAAGAAAGGTTGATTGAAATTTACAAGCGCGGCGAAGATATCCACACTTCCACTGCAGCAGACATCTTTGGAGTTAGCAAAGACGAAGTGACCCCAAAAATGCGCAGGGAAGCAAAAGCGGTCAATTTTGGAATTATTTATGGCATAAGCGACTATGGCTTAAGCCAAAACATCAAAGTGTCCAGAAAAAGCGCAAAGCAGTATATTGACTCCTATTTTTCGCGTTATCCCGCTGTCAAAACCTTTTCCGAAAACAATATTGCATTTGCAAAGCAACATGGCTTTATTAAAACAAAATACGGCAGAATTCGTCATATTCCGGAGATAAACGGTGCAAATCACCAACTTCGCTCTTTTGGAGAAAGAGTGGCGTTAAACATGCCTCTTCAGGGGACAGCCTCAGACATAATCAAAAAAAGCATGCTTAATGTTGCAAAAGCCCTAAAACAAAATGGTTTTAAAAGTGAACTTATCCTGCAAATTCATGACGAACTTGTTTTAGATGTTTATCCAGGCGAAGAAAATGATATGGAAAAACTTTTAAAAAGGGAGATGGAAGATTGGCTTGATTTGAAAGTCCCTCTTCCTGTTTCAGTAAAATCTGGCAAAAATTTACTTCAATGTAAGTAAAATGATAAAAATCATTTGGTAAAAGAAAATTTATTTGGTATAATAAAACTGTGATAAGAACTGATTACGACACATTTATGGGCATAGATTTTGGCGGGAAAAGAATTGGCGTTGCCTTTTCAGACCCAACAAAAACGCTTGCTTCAGGCTTCAAAGTTATCATTTCCAAAGGCAGTGACAGGGATATCCAAACGCTGACTGAACTTGCCAAAGAAAAAAAGGTAAGCAAAGTGGTATTTGGTCTTCCGCTTAACGCAGATGGAACTGAAAGCAATTTCACAGTTGTGACAAGAACATTTGCAGAAAAGTTTGCCAAAATCTCAGGGCTAGAAGTTGAATTTGAAGATGAAAGATTCACATCACTTGAGGCAGAGGAAATTTTAAAAGAAGCCGGACTTGATTGGAAAAAGCGTAAAGAAGTGCTTGATATGGTCGCAGCAGAAATTATCTTACAAAATTATATTAACAAAAAAAGGGGTTAAATATGGCAGTTAAAAAAAGTGAAAAAAGCAAAAATGAAGAAATGGTGAAGGTTGACCTTTTGGATGTCCTTCTTGATGAAAACAACACCGCACCAATCTTTATGTATGATGAAAAAGGAAGACAACTTGAATTTGAACAAGTTGCCGTTATCCCTCAGGGTGAAGAGGAACTTTATTGCATTTTGAAACCTATCACAAAACTTGAAGGCATTGCTGATGATGAAGCAATTGTTTTCAAAGTTGACCTTGATGACAATGGCGAGGCTTTCCTTAGGGTTGAAACTGATGAACAAAAAGCAATCAGCATTTTTGACCAATATTACACCTTACTTGAAGAAGACAGCAAAAAATACAGCAAAAAGAAGACTGACAAGAAATAAATTTTGTCAAACAAAAAATTTTGCTAAGTTTGGAGTTTTTCTTGGCTGCAATGTATATTTTTCTCCATTTTGCTCATTATAAGTTTACAGGGAAACCTGAATAATGGGAGGTGAAAAATGTTCGGCAAGAAAAATGCTAACAAAGCAGGCAAAAACACATCTTCTGCAAAAAATTGCGGTTCAGCAAGCAGAAATGTTGAAGCCTCAAGCGAAAGGTCATCTGCAAATCAAAAAAGCGACAGATGTGCCACAAGAAAGTCTGGCAAAGATTAGACTTTAAGCCAACCATGAAAAAAGAAGGAGAGTTCTCCTTCTTTTTTTTGTTATTCGTTTGACAAAATTCGTCAAAAAGTTTATAAATTTGCTATGAAAAAGTCGCAAACTTCAACCTATGAGAAAAATCTTTTCAAAAGGTGGTATATCCTTGCAAACCCAAACAAAAAAATTTGGGCTCTGCAAATCTTTTTCTTTATTTGTTACACCGTTCTTTTAACACTTATCACAATTTTTGCAGCAAGAACAATTGACTGCATGTATAATGACAATTGGAACGGGGCATTTTTAAATCTTGCACTGGAACTTATCACCATAATTTTACGCAGTCTTTTTGCACACATCCAACACAAATTTTATAATGACCAAGTCACATACATCCGTGTCGGAGTCGCAAATAAAATATATGACAAACTTATCTCTTGTGAAGCGTCAGGAATAAAGCGTTTGTCCAAAGAAAAAATCTTAAACATAAGTCTTAACAACATGGACAACCTCAGCGACTTTCCTGATGTTGTAGCAAGTTTTATTGCATATCTTGTGCAAGTTGTCATTATTCTTGTCATGGTGTTTGTTGCAAACTATTGGGCAGGGCTGATTATTCTTGCTTTGGGCTTTGCAAATTTCTTTGCTTATTATGGTCTTAACAGAGCCATGGGCAAAGCAATGAGGTTAAGGCACGAAAAAAAAGACGCCATGCATTATGCTTACAACAAAATTATTGACGGGAAAAGTGTTATAAGTGAATTTAAAGGCCGCGGAAGAAAGAAATATAACTCTGAAATCAATCACCGCGTTAATGACTATTGCGGCGCGCTGACAAAATATTTCATGCTTTCATCAGTCAAAAACAACCTTTATTTTGCCATCTGGAACATTGTCGTTTATGCGGTAACAGCGCTACTTTTATTCTTTGTTTCCAAAGGCGACTTGGACATTGCAGTTTATCTTGTTATTGTTCCATATTTGACCACTTGCACGGAAAAACTCAACTCTTTGTTTGACAAAACAAATTCGCTTGAAAACATGCGTGTTGATGTTGACAGGGTCAACCTTATTCTCAATCTCAACGACAAACAACTTGTCAAATTTGGCAGGCTCAACTCCAAAACAGAGGGTTACAATCTTGGGTTTATTGATGTTAGTTATGCTTGTGATGATATCCGCTCTGACAACTTTGGAAAACTTGTCAATGTTGATTTGTCCTTTAAAATGCAGGGAATAAATGTTGTCAAAGGTGACAAAGGCTGCGGGAAAAGGCTTGTTTTTAACATGTTAAGAAGGCAAATTAAGCCAAACGGCGGGATGATACTTCTTGACAATTTGGACATTTACAAATTTAATGAAAAAAACTTTGCCCATCACATTTATTATTGCGCCTCGCACCCTGAATTTGTGCGAGGAACAATAAAAGAAAACCTCTTGCTTATGTGCAAAAATTTTGCAAAAGTTGAAAATGTATGTCAAAAAGTTGGACTTAGCCCTTACATAGAAAAAATGCCACTTGGCTATGACACACAAATTCAGGATATTAAATCAAGCGGCGTATTGTTTTTGATTGGTCTTGTGAGGGCAGTATTATCAAATTGCAATGTGCTTATGATATATGAATTGCCACAAAACGCACCTGCAACTTTTAGGAACAAAGTTAAATCTTATCTTAAGGAACGCGACCGCACAAAAACAGTTATAATGTTCACTCACTCTGATGAATATGATGACATTGCCGACCTTGAATATGTTATGACTGATGGTAAAGCCAAAGCCGTCAGCCTTAAGAAAACAAAAAACTAAGAATTTTTATTTCAAAAAAAAATCAAAAATCGCCAGAGTATTTTTTCCTTCCTTGCATAACATATATGGGATGGAGAAAGTTATGTGGGAATTTTCAATCAGCCTTGACTCAAAACAAACCGAAGTTGCAAACAGCATTTTTGACATGTTGCGCGCTGACTTAAGCCCTTTAAATGCCGTTGTTGCAGAAAGTATAGATGGCTGTTTTATCAATATTTTGGTGGCAGTTGATGATTTAAAACGCAGTGAAACAGAAGTTGTGCTGTTAAAAATCATATCTCTTTCAATATGCCAAAATTACAAATTGGACTTTTTAAACAAGCACCTCTTTTTGCCCGTGCAAGACCTTTTGAGTTTGGAGGCGTTTAAAAAAGCGCTGATTAACTTTGATAAGGAAACAGATTATTTCATCATCTCAAAGGCACTAAATTTTGATGAGTATTTGTATCTTGACAGTTTTTACAGGTTCAAACTTGCACCTTTAAGGGACAAGTGGCGTGAACTTATAAGGCTGGCAAATGAAAACCGGGACTATCTCATCTCATCTGACGCGTTTTTTGATTTAATCAAATTTTTAATAGACAACCTGGATATCTGCAATGATGAAATCATTGTTGTGGAAGATGAACAGGGCTATTACATCTATGAAGAGGGCAAAAAATCAAAAATTTTATCCTCTGCGGCACTTATTGGAAATTTGATTGACCTTTCGCCACAAAAAATCAATCTTTATTATAAAAATGAAAATCATGCCACCTTTGTGCTAAAAAACATCTTTGACAGAAGGATTAACCTTATGTCGCAAGACACAAAAATGCAAAAATTTGATGCCAAAACTTTTGCCAAATAGTTGACATATACTTATATTGGTGCTAAAATTAAGACATAAGTAAAAACGGAGTTTGAAGACAAGTAACTTCCTTACAAGTGCACAGAGAAGGGTTGGGCGGTGAAAAACCTTGACGGAGAGGAAAGCGAAACCACTTTAAATGAAGATGTTTTTCTTTTAAATGAGTGGCAAGAAGTTGCAATTAAGGTGGAACCGCGGTGAACAATCGTCCTTAAGTTTTTAGGGGCGTTTTTATTTTGCCCTAGGAGGAATTATGGAAAAGAAAATTGAAAATGACGAAAAACTTCATATCATGCGTCACTCTCTTGCACATGTTTTGGCAAAAGCAATTGTCAGCCTTTATCCTGACGCAAAACTGACCATTGGCCCAGCAATTGATGATGGCTGCTATTATGACATTGATTTATTAGCTCCTTTGTCACCGGACAATTTTTCTGCAATAGAGAAAAAGATGGATGAAATCATAAGAAAAGGAGAGGCTTTCACTCGCAAAGAGGTGACAAAGGCCGAAGCATTAAAACTTTTCAAAAATAACCCATACAAATGTGAACTTATCAGTGAACTTGACCCAAAGGAAAAGATAACAATTTACTCCCTTGGTGATGATTTTGTTGACCTCTGCCGTGGCCCTCATGTTGAAAGCACAAGGTCGCTTCAAAATATGGGTTACAAAATTCACGCTGTCAATGGTGCATATTGGCGGGGAAATGAGAAAAACAAAATGTTGCAAAGAATTTACTGCTATGGCTTTAAGGATAAAAAAGCACTAAACTCTTATATCAACATGCTTGAAGAGGCAAAAAAGCGCGACCATAACAAAATTGGCAGGGAACTTGAACTCTTCACAACAGTTGACTATATTGGCCAAGGCTTGCCAATCCTTTTGCCTAGGGGTGCAAAGGTTATCCAACTTATGCAAAGATTTGTTGAAGATGAGGAAGCAAAACGCGGCTGGCAGATAACCAAAACGCCTTACATGGCAAAAAGTGACCTGTATAAAATTTCAGGGCATTGGGACCACTATAAAGACGGCATGTTCGTGCTTGGAGATGAAAATAAGGACAAGGAAGTTTATGCCCTTAGGCCAATGACTTGTCCATTTCAATATCAGGCATATTTAAACAAAGCCCGCTCTTATAAGGACCTGCCACTTCGCTATGATGAAACATCAACGCTGTTTAGAAATGAAGCAAGTGGCGAAATGCATGGGCTTATCCGCATAAGGCAGTTTACTTTGTCAGAAGGTCACCTCATGTGCACACCTGAGCAACTTGAAAGTGAATTCAAATCATGCTTGGAACTTGCAATCTTCATGCTTAAAACTTTGGGTCTTGAAGAAGACGCATCATACAGGTTCTCACAATGGGACCCAAACAATCGCGAAAAATATATTGGCACGCCAGAGCAATGGGACGAGGCTCAGTCAACCATGAAAAAGATTTTGGACGACCTTAATGTTGAATATGTTGTTGGAGTTGGAGAGGCGGCTTTCTATGGGCCAAAACTTGACATACAAATCAAAAATGTTTATGGCAAAGAGGACACGCTTATCACAATTCAAATTGACCAAATGCTTGCTGCAAAATTTGGCATGGAATACACCGACAAAGACGGCAGCAAGAAAAACCCAATCATAATTCACCGCTCGTCAATTGGCTGCTATGAAAGAACGCTTGCATATCTTATTGAAAAATATGCTGGTGCATTTCCACTTTGGCTTGCCCCAGAACAAGTTAAGATTTTGCCAATCACGGATAGAAATTTAAATTATGCAAAGAAAATTCTTGAAAAACTTGAAGAAAAGGGTTTAAGAGCAACCTTAGATGACAGAAACGAAAAGATTGGCTACAAAATTAGGGAAGCACATAACATGAAAATTCCTTATCTTGTTATTGTTGGTGATGAAGAGCAAAAAACAAAAACCATATCTTTCCGCGGAAGGGGAAATGAGAGCGTAAATGGAATAAAACTCAAAGATTTTGTCGAAAGACTTATTTTTGAGGATAAAACCAAAAAAATTTAATCAAAATCGTTTTGAAAAATAATTTTAATCTGTTAATATATGCTTATAACAAAAAAGGAGAATCATTATGTCACAACTTCTTGCACTTGATGCAACTCAAATTGTTTTAATTGTTTTAATTGGCCTTTTGGTCATTGCTTATCCTCTTCTTATGCTCAGAAGAAATAAAAAAGAAAATCAGCGCATGACCGAGCAAACAAATTCGCTTAAACGCGGGGATAAAGTGCTTACTTCCAGCGGCGTTTATGGCAAAATAGTGGACATCAAACTTGACGGAACTGCAAAGCAAGTGACCATTGAAACAGGCTCAGACAAGTTTAAAAGTTACATGACCGTTGACGCTTATGCAATTTATCAGGTGATTAAGGACGAGCCACAAGTGGCAAAAGAACTTCCACCTCAACAAGAAAAAGTTGAAGAAAAAGAAGAAAAGCCACAGGAAGCAAAACCTGTTCAGAAAAAAGGTAAAAAGGAAGTTAAGGCTGAAGATAAGCTGGAAGAAAAACAACTTGAAAAGCCACAAGAAGTAAAAGCGGAAGAACCAAAAGAAAAAAGCAAGCCAAAAAAACAAACAAAACCACAAACCGAGACGGCTAAAAAAACAAAAACAAATAAGAAGGCGTAAGTCTTCTTTTTTTTAAACATATTTAGCATGCCACCATCATAACTTTAAAAGTGAAGTATAAATTTTATGGGGGTGGCAAATATGAAAGCAAGGGCAAACAAAATGGAAGAGAAAAAGGACGCTTCAGTTTTTCTCTCCGTTGTCAAAGGAAGCATTATTGCGCTTATTTTCAGTCTTGTTGGAATTTTGATTTTTGCTTTCTGCCTTAAATTTACATCTTTGTCGGACAAACTTATCACACCAATAAATGAAGTGATAAAAGGTTTGAGTATTCTGCTTGGGGTGATGTTTGGACTTAGGAAACTTCGCAAAATGGGGCTAGTCAGCGGACTTTTGATAGGGCTTATTTACACTTTAGTCGCTTTTGTGACCTTTTCACTTTTAAATGGTGGTTTTGTGTTTGACATGACACTTGTTTATGATGTGATTTTTGGCAGTTTGATTGGCGGAATTTGCGGCATAATCTGTGTCAATATCAAAAAAACTGCAAGGTAAGAAAAATAATTCAAAAAAACATTTGACAAGAGCCCTTTAATCATTTAAAATATAATGGTAATTACTTTAAGGGGTTCTAATGGCTAAAAGGCATTCAATCTGGAAATTTGTAATACTTGGGCTTGTTATTGTGCTTGGAATCTTTTTCACTTTTGGTTCGTTCCCACTTGCAGGCTCATCTTATAAATATTATAAAGGCTTTATCAATGCAATTCCTCTCGGTCTTGATTTGTCGGGAGGTGTTTCTGCTGTTTACAGATGCTCACTTTCACAAACATCCAACACTGATGACCTTTCAGGCGCAATTGACAGCACTGTTTCAAGACTTGAAAGTTTGTTATATGATGAAGGCTACTCGGAAGCAACTGTTGTAAGACAGGGTTCAAACAAAATCAGAATTGAAGTTCCGTCTCTGACAAACACGGACGAGCTTTTTGACATAATCGGCAAGCCTGCCTCACTTTACATCACACTCAAAGACAATCTTAACAGGGAAGATGTTCAGTCATATTCTGGACAACTTGTTTCTGGTGAGCAAATTGAAAATGTTTATGTAAGTTATAATCAGCAGGACAATGTTTATGGCGTTGTTGTTGACTTTAACAATGATGGGTCACAGGCTTTTTCATCTATCACACAATCTGCAGCAAGTGGAGATAAAAAACTTTATGTTTATATTGGCGAGGACACACCTTTGCAACTGACTTGCGAAGAGCAAATAACTGGCGGCAGCACATTTATTTCTGGCGGCTCAATCACTGACTATGAAAGCGCAAAAGAATATGCCACAATGATTATGTCCGGCACATTTAGTGCAACCCTTGAACTTGAGGACAACAGCGTTGTCAGTGCAACGCTTGGCAAGGACGCCCTCATGTATGGCCTTATTGCCGCAGGAATTGCACTCTTCCTTGTCATGGTCATCATGTATATTCGCTATGGTCATTTTGGACTTTTGGCAAATGTGTCACTTGTTGTTTACATTTTGCTTATGATTTTCTTCCTGCAAGCAATTCCATTTATTCAACTCACTTTGCCGGGAATTGCCGGAATTATTCTGTCAATAGGCATGGCTGTGGACGGAAATATCATCATCTTTGAAAGAATTAAAGAGGAATATGCCTCAGGCAAAAAAATCCCTCTTTCCGCAAAAAATGGCTTCAAAAAAGCCTTTTGGCCAATCTTTGACTCAAATATCACAACAATATTTTCATCTATAATCTTGTATTTCCTTGGCACTGCGTCAATCAAAGGCTTTGCTTTGACACTGCTTGTTGGTATTGTGCTTTCAATGTTCTCAACGCTTGTTGTAACAAGATTTTTGGTTAAGTGGTATCTTCCACTCAATTCAACAAAAGTAAAACCTCTTCGTTTAAAGCGTTCAAAGATTTTAAACCCAGATTTTGATAAACCTCAACTTGAAGACGAAACAGAAATTGCTGGCATAGACGAAAGAGCGGAAAAGGAAATTGTTATAGGTGCGGAGGCAAAAGATGAAAAAGTTTAAAAAATCTCGCCTGTCTTTTGACGAAAGAATTGCCTCATCAAAATTTGACTATTGCAAGAATTTAAAGTGGTTTTTGATTGCACCTGCCATCATCATAATCGTTGGAATTATCCTGCTTTGCACAGTTGGGTTCAATCTTGGCATGGACTTTACGGGCGGCTCTATCATGAAGATTTACGCAAACAATGGTGGAGAAATTGCAACAGCACAAAAATATGACTTAACCAAGTCTAGCGACTATTCTGCAATGCAACGCAAAATTGATGAAGTTTTGGCAAATCATGGTCTAAAAGCAAGCGTTTACCAAACAACAAGCATTGAAGTTACACAACTTGATGTTTTTGATGGACAAGCAGTTCAGGTTAAATATCAAAATGCATCTGGACAAAATTCAACTCAAATTGAGGCAACCAATAATGCAATTCGTGATGAACTTGCCGAGGCTTTTGGCTATAGTGAGGTTACAAATGGTGAATTTGCTGTTGCTTCAATTGGAACGGTGACGCCTTCTGCAAGCAGTGAACTTTTGATGAACGCATTTATTGCCATGCTAGTGGCACTTGCACTCATTTTGGTCTATGTTGCAATCAGGTTTGAAATCACAAGCGGTCTTGCCACAATTTTGGCTCTTTTCCACGACCTTTTGGTGACAACATCCTTCATGCTCATCTTCCGTGTGCAAATCAACGCGTCATTTGTTGCTGCACTTGTCACAATTCTTGGCTACTCAATCAACAATACAATTGTCATATTTGACCGTGTGCGTGAAAATCAGCGTTCCGGAAAATATGACAAAGATACAAACGAAACCATTGCAAATGCATCAGTTAAGGGAACAATGACAAGAAGTGTTTTCACAACTTTGACAACCTTTGTGACAATTGCTCTTGTTGCAATAATTGGTGTGAGTGATATTCGTGACTTTGCAATTCCAATTGTTGTTGGCGTGCTTGCAGGCTTTTATAGTTCAGTCTTTCTTGCTCCAGGATTATGGGCTTTGGCTTTCAGACCGGGACAAAGATGGTTCAAACGCAAACAGAAGAAAACAGAAAAGAAATCAGGCGGCGAATTGGCAGTTTAATCGCTGCCTTTTTTATTTTCATGGCAAATCGCTTGATATTTTTGTTTTGTTATGTTATACTTGACTTTGTCAATCGACAAATAAGCACTCTTATCTTATTTTCCCATTGTTGCCTATGTGCTTAGGGTCAAGTGCAGGTTGAGGGGAAGAGCAAAAAAGAAAGGGGAAGAAACAAAAACAAAAAGGAGGAAAAAAACAATGTCGGTTATTTCAATGAAACAACTTCTTGAAGCAGGCGTTCACTTTGGTCACCAAACAAGAAAATGGAACCCAAAAATGAAACCTTACATTTTCATGGCAAGAAATGACATCCATATTCTTAACCTTGAAAAAACAAGCGAACTCATTGACAAAGCGTATGTTTTTGTTCGTGACACCGTTGCTGCAGGAAAAAGCGTTCTGTTTGTAGGAACGAAAAAACAGGCACAAGAAGCCATCAAAGAGGAAGCAGAAAGATGCGGGATGTTCTATGTTAATTCTCGTTGGCTTGGCGGATGCCTTACAAACTTCAAAACAATCTTAAAGAGAATTGAAAGGCTCAATAAACTCACACAAATGGAAAAGGTTGGTGAGTTTGATCTTCTGCCTAAAAAAGAGGTTGCCACACTCAAAGCGGAGAGGGCAAAACTTGAAAAGAACTTGGGCGGAATTAAGGACATGCGTGAAATGCCAGGTGTTATCTTCGTGGTTGACCCTAATTGCGAACACATCTGCGTAAAAGAAGCTTTGTCACTTCACATCCCAATGGTTGGCCTTGTGGACACAAATTGTGACCCAACTGGAATAACATATGTTATCCCAGGCAATGATGATGCAATCAGGTCAGTTAAACTTATTGCTTCAGCCATTGCAGACGCTGTTATTGAAGCCAAAGAGGGTGTTTCCATGAAACAGGAAAATCCAGAAACAAAAGAGGAAGAGGCTGTTGACATGGAAGAGGCAATGAAAGCCATCACTGCTTTGGAAGTTAAGCCAGAGGACAAGGAAAAGAAGGTGTCAAAAAAGAAGCCTTCTCCAAAAAGGCTTGCTCCAAAGGCTGAAGAAGTGAAGGAAGAAGAAAAGACAGAAGAAACAGCAAAGACCACAAAAGCAAAGAAAACTGAAACAAAAGGAGAATAATTCAATATGTTTACAGCAAAAGATGTCGCCGAACTTCGTGCGAGAACAAACGCCGGGATGATGGACTGCAAAAAGGCTCTCACAGAATGTGATGGTGATTTTGAAAAAGCAACTCAGTGGCTCAGAGAAAAAGGTATGGCCGCTGCTTCAAAAAAGCAGGGCAGAATTGCTTCCGAAGGTGTGGTTGCATCTTACATCCACATGGGTGGAAAAATTGGTGTGCTTGTTGAAGTGAACTGCGAAACAGACTTTGTTGCAAGAACAGACGCTTTCAACGCACTTGTAAAAGACATTGCAATGCAAATTGCAGCCGCAAACCCAAAATATGTCACAAGAGAAGAAGTGCCTGCAGACGTGCTTGAAAAAGAGAAGGAAATTCTTCGTGCTCAAGCCTTAAATGAAGGAAAACCTGAAAAAATCATTGAAAAAATGGTTGAAGGAAGGGTTGTAAAATTTTACAAAGACTTCTGCCTTTTGGACCAAGATTTTGTTAAAGACAGTTCAAAAACAATTCAAACTGTGCTTAACGAAGCGACACTCACAACTGGTGAAAAAATTTCAATTCGCCGTTTTGTGAGATATGAAATGGGTGAAGGCCTTGAAAAAAGGCAAGATAATCTTGCTGAAGAAGTTGCAAAAATGTCTGGCAACAAATAAGTTAAAACAAAATGAAAAAGAGGGCAAAATTTGCCTTCTTTTTTTCTAATCTGTATTGACTTTTGGGCGGCTATATGTTATTTTAATATAGTTAATTTTAAGGAGATAAAAATGAAGAAAAAGAAAACTCAAGAAATTTTGACACCACTTGATGATATAAAATTCAAAACGGAACAAATTAGCAAAAAAATTAAAGAATTTAAAAAAGAAATTGACGAACTTAAGTTTGTTGAAGAAGCCAATGATGACGACATGTTGTTTTATTTTAACGAACTTTACTATATAAAACATCTTTCAAAAGATGAAATTAAAAAAATTTTGCCTGCAGTAGGGAACACATCATCAAATGATAATGAAGGCTGGTGGATAATTTTAAAAAAGGACAGATGTTTAAACAACACCTCAGATACAACAATCAATCAATTAATATACAGCATCAACCGCCCAAGAATCGAAGCAGGCACAATTACAAAAATAGACATTGATTTTGAAACCAAAAAAGCCTGTGTTTTAAAATACTGCGAATTTATAAAAAAAGAATATAACAGGCTTATTAAACTTGGCAATTCAATGCTTGATGACGCAAAATACAGAGAAGATTTTCTCAAATCACATTTTGCCGTCAACTATGATGGCTTTGAAAAACTTGAAAAAACTATCACAGACAAAACTGATGACCTTTTGATGGAAGGCAAAGAGCAACTTGTCACAGAACTTGTAAATGTTTTTAATAACCACTATAAAGGTTTTGTTGACGAAAAAGTTTTGCAGGTGATTGACAGAATTTTGGACTTGTGCGAAGTTGAACAAATAAGAAAGCGAGGAAGCGTGGCAACTGAAGCGGTGATTGACAGCATTGAGAAAGTTCACATCATTGAAACCTTTTTGCGTGAAACAGCAACAATTGAAGATTTCCTTACGGAAAAATATATCCAAAAAGCAATTTGGGGGGCAGTTGTAAGCAAAGATGAAGCACTGCAAAAACTTAGAGATATGAAAATCTCGAAAGAGGATATTCTCCTTGATAAGATATTAAAATCACGCTCTGAAGGCATTTTGGTGCAGGACACATACAACACAAAGAATTTTGCAAAAACAAATGAAAATATGCCAAAAATATTCAGTGATTTGAAAAGGCTTTTCCCAGGAAAAGACGAAATTACAATTTTGGAAATTCTTAAAACTGCCGCAACAACCGTGCTTGAAATCAACAATGACACAATTGACAGAACTGTTGAATTTTTAACAAACATCTTTGATGAGGAAGTTGTAAAGAGCGAGGCAATTCAGGATTTCGTAACAAGAAATAAGGAATTTTTCTCAGGTTTAAAATTGTTTGATAACAACGGAAAATTTGTATTGTCCGCGACTGACACAGCAATGCAACAAAGACTGTCCAGACAACTTGTTAAGTTGTTCATTAAGGACAAGCCATCACAAATCTTTTCTTATGTTGACAGCAGAGCAAACTTGACCTTAAAAACAGATGTTATCAACGCTTATGGCAGGGACGCTCTGTCAAAATATGCGGTTTTAATTTTGGAAGAAGATGCATCAATCATGAACCTCAATCTTGAGGACTGCAAGAGCAGGGAAAACAAAATCATGGACTGCCTTGACAAACTTCAAGCGGAAGGAATTGCATCTTTGCAAGAGAAGGAAAATTTTGAAAAAATAAAAAAAGCACTTTCAGATGTCACAATTCTTCGTGCTGAAAACAACCGCAACCTGTGTTTAAACAAAAATCAACGAGTTTTCTGCCATTATGGAAAAAACAACACTCAAGAAAAAGCATATCATGAAAATCTTAAAACCTTGCTTGAAAATTATGGCTCTGAAACAGTTGCAAACATACTTTCAACAAACCTTGCAATTCTGGACCTTAAACCTATGTTCTTAAAGGCAGTTTTGAACAAGGCTTCAGACTTTCAATCAAAGGCAAAACTTGCTCGCAGTTTGAATTCAGTTTTGTTGGGTCTTGCAGGCAAATCAACGCGTGCAGTTGCATCTTTAAACGGTGCAACACAAAAAAGAGCCATAAGACGCCAAAACACAAAAAATATCATCCATTTAATTGGCTCACAGCTTTATGACATTGACATGACTGAGTTAAGTGATGATGAAAAAGCAATGCTTGACAAAATCTTCGACAACATTGTTTCATCTGCGGATATTTCAGATGATAAACTAGTGTATGGTGGAAAGGCAAAATATGGCTTCAAAAACCCAAAGGACTATGTTCAATACATCAAAGAAAATGTTCTTCTTGGCGAATTTGACAAAGACGCTTTGGAAACAGCGGCAAGCCAACTGCCAGCGGACGAACAACCTGATTTTTATCTTTTCTCTTTCTTCCTTGACATGTATTACTTGTCAAAACAAAACAAAACATCAGATGACCTTGAATTGACACGCAAACTCATAAGTTTTGATGAAGAGCACTCACTGTTTGACAAACTCCATGAATTCCATGAGTGCATTGGCGTAAGTTATCAAAAATTTTATGAAAAATATAAAAGCCGTCTGCCAAAAATTATTGAAATGGGGCAGGATAACGCCACAAAAGTTATAACAGATGATAAAAGCACAAAAGATGAAGTTCGCGCATCTGCAAAGGCAAAAATAATCTTGGATGCTTTAGGCAACTCTGACTTGTATAATGAAGGAAAAACTGCGCTTGACAATCTTTATGAAATTGGCATAAATGCAGTGACAAACATCATAAGTGATGCAACAAAAGATGATGACGCCAAACTTTTGGAAACAATGCTTTCTGATGTTTTAGCAAACTTCAGCAAACGCGGCAAACTTTCATCTGACCCAGAATCCAACAAAGCCTTAGCCTCAAAAATGGCAAACAGCGTGCTTACAAACGGCTTTGAGCGAAATGATATAAGCGAGGAAGAGAGCAACAAGATGTGGGAAATTTACGAAAAACTTGAAAACAGCCAATCAGAACTTACTCGCGACAATTAAAAAAGAGAGCCTTAAAAACAAAAGGCTCTTTTTATTTGCCAAAACAAAGAAAAATATGTATACTAGGTGATAAGGAGAAAAATATGCAACAAGAAATTATTGACGAAAAGTTTTTTGACTATGAAGCCGAATTGGAAAAGGCTCTTTCGCACCAAACAAATGAATATCTTGTCATCCGTGCAGGCAGGGCAAACCCTCATATTCTTGACAAGATTTCCATAGATTATTATGGTGTTCCAACCCCAATCAAACAGATGGCAAACATAACAGTTCAAGAGGCGAGAATTTTGTGCATCACCGTTTGGGACGCAAGCCAAGTTAAAAATGTTTCAAAGGCAATTGCCTCATCTGACATAGGCATCACACCTTCTGATGATGGCAAAGTAATTCGCCTGGTTTTCCCACAACTCAATGAAGAGAGAAGAAGGGAAATTGTAAAGCAAATCAAAAAGATTGCAGAGGACACAAAAATAACAATGCGTTCTGCTCGCCGTGACATTATGGATGACTTAAAAAACATGAAAAAGGACGCGCAAATAAGCGAAGATGAATTCTCTTCACTAGAAACAGATGTTCAAAAACTGCTTGACAAATATTGCGACAAAGTGGACAGCACTTTCAATGCAAAAGAAAAGGAAATTTTGGAAATCTAGTTATTGAGGTTAACATGATATATCCCAAACATATTGCGTTCATCTTGGATGGCAACGGCAGGTGGGCAAAAAAGAGAGGTTTGCCCAGAAATGCAGGTCACCGAGAGGGTGCAAAAACATTGAAAGCGACCATAGAAAACCTTTTGGAATTAAAAATTCAGTATGCAAGTTTTTTTATGTTTTCAACTGAAAATTGGAAACGTAGCAAAGAAGAAGTTGACGGCCTTTTTGCCTTAGCAGATGAATATCTCAATGAAAATTCTGATTATTTTACAAAAAACGACATAAAAGTGACTTTTTTCGGTGATAAATCAGTATTTGACAAAAAATTTCGACAAAAAATGTTGAAAATTGAAGAAAAAACAAAAAATTGCAAAACCTTAAATCTTGGCATGTGCATCAATTATGGCGGGAGAGAAGATATTGTGAAAGCCGTCAACGAAATTATAAGTGAAGGGAAGAAAAAAGTGACCCCCGAAGATATTTCCAAACACCTTTATTCAAAAGATTTCCCTGACCCAGATTTTGTTGTTCGCACAAGTGGTGAACAGCGAATCAGCAACTTTATGCTTTATCAAATGGCCTATTCTGAACTTTACTTTCCAAAATGTTATTGGCCAGATTTCAACAAAAAACAATTATTAAAATCTCTGAAAGTTTTTTCAAAACGCAACAGAAGATTTGGAGGCAACCAATGAAAACAAGAATTCTCACATCAATTGCAATCACACTGACGCTCGTGATTATGTTCGTGCTAAAAATCTATGTCAGTCCTTTCTTTTTTGACGCGTTTTTCATGGTTGTGGCAGGCGTTGCAGCGTATGAAATTTCCAAATTATTGTCAAGATGTGGGCTTTATAACAACATATATCTTTCCGTTGCAAACCCTATGCTTATCACTTTGGCAACGCTGCTTGGAATAATATACAATTTGGGCTTTGGATATGTAATTCTTATCAATCTTGCAATCATTGTTTTTCTTGCACTTGTCACATTTATTTGGCAACTTAGTTTGCCAAAACAAACAAAAAAAGAAATTAAAGTTCGCAATTTAAAGCCAAATGTTGCACTTTTCTCATTTAAAAAGGCACTCAACACAACAATATCACTTATCTATCCAACCTTTTTGTTTTTGTTTATGATTTTCATAAATCATTTGGATGAAATTGCCTTTGGAAAAATTGATAATTTTGGGGGAATAGCAGGACTTGTAATGCTCATATTTGCGCTGCTTATCCCAATCTTTACAGACACTTTTGCAATGCTCACAGGCATGCTTATTGGCGGCAAAAAACTTGCCCCAAAAGTCAGCCCAAACAAAACAATCTCGGGCAGCATTGGGGGAACATTATTTTGTGTTCTCTTGTCCGCTTGCGTTTATTTAATTTTTGGCTCAATAGACTTTTTTGCAGCATTTGTGAATAACTTTGAAATATGGAAGTTAATAATTATTGTGTTTGTTGGCTCGGTTGTCGCTCAGTTTGGTGATTTAATTGAAAGTTTTATCAAACGCAAAGCCTCAGTGAAAGACTCTGGCAAAGCACTTCCAGGGCATGGCGGCATGCTTGACAGAATTGACAGTTATATTCTTGTTGCACCACTTGTGCTGCTTGCATTTTGCTTTGTGCTTATTTAGGAGAAAAATGAGTTTTTTAAATGGGCTTTTGTATGTTGTTGTTGCAATTGCAGTGCTGCTTTTCATGGTTATGGTTCATGAACTTGGGCATTACATTGCGGGCAAGATATTAAAGTTTAAAATTGAAGAGTTTTCAATTGGCTTTGGCAAAGCCCTTTTTTCTCATACCTCAAAAAAAGGAGAGAAATTTTCTATTCGACTTTTTCCGCTTGGTGGCTACTGCGCTTTTAAAGGTGAAGGAGATGACGAAAAAGATGGCGGGGAAGCCAAGGACTCCTTCAACGCTCAAAAACCATGGAAAAGAATTATTGTTTTTCTTGCCGGAATAACAATGAATTTTTTAACTGCCGTTTTGTTTTCGCTGATTCTCTTATGCACAATTGGTTATGATGTAATGCAAGTTAATGAAAACTTTGTCACTGTCAAAGGCGAAAATTATGAGGATGTCACCTATGTTGCAGATGAATTTCAAAAGGGTGATGTTGTGCTTAAAGTTGAAAACACAAAAGTTGACTTTGCGTTTGGCGACCTGTTTCAAAACCTGATAAAAGAGCAGCAAGACAAAGCGGATGCTTGGGTCAAAGAAGGAAAGCCAATTGAAGATTTTTCTTTCAAAGTGACTGTGCGAAGAGATGGAAAAGAAGTTGAACTTGATTGCGGCATGTTTGATGTTAAGCAATATGACGAAGAAGGCAAACTGAAGCAAGAAAATTATCTATTGGGCATAACCTTAAACCGCTATGTTTATTCCTTTGGCGAGGCTCTTGCAAGATGTTGGAGTTTTGCTTTTGGGCTTGCATGGATAGTCCTTAAATCATTGTGGCTTCTTATAACTTTCCAACTTGACATCTCTTTAATAGGTGGGCCAATAACAACCATCACAACAATTGCATCTTCAGCGCAAGCAAGTCTGTTAAATCTTTTGATTTTAATTCCGGCAATCTCAGCAAATCTTGCCGTGTTCAACTTGTTGCCAATTCCAGCGCTAGATGGCGCTCATGTTGTCTTTACACTGATTGAGTGGATTCGTGGCAAGCCAATAAAGCGGGAACTTGAAAACAAAATTCATTTCATTGGCCTGTGCGTGCTGTTTGCTTTTGTGATTATAGTTGACATTTTGCACTTTGTCTTGTAAACTAAAAGTATGGATATATTGACACGGGCACTTATGCAGGCGGAAGGCGGAAAGTATGGTTTTTTGAAACTATACAGCGTTTTTCTTGACAAAGAATTAGGTGAGTGTGAAATCACATTTTTGTATCCTGAAAAAAATCAAATTGACAATGAAACAAGGTCTTTTATTCAAAAACTTGTGGAAGATAATCTCAAATTGAATTCAAAAATAAGGGTTAAATTCAAAAAAAGCTTTCTTGATGAAAGGCTTATAAAAAAAGTTATATTGGACTTTTTTGCGCAAAATTACAAATCAATTTTGTCACAAATCAGCGAAGAGCAAATTGGCGTTACAATTGAAGGCGAAAATGTTTTGCTTTCGCTTTCCGTATGCGAGCAGGTTTACAATCTTTTTGAAGCAAATTTTGTTCAAAAAAAACTTATTTCCTTTCTGCAAAATGAATTTATTGCAAACTTTTCAGTCAAATTGATTGTTGATGAAAAATATGCTATCTCCAGCGACATACCTTTTGTCCCAATCAGCGTAAAACCCAAAAAGACATATAGATATGAGGTCACAATTATCAAAGATTTGTTTGGCAGCAAAATTCAACCTTTCCCAGAACTTATCAAAAACAACACCTCGCCAAAAACCTCTCTTATTCTTTTTGGCAAAATTTCAAAGGTGACAAAAAAGGAATTCACCATAAAAAAAGGCAAGCGCAAAGGGGAGAGCAAAAGTTATTTTTCGTTCAACTTGTATGACGGAAAAACTTTGGACTGCATCTATTTTTGCCCAAAATCAAACGAAAACAAATGCAAGGCACTTGCTGACGGCATGAACTTTTTGTGCTTGGGCGACTTAAGACCAGGTCTTGATGATAAACTTACATATTACATTAAGGCCATGGCGCTTGCGCAAACAAAAGTGATGCCAAATGAAGAAGAAGAGGTTGATTTTTCCCAGCATAAAGTGGTTGCTGAAATTGAAGATTTTAAGGACCACCAACAAGAAAATATTTTTGTGAAAGAACCGACATATAACGAACCTATTGCATCAAGCAACATTGTTGTTTATGACTTGGAAACAACCGGGCTTAACCCTGAACTTGATGAAATAATTGAAATTGGAGCAATCAAAATTGAAAAAGGCAAAATCACAAAAAGGTTTGCTTCATTTGTTAAACCTCTAAACAAAATCAGTGACGAAACAATAAAAATCAACCATATAACAAATGAAATGGTGGCAAATGCGCCAAAAATTGAAGATGTTATTGTTGATTTTTACAATTTCTGTGAGGGGTGCATCATTTCAGGCTATAACAACACAGATTTTGACAACAAATTTTTAAAAAAAGCACTGGCAAAGGTGGGACTTAAATTGACAAATCAAAATCTTGATGTCTTTTTGCTTGCAAGAACAAAAAAATTAAAAACAAACAACCTCAAATTGACAACTGTTGCGGCGGCGCTTGGAATAGATTTAAAAGGCGCTCACAGGGCATATAATGATGCTTTTGCAACGGCAAAAGTCCTTCTCAAACTTAACGAGGCAAATTAAAATTAAAAATCTTAAAAAAATGTTGATTTTTTCTTGCTTTATGGCAAAAATTATGATATATTAAATTGACTAGAAATTTTGGAAGTGGGCAGTGATGCCCACTTCATTTGTAGAAGGAGGAAAAATTGTCAAAAGTCAAAGATATCTGCGAAGAAAAACTGAGGCCAATCATAGAGGAAATGGGATATGAACTTGTTGAAGTGACTTATCAAAAAGAAAACGGCAACATGACACTTCTTATCACCATAGACAATGACAAAGGCATCACCATTGATGATTGCGAAATTGTCACAAAGAAGATTGACCCAATCTTGGATGAACTTAATCCAACTGAGGACAAGCCATACATCTTGTCGGTTAGTTCACCAGGACTTGATAGACCTATCAAAACCGAAAGAGATTTCAAACGCAATATGGGGCAGGAAATTGAAATAACGCTCTTCACAAAACTTGATGGCAAGAAAAAATTTGTTGGAACGCTAAATGGATATTCTGAAAGCGAAGTTGAAATTATTTCAAACAATCAAAAACTTCTTTTTGCCAAAAGCAAAATTGCACACATTGTGCCTATAGTCAAATTTTAAAGGAGAAAAAAATGATAAATAAGGACTTCTTCCAAGCACTTGAGGACTTGGAAACAGAAAAGAAAATCAACAAGGAAAAGTTTATTGAAGCACTTGAATATGCTTTAACATCCGCCTATAAAAAAATGTATGGCGAGGCAAAGAGCGCGTCTGTGAAATTATCACCAGAAAAAAGCACAATCAGGATTTTTTCTTATAAAACTGTTGTTGACGAAGTGACCGACCCAGACAAAGAAATATCTTTGCAGGAAGCAAGACTGATTAAAAAATCTTACAAACTTGGAGATGAAGTTGCCACAGAGGAGTCAACCAAGGACTTTGGCCGTATTGCCGCACAAACTGCAAAGCAGGTTGTTATGCAAAGGCTTAAAGAAATGGAACGCGAAATGGCAGCCAGCGAGATTTCTGAAAAAGAGGACGAACTTTTAACAACCATTGTGAAGAGAATTGACAATGGCACAGTTTATGTTCAAATTTCTGGCTCACATGTTGAAGGCATTATGCTTCCAACCGACCAAATCCCAGGGGAAAAATATGAGGTTGGACAAAGAATTAAAGTCTATGTCAAACGCATTAAAGATTCCTTCCGTGGCCCACAAATTCAAGTTACAAGAAGTAACATTGGTTTTGTAAGAAAAGTGTTTGAACTTGAAATTCCTGAAATTGCGTCAGGAGATGTTAAAATCAAAAATATTGCGCGTGACCCAGGCAGCAGAAGCAAAGTTGCACTTTACACTGAAAAACCGAACATTGACCCAATTGGCAGTTGCGTAGGAAATCATGGCATAAGAATAAACACAATTGTTTCCGAACTCAATGGCGAAAAAGTTGACCTTATTCTTTACAGCGAGGACCCACTTGAATATATTGCTCGCGCTCTTAGTCCTGCAAAAGTTTTGAGCGTTGAAACAAACGAAAGCCTTAACGCGTCAAGAGTTATTGTTCCTGATGACAAATTGTCGCTTGCAATAGGCAAAAACGGACAAAATGTGCGTCTTGCAGCAAGACTGACAGGGTGGAAGATTGAAGTTAAACCTGAAAGTTCAACTTTAGGGGGTGCAGAAAAGCAAGAGCCAAAGGAAGTTGAATACGAACTTACCGAACTTGAAGATGAAGAGTCCTTTGAGTCCTTTGATGACTTGGATGAAATAAAGGAAGAGGGTGATGAATAAAAAACCACCAGAGCGTATGTGTATAGTTTGTCGAAACATGTTTGACAAGCGCGAACTTATCAGAGTCGTAAAAAATAAAGACGGAAACTTTTATGTTGACAGAACGGGCAAAATGGCGGGCAGAGGTGCATATATTTGCAAAAACGAAGCATGCCATGAAAAACTGAAAAAAACAAAAGTTCTCAACAAAAACTTTAAATGTGAAGTTCCTGAACAAATCTATGAGGAGTTGATAAAAGCGTGCAAAGAGAAAGTTTGAGTGCTTATATAGGGATAGCGCTAAAAGCCGGATATGTGATTATTGGCAGCGACAAACTTGCCACTTACAACAAAAAGTTGTATCTTGTGCTGCTTGACACAAACGCTCAAAAAAGTTCTCGCAAAGTCTATGAAAAACTTATTGAAACGGGAATTGAAGGGCGCGAAATAGAAAACTTAGGGGAACTTAACAACAAAACCTACAAAATTATTGGAATAAAAAACAAGGGTTTGGCAGACGAAATTTTAAAACAAATAAATTGAAGGAGTAAATTTTGGCAAATCAAGGACTTAACAATCTTAAAACAATTCATGCGCTGCAAAAAGACGGCAACTTGCTTGAGAAACTTAGGGAAATAAGAAACCTTAAATCTCAACTTGATGAGCAAGCACGACTTTTGCAAAATGCAAAAAAACTTGTTTTAGCAAAGGAAAAGCAAGCAGAAGAAAAAACTGCGGTGGAAAAGGAAATAAAACCTGCTCCAGCACCTCAGCAGCCTTTGTCACAACCTGCAAAGCAAGAGAACACAAACTTCAAAAAATTTGACCAGAAAAACTTTAATC
This sequence comes from uncultured Clostridia bacterium, assembly GCA_947584415.1. Lineage (GTDB taxonomy): Bacteria > Bacillota > Clostridia > Christensenellales > UBA1242 > Caccovivens. Next base: position 32,564 of record CANPWN010000002.1, on the reverse strand, counting down.
AAAAGCCAAATCAAGACTTTAAAAAACCGCAAAATCAAAATGGAAGCCGTCCTTTTGGCCAAAAAGGTGGTTTTGACCCAAACAAAAAACCTAATTTTTCAAACAAATCAGGACAAAACAAAGGCAGCAACTTTGTTTCAACAAAAGTCAATAATTTCCGCTCTTTCGCACCTGATGAACAAATTATGGTCACTCCTGAGCGAAATTATGGCAACAAAAACAAATCTCCAAAGAAAAATATACCTGAAGAAAAATCTCGCCCAGCAATGAAGAAAGGGATGGACAACCGAAAGAGCATCATCACCATGAGTGAGGACGGCTTTGAAGAAACCACCATGGGTTCAAGAAAACTTTCAATCAAAGCCAAGAAAAAGCAAGAAGTTCAACTTGCTCCAAAGGTGACGCATGTTGTCCTTTCAAGTCCAGAAATTTCTGTTAAGGATTTGAGCGAAAAAACGGGAAAGCCTGTTGTTGAAATTGTCAAAAAGTTGATGATACTTGGCATCATGGCAACAATCAATTCATCCATAGATTTTGACACCGCTGAACTTGTTTGCAGTGAATTTGGCATCACTTTGGAACTTAAAAAAGACAAAACCATGGAGGAAAAACTTATTGACGAGAGCACAGTTGATGACGAGAAACTCCTCAAAAAGCGTCCACCTGTTGTCACAGTTATGGGTCATGTCGACCATGGAAAAACAAGCCTGTTAGACGCCTTTAGAAAGAGCAATGTGGCCTTAAGTGAAGCGGGCGGAATAACTCAAAAGATAGGCGCTTATCAAATCACTTTTAACAACGAAAAAATCACTTTCATTGACACTCCAGGTCACGCAGCGTTCACACAAATGCGCGCACGTGGTGCAAAAGCGACCGACATAGCAATTTTGGTTGTTGCCGCTGATGATGGCATTATGCCTCAAACTGTTGAAGCAATCAATCATATCAAGGCTGCCGGTGTGCCTATGATTGTTGCAATAAACAAAATTGACAAACCAGAAGCGAACATAGAAAAAACAAAGCAACAACTCACCGAACATGACATCTTGCCAGAAGAGTGGGGCGGAAACACAGTTGTTGTTCCAATATCAGCAAAAACAGGACAAGGGCTTGACGAACTTAAGTCAATGATTTTGCTTGTCGCTGACATGGAAGAATTAAAGGCAAACCCTGACCGCAAAGCGACAGGTGTTATTCTTGAGGCCGAACTTGACAAAAACCGAGGGCCAGTTGCCACGGTGCTTGTTCAAAATGGAACGCTCAAAGTGGGCGACAGTTTTCTTGCTGGACTTACTTATGGCAAAGTTAAGGCAATGTTTGACGAACATGGAAAACCTGTTAAACAAGCCCTTCCATCAACGCCAATATCAGTGCTTGGGTTCACCGAAGTTCCATCATCAGGTGACGAATTCTATGTTGTGAGCGAAACAATGTCAAAGCAGGTCATCCAAGAGCGTATTGACAGAATAAAGAAAGAAAAGGCACTCAAAACCTCTGGCGTAAGTTTGGACGGCTTTATGGACAGAGTGCATGAAGGCATGCTCAAAAACCTTAACATCATCATAAAGGCAGACACACAAGGCTCTGTGGAGGCATTGAGCGCAACCTTAAGTCCAATAAGCAACGAGGAGGCAAAAGTCAACATTGTTCACGCAGCGCCAGGTCCTGTCACAGAAAGCGATGTTGTGCTTGCTCAAACAACAAAATCAATCATCATATCCTTTAACCTCAAAGCCTCAGGCAAAGCAAAGATTTTGGCGGATAGAGAGAAGGTTGAAATCAAAGAATATAAAATCATATATGAAGTTGTTGACGACATAACGCGCGCAATCAACGGCATGCTTTCAATCAAGTATGAAGAGCAGTATATTGGCAGCGCGGAAATCAGGATGGTATTCAAACTTTCAACCGCAGGAAAAGTTGCTGGTTGCATGGTTAAGGACGGAAAAGTCACAAGAGGCTGCATAGCAAAAGTTATGCGAGATGGCGAAGAGATTGGCTCAACAACTGTTGAAAGCCTTAAGATTGTCAAAGATGAAAAAGCAGAAGTTGCAAAGGGATATGAGTGTGGAATTAAACTGCATGACAATCTTGATTTCAAAGAAGGTGACACAATAGAATTTGCAATCAATGTTCCAATAAACAGGGGGTAAGAGATGTCAAACAGAATTGAAAGGGCGTCATCTAGGCTGCAAAAGACATTGCAGCACATCATAACAAATCAAATGAACGACCCTCGAATCAACAGTTTTGTTGCAGTAAGCAATGTTAAAGTGACGCCTGACTTCAGATTTGCAAAAGTAAAAATTGCGCTAACTGATGGCAAGTATGAAAATGCTGAAGAAGTGATAAAAGTTTTAAGGCGTTCTGAAGGGTTCATAAAAAACAAACTTTCACAAATGCTTGACATGCCATATATTCCAAAACTTGATTTTGAATTTGACAAAAACATGCAAAATGCATTGCGCGTTGAAGAACTTTTAAATAGCCTTGAAATTCCGTTAGAAGAGGATGATGATGAATCAAACAACTAAACTATTAAAAATTATTGAAACCATAAAAGCGGCAAAAAAAATTGGTGTTTTTTCACACATGAATTATGATTTGGACACGCTTGCATCACTTTATGCCTTGTCTCACTTTTTGAAAAGAATTGGCAAAGAAGTTGAAATGTTTATTGACAGCGAAATATCAGAAATTGATGCTCGCTTGTTTGACACCACACTTTTAAGCACTCAGCCAAAGGAATATGATTGTCTTATAAGCGTTGATTGTGCAAACGCCGACAGAATAGGGAAATACGCACCATTTTTTAAGTCCCACACAAACACAATTCGTTTTGACCACCACAAAGGCCTTAATTATGACACTTCTTTGGAACTTACAAACCCAAAATATTCTTCGTGCAGTGAAATAATAATGGAAGTTATTGAAGCCTTTGGCAAAAAACCAGACCGCCGAGAAGCCACTTATTTGTATGCAGGACTTATCTCAGACACTAACTTTTATTCCAACACAAATGTGACCGCAAGCACACTTCGCAACGGCTTAAAACTTTATGAATATGGCGCAGACACGACCTTTGTGACGGAACTTGTGCGCACCACAACACTTCCAGCAAAAAAGATGGAAGCCATCATGATTGAAAAGATGGAAAAAATAAGTGATGATGTGTGCATATCAGTATTAAATGAAAATGATTACAACAGCGCTAAAGCATCAGCATCAGACTTTTCAAATTTTGCAAGCCAACTTTTAAATATAGACGGCATCAATATTGCATGCCTAATAAAGCAACGGGCAAAGGACACTTTTTCAATATCTTTGCGCTCAAAGTGTTTGCATAATGTTTTGGGTATAGCAAACGCACTTGGTGGCGGGGGACACATTAACGCCGCTGGTGCAATGCTGTATGGCAAAGAAAAAGATGTGAAAGCCAAAGTTATATCAGCAATAAAGGAAAACAGATGAGCGGCATAATCTTGTTAAACAAACCAAGACACCTCTCATCTTTTTCTGCGGTGAACATAGTAAGAAAGTGTGTGGGGGCAAAAAAAGCAGGGCATCTTGGCACTTTAGATGTCGAGGCGGAAGGACTGCTTGTTATCACGCTTGATAACGCCACAAAACTTTTTGACATGTATCTAAAAAAAGACAAACAATATCTTTCAACGTTTTGCTTCGGTCAGGAAACAGATACTTTTGATTTGGAAGGCACAATCACTCGCACTGATGACAAAATCATAACAAGAGAGATGATAGAAAAAGTTATTCCTTCTTTTATTGGCAAGCAAATGCAGTTGCCCCCAAATTTTTCAGCAAAAAAAGTAGGTGGGAAAAAGGCCTATGACCTCGCAAGGCTTGGAAAAGAAGTTCCACTTGAAAAAAAAGAGGTTGAAATTTATGATTTGTCAGTCGAAAAAGAAGTTTCAAAAAACCTTTTCACCTTCAAAATAAGTTGCTCTTCAGGAACTTACATAAGGTCAATTTGCAGAGATGTTGCGAGTGCATTATCAACATGTGCCGTGTGTTATGATATAATACGCACAAGATGTGGAGAGTTCCAACTAAAAGACGCTTTAACTTTGGAAGAAATAAAAAAAGGAAAATGCAAAATTATCCCATGCGAAGAGTTGTTTGACTACGAAAAATTGAATATAACGCAAACTGAGGAAGAAAAACTTTTGCAAGGGCAAATTCTTAAAACTGATGTAAAAGACGGTGAATACAGGCTTTTTCAAAACACTTTCTTGGGGATTGGAAGGGTTAAAGGCGGACTTTTAAAACTTGAAATGAGATTAAATTAAAGGAGAAAGTATGACACTTTTTGGGCCGGCAGGCAACAGTGAAGATTTCTTCAAAGAAAATCACAAGACGACAATGGAAGCGGCAAAATGGGTTAAAGAAAAAGGCTTGGACGCCTTTGAGTATTCCTTCGGTCGCGGATATACCATGCCTATTGCAACTGCTGAAAAAATTGGAAATGTGTTTAAAAATGAGGGGATAAAATTATCTTTGCACGCGCCATATTTTATCAACTTTGCAAATCCTGATGAAATCATGTTTGGAAAAACCTGCGGCTATATCACCACAGGCATAAAATTTCTTCGTGCTTTTGGAAGTGACAGGCTCATTTTTCACCCTGCGTCAGTTGGAAAGGCAGACAGAAATGACGCGTTCAATTTGGCAAAAGAAAGAATTTCCGCTTTGGTCAATTCTTTGGATGAACAGGGGCTTTTGGAAGGCATATATCTTTGCCCTGAAACCATGGGAAAACAAATGCAAATTGGAACTTATGAGGAAGTTTTGCAAATATGCACTTGCAACCCTCATCTCATCCCAACATTTGATTTTGGACATATCAATGCGCTCACACATGGCAGTTTAAAAACAAAAGAGGATTATTTAAAAATCTTCAATCGTTCCATTGAACTTATTGGTTTTGAGCGCACCGCAATGTGTCATATCCATTTTTCCAAAATTCAATATGGCGAAAAAGGGGAAATAAGGCACTTAAATTTTGATGACAACATATATGGCCCAGAATTTATGCCGCTTGCAGAGGCTCTTATTGAACTTGGCCTAAATCCACGAATTATCTGTGAGTCGGCGGGCAATCAAACAAAAGATAGCGTTGAAATGAAAAGAATTTATGGCGAAATGCTTGCACATAAGAAAATAATGTGATATATTTATTTTAGTTATTGTTTAAGGAGAAAATTTTTATGGTTACAGCAGGAGATTTCAGAAAAGGCACAACATTTGAAATGGACGGAGCAGTTTACACAGTCATTGACTTTTTGCATGTTAAACCGGGCAAAGGCTCGCCATTTGTAAGAGCAAAAATCAAAAATGTTATGACAGGGCAAGTTAAGGAACTTACTTTTAACCCATCAGACAAATTCCAGTCAGCAGTTATTGAGAAAAAGGAAATGACCTATCTTTACAATGATGGCGACCTTTATTACTTCATGGACACTGAAACTTACGAGCAAATTCCACTCAACCGTGATGCAGTTGCTGATGCACTCAACTTTATGACAGAGAACATGAACGCCACAATGTATATTTACAAAGGTGTTCCATTTTCAGTTTATCCACCAACCTTTGTTGAACTTGAAATTGTTGATTGTGAGCCAGGAATTCAGGGCGACACAACCAAGGCAGCAACAAAGCCGGCTAAACTTGAAACAGGCTATGTTTTAAATGTTCCACTTTTCATCAACCAAGGCGACAGAATCAGAATTGACACGCGTGATGGCTCTTACATGTCAAGAGCATAACACAAGGATGTTCCATTTTCAGTTTATCCATCAACTTTTGTTAAACTTGAAATTGTTGAAAGTTTTTTGAAACTTCGAGATTGACACTCGAAGTTTTTTTATTTCTTCATAATAACTTTTTTTTCGACACATCATCATTTTCATCATGCTCATACACTTCAATAAGAGGTGAGAATGCTGGAAGGAATATTACCGGACAAAATCTACTTTCCTCTTTCAAGAAAAGTCGGTTTTGGCGCGTTAAATGAAATTCGTTTAAGGGCGGACAAGCCCATAGTTCTCTCATGTATGGGGCAGAAGTATTTTTTGTCTGAGGATGGCAAAACCCGTTCGCTTTCTCAGGCAATATATGCCACAAACTCCATGATTGAAGAGATTATTTTTCGTGCAAGCGAATGTTCAATTTATTCTGTCAGCGAACAGATAAAAAAGGGATTTATTGCAACCACAGAGGGAGTAAGAATTGGTATAGGCGGCAATGTTATTGAAGAAAACGGAGTGGTAAAAACCATAACCGGCTTTTCTTCTATCAACATCCGCGTGCCACACGAAGTCAAAAATTGTTCACTCAAAGCCTTCAGCAGCATTGTCAAAGATGGCCGCATATTAAACACTCTTGTCATTGCTCCTCCAGGGGCGGGCAAAACAACTTTTTTAAGAGATTTTGTCTTTCAACTCTCTGACCGCAATTTGGCATTTAATGTGCTGGTTTTGGATGAAAGGGGTGAACTTAACATTGGCAAAAGTTTGGGATTATACAGTGATGTCATCTCCTTTGCATCAAAAAAAACTGGTTTTGAAAACGGCATACGCTCACTTACGCCAAACATTATTGTGACGGATGAATTAAGTGAGTGGGAGGACATGGAGGCTGTCAGATTTGCATCTAACAGCGGCGTCAAAATTTTGGCATCAACACATAGCGACAATCTTGAAAGTTTCCTTAAAAAAGCGGCCTTTAAAGAAATTATTGAGGAAAAAGTTTTTTCAAGATACATTGTTCTTTCCATGCGGGAAGGCCCCGGCACTATGGAAGGGATTTGGGACGAAAATTTTAACAGAATAATGAGGTGGTGATATGAAATGGATAATAATTGCAATTTTGTTTGCAGCATGTGTGGCTGGCGGATATTTGTTTTCAATGAAATATAAGAAAAGGCAAAGTTTTTATTCGGCGCTTATATTGTTTGCTCAAAAACTTGATGTTGAAATCAATTTTTCAAGAGAGCGTCTTAAAAATTTAATTCTCAGCATGGACGAAAAGACAAAGAAAAATCTTTATGGCATAGACAAAAACTTTCTAACTTACTTGGATGGCTCAAGTGAACTTACAGGGGAAGTTTTGTTCAAAAACTTTAATCTTCTCAAACCGGAAGAAAAGGAAACGGTGTTTTTGTTCTTTAAAAGTCTTGGCAGAAGTGATGTATTAGGGCAGAGCAAAGAAATTCAAAACTTTGTCAAACGCTTTGATGAAAGCCTTTCAAAATGTGCGCAAGACAACAAAAAATATGGAGGATTATGTTTTAAACTTGGCATTATTCTTGGACTCTTTTTGGTAGTGGTGCTAATTTAGGAGGACTTTAATGGGAGTTGAGATTATCTTTAAAATTGCCGCTATTGGCCTTCTAACAGCCGTTGTCAGCCAAGTGTTAAAGCAAACTGGAAAAGAGGAAATTGGCACATTTGCAACGCTTGCTGGACTTATAATTGTGATTGTTATGGTTTTAAGTTTGATAGGAGATTTGTTTAACACAATAAAAGCCATGTTTTCGTTTTCATAGGAAGGATAATGGACATAATTTTTAAAATCATTGGAATTGGTCTTATAACTTGTATTGCTGCGCTCATATTAAAACCTGTTCGCAGTGATTTTGCCATGATTGTGACAATGGTGGGTGGAATTATTATCATGGTGATGATTATGTCCTCCTTATCCTCCGCCTTAAACATAATAACAACCATAGCCAATAAAACGGGGGTTAACACCTCGCTGCTTTCAATAGTTTTTAAAATAGTTGGTATTGGTTATCTTACAGAATTTGCAGCAAGCATGTGTGCTGACGCAGGCAGCAGTGGACTGGGGGACAAAGTCCTGCTTGGTGGCAAGATTGTCATTCTTGCCATGAGCCTGCCAATCATCACAAACATACTTTCCATTGTCATGGAACTTTTGCCATCATGAAAAAAGTGTTTGTTTTTATTGCTGTCAGTTTGATTGTTTTGTCCTCAACATTTTTTGTTGGCAGCATAGTGCAAGCGCAACCTGTTTATGCAGAAAGCACACTTCAAGATGATTTGGATGATTCCATCTCAAAACAACTCGGCGACTTGGATGTGGATGAACTTGATGACATTTTATCCTCATCAGGAGCAAAAGAACTCTTTGGTGAGAAGAACTTTTTGGAAAAACTCTCTTCCATCATAAGTGGTGACTTTGCTGATGATTCAACTTCCATCTGGCAAGCACTTTTAAAACTTGTCTTTGACAGCATATTATCCTATCTTCCCATCATAGCATCCGTAATTGCTGTTTCAATATTGGGCGGCATGGTTCAGTCGCTAAAACCCAATCTTAATGGCAAGTCCATTGGCTCTATTATTCATTTTGTGACTTATGGCGTTGTGGTAATTCTTATTTTCACCATTGTATCACGCATGATTGCCGTGACAACCTCAACCATAACAAGCATAAAGACGCAAATGGATGCGGTGTTTCCAATTTTACTGACCATGCTCACTGCTGTGGGTGGGAGTGTGTCAGTGAGTGTCTATCAGCCTGCCATGGCACTTCTTGCAAATTTGATTATCAACATTTTCACCGTTTTCCTCATGCCAATATTTTTAATTTCAACGGCGCTAAGTCTTGTGAGCAACCTTTCAAACAATGTCAAACTTGACAAGTTTATCTCCTTTTTAAATTCGGTGTTCAAATGGGTGATAGGGCTGGTGTTCACAATATTTATTGGCTTTGCGTCAATTCAAGGAATAGCGGCTGGCTCAATAGATGGGCTTTCTATAAAAACAGCCAAGTTTGCAATAAAAAGTTATGTCCCAATTGTTGGCTCTTACATTTCAGATGGACTTTATATTGTTTTGGCATCATCCAGTCTTATCAAAAATGCAGTTGGCGTTTGCGGACTTTTGCTTTTGGTTGGAAGTGTTATTTCGCCAATAATAGAACTTGTCATGTTCATGCTTTCGCTTAAACTTATGGCGGGCATAATTGAACCACTGGGAGATGGAAAGGTCGCGAGTTTTGTGTCATCACTTTCCAAAAATTTGACAATGCTTATCAGCATGATTGTTGCGGTAAGTTTTATGTATGTGCTATTGACAGGGCTTGTCATGTGCAGTGCAAACATATTGTAAAGGGGGAGAAATGTTTTCGTCTGTTTCCGCGTGGATACTTTCAATAGCCGGAATAATAAGCCTGTCGGTTGTTGTTGAACTCATCCTGCCAGAAGGAAGTTTGAACAAATATATCCGTTCGGTTTTCTCCTTTATTGTTGTGCTTGTTATAATAGCGCCGCTGCCAAAACTTGTGAGCGGCAAAGCCTTTGATTTTGATAACTTAAACTACTCTGAAACTTATGAAATTGATGATAATTATATCTATCAAAACAATATTTATAAAACGCAGGCCATACAAGATACCATAATGTCACAAATCAAGCAGAGTGGCTATGAAGGGGTTGAAGTCAGCGTTTCCAGTAATAATTTTTCAAAAGAATTTAAAATTAAAGCGATTTATGTCGAAATGAAAAATTTAGTCATATTGGACAAGGCCAAACATAAAAATATTTTAGACATACAAGAAGAACTACTTTCAATAATCTTAAGAAACGCTGCTGTCAAAGAAGAGGAGGTTATATTTGAAAGATAAGATTAAAGAAATGCTTAACAAATTCAAATCAAGCCGCAAAGCGCAAATAGGCCTATGCGTAATAATTGTGGCGGTAATAATTTTGGGATATTTACTCTTTCTTCGCTCTCCGACAAAGCAAAATGAAACGCAAGAGGTTGTCACAGCCGAACAAACAGAAGAAGAAACGTATGCCCGCTCACTTGAAGAAAAACTTGAAACGCTGCTTTGCTCAATAAAAGATGCGGGAAAGGTCAAAGTGATGGTCAGTTTGAAAGGCGGTTTTGAATATGTTTATGTGACAGAAAAAACCGTCAAAGAAACCTCATCCGGCCAAGTTACAAATGAACAAGTTGTGCTTGTGGGCGGCAAGCCGGTCATAGAAAAAACAATCTATCCGGTGATAAAAGGCGTGCTTGTTTCATCAAGTGGAGCAAAGGATGTTTCAGTCAAACTCAGACTTATTGAAGCCGTCCAAACAGTCTTGGATGTTGCAAATGAAGACATAACAATCTTATCAGGCAATTAAAAAAGGAGATGCATTATGAAAAAGAGAACAAAAATCATTTTACTCGCAGTTATGGTTGTGCTTTTGGGAGTCACAGGCTATCTTAATGTTGTTTTGAATAGTTCTGTAAAAGAACCCGTGCCAACGCAAGCAACAACAATGTCCTACTTTGCCTCATATCGTCAAGATAGAGAGGACAGAAGGGAACAGGCAATTTTATATTACAAAGCCATTGCAGAAAGTCCATCATCATCTAAAGATGCAGTTGACGGTGCAAACAAAGCACGCGAAGCCCTTATTGCAAGGATGGACACCGAACTTATGGTTGAAGGCCTCATCAAAGGCATAGGTTTTAACGACTGCGTTATCACCATGAGTTCAAAAAATATCAATGTGCTTGTGGACAGTAAAGTGCTTACTGAAGACGAAGTTGTCAAAATTGTTGATGTTGTGCAAGAATTTCTTGGGACAGAACTCAAATATATTAAAGTAATTCCTGTTGAATAATTGGACAAAACTTTAAAAATCTGCTATTATACTTAAAGGAGTTGTTATGGCAGAAACAAAACTTTATAATCAAGATGGAAAAATCACTTGTGACAAAGACATACTTTATTCAATAGTAAGCCTTGCGGCCAAAGAAATTAAAGGGGTGGCAAGGCTTTCTAATTCACTCAGGCCATGGTATAAAAAGTTGTTTTCTAAGGGCGACTATGAAGGCGTTAAAATTCGCTTTGAACAAAATGGCACAATTAAAGTGGATGTGTATGTTGATGTGTATATTGGCGAGTCCGTTCCAGACCTCGCGTTCAGAGTGCAAGAGAACATCAAAAACAACCTCTCTGGCATGGTTGAGATGAAGGCATCCAACATTTCAGTGCATGTTGTTGATGTGCTTGTTGACCCAATAAATGCGGGAGTTTAAGCATGAGAAGGGACTCACGCGTGCTGGCGTTCAAACTTGTGTTTGAAAGGTTTTTCAATTCTGACCCAGAAGACGAAGAACTTTGGCAGGAACTTAAAGAAAAGGACAAGTCCTTTGCAAAGGACATCTTTTCTGCATGCGTAAATCACCAGCTGGAATTAAATGATACCATAAGGTCGCTGGTTGTCGGCTATGATTTTGACCGCTTACATAAAATTGACCTCGCACTACTTATGGTCGCTATCACAGAAATTGAATATCTCAAAACCCCAGCGGCTGTTGTTATAAATGAAATAATTGAAATTGCAAAGGTTTATTCTTCCGAAGATGGCCCAAAATTTTTGAACGGAGTATTAAGCACCTATGTCAAACAAAAGGGGATAAAATAATGCTTGACACTTTGACCGTAACGCAATATTCAACCTATATCAAACAAATCTTTGATGCCGAAGAACTTCTGCACAACATTAAAATTGTCGGCGAAATTTCTGGCATTTCTCTTTCACGAAATGCCGTTTATTTTTCTTTAAAAGATGAAGGCGGCATGATTTCTTGCGTCACATTTTATCCAAGCCTTCTTGTTGGAGTTGAAGAGGGTGAGAAAATCATAGTCACCGGCAGCCCGAATTATTACATCAAAGGCGGCAGGCTATCCTTTAATGTTCAAAAGATTGAACGCTCAGGCAAAGGCGACCTCTATGCGCAATTTCTCTTCATGAAGGAAAAACTTGAAAAAGAAGGGCTTTTCGCTCCTGAGAGGAAAAAACATTTTCCGCAGGACATCAAAACAATCGGCGTCATAACTTCCAAAGAGGGCGCAGTTATACACGACATAATCAATGTTTCCACCCGCCGCGACCCGTCAATCAACATTGCCCTTTATCCCGTCAAGGTGCAAGGGAACGGTGCGGAATTTGAAATAGCCGAAGCAATAAACAAACTTTCTTCGTTTGACCAAATTGATGTCATTGTTGTGGCGAGAGGCGGAGGCTCGCTTGAAGATTTGGCAGCATATAACACCGAAGTGGTCGCAAGAGCGACAGCCGAGTGCCAAAAATTTCTTGTCAGTGCAGTTGGGCATGAAACCGACTTCACAATCATAGACTTTGTCAGCGACCTCAGAGCGCCAACACCATCCGCCGCTGCAGAACTTCTCACTCAAGTGAAAGCAGAGCGTAGCGTGGTCGTCGAGCGGCTTAAAAACGGCTTTCTCAATTCGCTTGACAGATTTGTCGAGCAAAAATTATATCCGCTTGACAGGCTTGAGCAAAAATTTTCAAACAAGATTGACAGTTATTTATCAAACAAGGACTATGAACTCGGGCTGCTTGAAACATCACTTAAAAAACTGAGTCCTTATGAAATATTAAAGCGCGGCTATGCAGTCGTCAGCCAAGGCGGTCAAGTTGTTGACAAGGCAGGGAAAATAATGCTAAAATCAGATTTAAACATAAGGTTTTTTGACGGCAGCGTTGTTGCCGAGCCAAAAGAGGTGAAAAATGACATACGAAAAAGCAATTGAAAGACTTACTCAGATTGTTGATTTGCTTTCAAACGAAGGCGCAAACTTAAATGAGGCCACGAAACTCTTTGAAGAGGGGCTTGGGCTTATAAAATTCTGCTATGAGCAAGTCAAAGTGACAAAAGGCAAAATCTTTGAAATCAAAGAAGAACTTGGAAAATTAAAAATGGAGGAAATGCAATGAGAATATCCAAACTTTTAGGTGAAAGACTTAAAAACGCACCAGCAGATGCAACAGCAAAAAGCCACATATATCTCATGCGCGCAGGTTACATAAAACCAGTTAGCACTGGTATTTTCACCATGCTACCTCCGGCACAAAGAGTGAGCGCAAAAATTCAGCAAATCATCCGCGAAGAGATGGACGCTGTGGGCGGACAAGAGTGTCTTTTCCCAGTTGTTATGCCACGAGAAATGTGGGATGCGAGTGGGAGATATTCAGCAATAGGAAACGAACTTTTGAGATTTAAAGACCGTCAAGAACATGACATGGTGCTTGGTATGACCCATGAAGAGGCAGCCACACATGCGGCACTCAACATCATCAAAAGTTATGACCAACTGCCATTTATGATTTATCAGTTTCAAACAAAATTTCGTGATGAAGCACGCCCACGTGCCGGACTTATAAGGGCAAGAGAATTCATAATGAAGGATGCATACTCATTTCACATGACCCAAGAAGACCTTGAAAGATACTATAAAGAGGTCTATGATGCCTATGTCCGCATTTTCCAACGCGTTGGACTAAAAAAATTCATCTCAGTTCATTCTGATGGTGGTGCGATGGGTGGAAAGGTTGCTGATGAATTTCAACTTTTGACCGACATAGGTGAAGACACTCTTGTTATCTGTCCAGAATGCGACACCGCATCAAATGTTGATGTTGCAACAGGCATTATGGAAGAAAATGACCACATATTCGGTGTAAAACAGGAGATTTTCACAGGCGAGGCAAAAACGATTGACGAAGTTTGCTCGCACCTTAACAAATCTCCAAAACAATGTGCAAAGGCAGTTTGCTATGCCGTTGTTGGTGACAGCAAACGCACAATTATAGTTTTCATTCGCGGTGATAGACAGGTAAATGAAACAAAACTTCGTGCGCTTGTCGGCGGTGAAGTTGCAGTCAAAGATTTGGAAGACTCTGGGCTTGTCAAAGGCAACATAGGTTGCGTAGACCTGCCACTCAAAGAAGGGATGGAAGTTTATTTTGATAAATCTTTGGAAGGGCTTGAAAACTTTGTGACAGGGGCAAACAAAGAGGGCTATCACTATCAAGGTGTTTCAATGACACGCGATGTTAAGCCTGAAAAATTCTATGACCTATCAAAAGTTGCCGAAGGCGACAAATGTCCTATCTGCGGAGCAAAACTAGTGATTAAAAATGGAATTGAAATTGCAAACATCTTCCAACTTGGCACAAAATACACTTCAACAATGGGACTCACTGTCCATGACGAAAACGGCAACCTCGTAAATCCTATCATGGGCTGCTATGGAATTGGAATAGGCAGGTTGATTGCATCACTTGCAGAGGAGAGCAGCGATGACAAGGGACTCTCATGGCCAATGAGCGTCGCTCCATGGCACATCTATCTTTGCCCACTCAAAATGAGCGATGAAAGAGTAAAAGCAGCGGCTGAAAAACTTTATAAACGCCTAACCGCCGAAAACTTTGAGGTTTTGTATGACGACCGCGACACATCAGCAGGAATCAAACTGACTGACAGCGAACTTATGGGCATACCAGTGCGTATTGTCATAAGTCCAAAGACTTTGGAAGAGGGAACTTATGAAATAACCTTGCGTGCAACCGGCGAGAAAATCTTTGCTCGCGACGACAACCTGACCAAAAAACTTGATGAAATCATTGTGTATTAGGGCTATTATGTTATGTTTTTATAACTTACTTTTCTATGATTAGAAAAGTAAGTTTTTTGTCATTTTATAACACAAAATACAATATCTTATTGTATGAAGGACCGCAAAACAAAGGCAAATTCGCTTGAATTCAAACGTTATCGCTGGGCATTTAAGATGTTTGTGCTTGCCATGTGTTTGTCATCTCTCTTTTCGCTATTGAGCCACAGTGTTCTCTCTTCGCTCGGGGCAATTATGGCGTGCGTGCTTATTGCCATTTTCATCTTCATAGCGGTCGTGTTTGATATGATTGGAATAGCGGTGGCGAGCGCAGACGAGGATTTTTTCAAAAGGGAGATGGAGAAGGGCACAAAGGGCAGCGAGGTTGCACTCAAGCTGACAAAAAATTCCGAAAAGGTGTGTTCATTTTGTGCAGATGTTGTCGGGGACATCTGTGGTATTCTCTCTGGCGCGGGCGGTGCATGTGTCACCTTGTCCATAGCAAGAAATCTCTCTTCGCCATCACTTGCACTCATTGTCACAACGCTGGTTAGTTCCTTAATTGCGGGGTTAACAATTCTCTTCAAAGCGCTCATGAAAGGCAGAGCCATCAAGAATGCAGAGAAAATCATCTTGCGGCTTGGCAGAATTATTGAAAAGATGTTTTTCGTTCATAAAAATAAATCATAAAAAGTTGTCAAAATCTGTTGACATATTCCTCTATATTATGCTATACTCACAAAGTCGAAGCAGAAGTTTCCACTTCTCACCGGTCGAACTTGATTTCAGACCGCGTTAAAAAACTCTAAAATCTTTTTATGTTTTTTGTGTTTTTTTGGTGGAAGCAGATGCTTGCCACCATTTTTTATGAAAGGAGATTACGACCATTTTTAAGGAACTTTTAATCAACGAACAAATCATGGCAGACGAAGTGAGGCTTATTGATGAAGAAGGGCAACAACTTGGCACAATGCCAACTTCAAAGGCCCAACAAATTGCTGAAGAAAGGGGACTTGACCTTGTGCTTGTCAGCGGCGGCGCAAAACCGGGAGTTTGCAAACTTATGGACTATGGAAAATACAAGTTTGACGCTATCAAAAAGGACAAGGAACTCAAACGCAATCAAAAACTTGTTGAGATTAAAGAAATTCAACTTTCAATGACAATTTCCGACCATGACATAGCCTACCGTGTTGTCAACGCCAAAAAGTTTCTTGCTGACGGCAATAAAGTCAAAGTGACTCTCAGGATGAGGGGCAGACAGCAGGCTTACACAAAGACTTGCATTGATGTTGTTAAAAACTTTGTTTCTCTTCTTGAAGAGGCAGGCACAACTGACAAAGAGCCAGAAGTTAACGGAAAAAACATTATTGTGGTTGTAAACCCGAAAAAATAATAAAAGGAGAAGAATTATGCCAAAACAAAAAACACACAGCGGTGCAAAAAAGAGATTTAAACTCACTGCCACAGGCAAAGTTAAATTTGCTCGCCCAACAAAAGGTCACTTCTTGACCAACAAACCACATGACAGAAAAAGAAAACTTAGAAAGGGTTCATATATTGCAGGCAAGAACGCAAGCAATATCAAATCACTTTTGGGTGCAAAGTAAGGTAGGTGAAGTATGAGAATTAAAAGAACAGTAAACGCAGTTAAAAAACGCAGAAAAATACTCAAACAAGCAAAAGGCTACTTTGGAGCAAAGTCAAAACTTTACAGGTCTGCCCGCGAACAGGTGATGAAGAGCGGACTTTATGCTTATATTGGCCGCAAACAAAAGAAACGTGACTTCCGTGCTCTTTGGATAACAAGAATCAACGCGGCTTGCCGTCAAAACGACATCTCTTATTCAAGATTTATCGCTGGACTTAAAGCAAAGAACATTGACCTTAACAGAAAAGTGCTTGCAGACATTGCAGTGAGAGACCCACAGGCTTTCACAGCACTTGTAAACGAGGTTAAAGCCTAAATGCAGAAGGCAAGTGGAGAACTTGTCAAGAAACTTAAAAAGCAAAAAAAAGAAAATGATTTTTTGCTTTTTTTAGATAACCAAAAAATCATATCTGACGCAATTTCACAGGGCGCAAAGCCAATCTTGGCACTTGCAACAAGTGAGGATAAACTTTTGGACTTGCCATGTGAAAAATACTTGACTTCCAAAAGCGTAATTTCAAACCTCGCAGATGTCAAAACACCACAGGGTGTGGTTGTTATGTTAGAATACCACCAAGATGTTGTGAAAACGCCAAAACACAACTTCCTCGTCTTGGATGGTTTGCAAGATCCTGGAAATGCAGGAACACTGATCAGAAGTGCACTTGCGTTTGGGATTGAGTGCGTTTTCATCTTGGACGGAGTCAAAGTGACAAATCCAAAGCTCATTCGCTCATCCGCTGGTGCAGTTTTTAATATTCCTGTTTACAATATGTTAAGGGACGAATTCATCTCCCTTGCAAAAAAGGAAAATTTGACACTTGCAAAAACGGATATGAAAGGCAAAAATATCTTTGAATATACTTTAAACGAGCCTCTCGGCATTGTTATAGGCAATGAAGGGAAAGGCGTGAGCGAGCAAATTTCAAAGATTTGTTGTGTTTCACTGACAATCCCAATGCACAAAGGTATTGACAGCCTTAATGCAGCCGTCAGCGGTAGCATCATAATGGCATTATTAAATAATAGATAAAATTTTCGGCAAAACGAATTTTAGCGGTTAGGAAATCTTGTTTCCGTGTCCGCGTCAAAAATTCTAGTTGCCCCCGCAACATTAAATATTAAAAATTGGAGTCTCACTTTCATGGGGAAGGACTTAGCCCGGCGAGTCGTCGCAGCCTGCATTCGGTTGACGAAGTAATTACAATAGCTTATAATCAAATCGGAGCGTCATTTTTGAGGAGAAGGGCTTTGCTCGGCGAGAAAATGATGCGAACACATTTACCACGTTGCAAGGCGCAGGTATCAAGCCTTGCAGTGGTGCGAAAAAGGGTCCCGCGGGGAAAACATCGTCGCAGCCTGCATTCGGTTGACGGATTGCTAAAGCAATCACTTGCGGCCGCATTTGGCTGCTCCTCTCCCCAAAAATGAAACATTTTTGGGGACCCCAACAAAAAAACGCGTCAAAATTCTAGTTGTCCCCACGAAAATTAAAGGAGGTAAAATATGTCCGGACACTCAAAATGGCATAATATTCAAGCCACAAAAGGAAAAGCAGATGCTGCAAGAAGTAAAATCTTCACAAAAATAGGAAGAGAGATTGCTGTTGCAGTCAAAACAGGTGGACCAGACCTTAACTCAAACGCATCACTTAGAGCGGTTGTTGCAAAGGCTAAGCAAAACAATATGCCAAATGACAACATTGAAAGGAGTATCAAAAAGGCATCTGGCGAACTTGGAAGTGTCAATTATGAAACAATAGTTTATGAAGGCTATGGTGTCGGAGGTTCTGCTGTTATTGTTGACTGCCTGACAGACAACAAAAACCGCACAGCAGGTGATGTTCGTCACGCATTTGACAAGCATGGTGGAAGTTTGGGTTCAAGCGGATGTGTTAGTTACATGTTTGAACGCAAAGGCGTTATTGTTATTCCTCGCGAAGGGGGTCTTGACAGTGACGAACTTATGCTTGCCGCACTTGATGCTGGAGCAAAGGATGTTGTTGAACTTGATGATGAAATTGAAGTCACAACACTTCCTTCTGACCTTGAAAGCGTTAAAACAGCACTTGAAAATGCTGGTTACAGGGTGGCAATAAGCGAAATTGACCTTGTTCCAAACATGACAGTCGACCTTGATGAAGGCAAACTTGCGTCTTTCCAAAAGATGATTGATGTTTTGGAAGATTTGGATGATGTGCAAAATGTTTACCACAATGTTAACCTTCCTGAAAGCGAAGAAGAGGAATAGATAAAAATTGTCTAAACAATAAATAATCACGGATACTAGCTCCGTGATTTTTATTTTTGCTATAAAGCCTATTCGTTTGACAAAATAGGTCATAATTATTAAAATTAAAACATGAAAATATTAGGAATTGACCCAGGCTATGCAATAATTGGATATGGCGTTATTGACACCTCTCTTCCGCGTCTTGTGGTTGACTATGGCGTCATAACAACGCCAAAGGAGGACTCCATTTCCATCAGGCTTTCTAACATTGAAAAGGCGCTTATTTCGCTCTTTGAAACTTATAAGCCTGACGCAGTCGCCATTGAGGAACTGTTTTATTTTAAAAATCAAAAAACCGTTATCCCTGTGGCAGAGGCAAGAGGAATAATCTTGCTCGTGGCACAGAAATATTGCGGCAACATTTTTGAATACACGCCTATGCAAATCAAACAGGCGCTCACGGGACAAGGCAGGGCAGAGAAAAAGCAAATTCAATTTATGGTCAAAAACATTTTGGGACTGAAAGAAGTTCCAAAGCCAGATGACGCGGCGGACGCGCTTGCAGTGGCACTCACACACTCACAAACAAGTCCATTACTTAACACAAACAGAGTTTAAGGAGAAAATATGATTTCATTTCTTGTTGGAATAATTGAAGAGAAATCTGACGGCGTTTTGCTACTTGATGTCAACGGGGTCGGTTATGAAATTTTCATTTCGCACGCATCTTTCATAACTCTGCCGTCAGAGGGTGAAAGAGTTAAAATTTTGACATATATGTCAGTTCGCGAGGACGGTGTCAGCCTTTATGGATTTTCATCTCAAGAAGAAAAAGAACTCTTCTTAAAACTGACTCAAATCTCTGGCATAGGGCCAAAGGTCGCCATGGGAATTTTGTCAGGGTTGCCACTTTCAGAACTTATCACCGCCATTGTCAAAGAGGACATAAAGACACTATCAAGCATAAAAGGACTTGGCAGAAAGACGGCGGAGAGAGTGATTTTGGAACTAAAAGACAAACTTTCACTTGCCGGCATAATGGTTGAAGATAAGCCGACATTTAGTTATGATGAAGAGGCTGTCACAATGGCCGCTGAAACACTCATCTCACTTGGCGTAAACAAAAATGAGGCATACAATCTTGCAAAGAGCAACGCCGGAGAAAACGCAACCGCCGAGGAAATTATTGCAAAGTCGCTTAGGGGGTATAGAAGTTAATGGAAACACAGGACAATAGATTTATCACAAGCACAAAAAATCTCACTGATGCTGAAATTGAAAACTCGCTCAGGCCGACAACATTTGACGAATATGTTGGGCAGAAGAAAATCAAAGACAGCCTTTCAGTTTATATCCAAGCTGCAAAGTCGCGAAAAGAAAGCCTTGACCATGTGCTTTTATATGGCCCTCCAGGTCTTGGAAAAACAACGCTATCTCATATCATTGCAAACGAACTTGGCTCGCAACTTAAAATCACCTCTGGGCCAGCCATTGAACACGCCGCTGACCTTGCTGCAATACTCACAAACCTTAACGAAAATGATGTTTTATTCATTGACGAAATTCACAGACTTCATAAAACAGTGGAAGAAGTCTTGTATCCGGCAATGGAAGACTTCGCACTTGACTTTATTGTCGGCAAAGGTCCTTCAGCAAAAAATATGCGCCTTAAAATTCAACCTTTCACACTCATAGGGGCAACAACGCGTGCTGGCATGCTGACCAATCCATTGAGAGATAGATTTGGAGTGATTTGCCGCCTTGAACTTTACACGGTGGAGGAACTTCAAATCATCATAAAACGCTCAGCAAGAATACTCGGCATTGACATTGACGAAAGCGCAAGCAAAGAGATAGCGAAACGCTCTCGCGGGACACCAAGAATTGCGAACAGACTTTTAAAGCGCGTGCGCGACTACGCCGAAGTGCAGGGCAAAGGGCATATCAGTAAAGAGATTGCCGACCGAACTCTTGACATAATGGAGATTGATGAACTCGGGCTTGACTTCATTGACAGAAAGATATTGAACTCCATCATAGACAAGTTTGGCGGAGGGCCTGTTGGACTTGAAACTTTGGCGGCGACCATAAGCGAAGATGCATCAACAATAGAGGATGTGTATGAGCCATATCTTCTTCAACTTGGTTTTATATCCCGCACTCCGCGTGGCAGAATGGCGCTGCAACCTGCCTACAAACACTTAAATCGCGAATATCCAAAAACAAACAACTAAGAGTAAAACATGGACTTATTAAGCAAAAAAACTTATTATTATGATTTGCCAGAAGAGTTGATTGCTCAAACTCCAATTGAGCCGCGTGATAGCAGCAGGATGCTCGTCTATCATAAGGACAATGGAAAGATTGAGCATAGGATTTTTCATGACATAACTGACTATCTGAAAAAAGGTGATGTGCTTGTCATAAACAACACTCGCGTGCTGCCAGCAAGACTATATGGCTTTAAAGAAACAGGGGCAAAGATAGAAATTCTTTTGCACAAGCGAATAAACTTGACCGACTGGGAGTGCATTGCACGCCCGACAAAACGCCTCAAAATTGGCGACTGCGTGCATTTCAGCGAGCACCTAAACTGCCAAATCATTGAAAAAGGAGAGTATGGCATTGTTAAGGTCAAATTCAACTTTGACGGAGTGTTTGAGCATAGACTGAGTGAGGTCGGCACAATGCCACTTCCACCTTATATCCACGAAAAACTCAAGGACAAAGAGCGCTATCAAACGGTTTACAGCAAGATTGAAGGCTCATCAGCAGCGCCGACAGCAGGACTGCATTTCACACCCGAACTATTGCAAAAAATAAGAGAGATGGGGGTTGAAATAATTGAGGTATTATTGCATGTCGGACTTGGCACATTTAGACCCGTCAAAGAGGATAACATTTTAAAACACGAAATGCACTCAGAATTCTTTGAAATGAGCAAAACTAACGCTGACAGGCTCAATAAGGCCAAATCAGAGGGAAGACGAATTATTGCGGTCGGCACAACAAGTGTCCGCGTGCTTGAAAGCAGCATAGAAAACGGCGTTTTTGTTCCAAAAAAGGAAGAAACAAAGATTTTTATCTATCCACCTTATGAATTCAAAGCGGTGGATTGCCTTATCACTAACTTTCATTTGCCAGAAAGCACACTTATCATGCTTGTATCCGCCTTTATTGGCAGAGATGAAACCATGAGAATATATAATGAAGCGGTCAAAGAAAGATATCGTTTCTTCTCGTTTGGAGATTCAACCTTTTTAATTAGAAAAAACTAGATATTTGTTGTATTATGTCATAAAACACACAATATATGGAGGAATTATGTCAGAATTTTCATTTGAAGTTGTCAAAGAGTGTCCAAAGACAGGCGCAAGAGCCGGCATTTTTCACACACCACATGGTGATATTCTGACACCTGTTTTTATGCCTGTCGGAACGCAGGCAACAGTTAAAGGTGTGACACCAGAAATGCTCAACACCCTCGGGGCGCAAATTATACTTTCAAACACCTATCATCTTCATCTTAGGCCGGGCGAAGACATCATAAAAAAAGCGGGCGGATTGCACAAATTTATGAATTGGAAAAAGCCAATATTGACTGATAGCGGTGGTTTTCAAGTGTTTTCGCTTTCAAAACTTAGAAAAATCTCAGATGAAGGGGTTGAATTTGCCTCTCATTTAAGCGGCGAAAGGAAATTTATGAGCCCTGAAAAGTGTATTGATATTCAAAATGCGCTCGGCTCAGATATAATCATGCAACTTGATGTCTGTTCAGAGGGTGGCGCGCCATTTAGCGAGGCTTTGGAGGCAAACAGACTGACAAAACTTTGGCTTGAAAGGTGCTATACTCATCACAAAAACCCAAAACAGATGCTTTTCCCAATTGTGCAGGGCAATATTTATAAGGATTTGAGATTGCAAAGCGCTTTAGATGCCATACCTTATGCAAAATGCGGAATTGCTATTGGCGGGCTTTCGGTCGGCGAACCGAAGGAAATTATGTATGAGGTCCTTGATTATCTTAATCCAGTTTTGCCAAAGAAACAGCCTAGATATCTCATGGGGGTTGGCTCACCAGATTGTTTGGTCGAAGGCTTTGCAAGAGGGGTTGACATGATGGACTGCGTGCTGCCAACGCGCATTGCTCGAAACGGAACGGCTTTCACGCATGAAGGCAAACTTGTTGTCAAAAACTCAAAATTTAAAGAGGACTTCACACCTATAGAAAAGGGTTGTGACTGTTATGCTTGCAAACATTATACTCGCGCATACATCCGCCATCTTATCAATGCCGGTGAAATGCTGGGAGCAACACTTTTGTCAATCCACAATTTGCACTTTTTGACACATCTTGCATCTGAGTGCAGGCAAGCAATTTTAGAGGACAGATTTGTCGAGTTTAGACAAGATTTTTTCAATAAATACAAGTTTTGATATTGACAAGGATGCACTCTCGTGATAAAATAACATAACTTAAAAAAGGGAATTATGATGAAAAGAAAAAACAAACACACTTATGATTATTTGGAGAGTGAAATTGAATATTACAATTCAATGGGCATAAAACTTAGGCCTGCGGAAATAAGAAAACTCAGTTGCAACGGGACAATTAAATTTTTCTTGAAACGCCCAAAGCAAGAGATGTCAATTGAGGAAAAAATTGATTATGCCTATAATGACGGCAAACTTGATGTTAACTACATGCTTGATGAACTCGACAGGATTGAAAAAAAGATTAACAAATATAATGATTATCCTGCTTTAAGGGACATGTATGTGGAAGAGCATCAGCAATTAAATGACGGCTTTGCTGGGCTGCTCAAAACTCAGGCGAGAGAGTATAAGAGGCATTACTCAAGCCTTAAACAAGCACCATATCAAACTTTGCCAGTTGATGATTTTAGTGACTTTGACGGCATCTCAGATGATTGTAATGATGAAGAAAATGCTTTTGACAGACTGCCATATGAAGATTAAAAAGTGAGAACACCTCACTTTTTTTATTATATCAATTTTATTTGACTTATGGACAAATTTTAGTGTATAGTTAAAGAGTGGGTATGTCAAAAATAATTAAAAACTTGCATTGGGCATCTCATTAGATTAAAAAAAGGGGTAAAAGTATGAGCATAAGCATGTTTGGTGCTATTGCTCCTGCAATTGCCGTTGTGATTGCGCTTGTATGCTTTGCTGTCGGAATTGGTGGCGGCATCGGGCTTTACGTTTTAATTGCAACAAAAAAAATCGGTAAAAGTAAATCGAACGCTGTTCGTATTATCGAAGAGGCATACGCGGAAGCAAAGACCATAAAAAAGGAAGCCTCGCTCGAGGCAAAAGAGGCCGGACATAAATATCGTGAAGAAGTGGAAGGCGAACTCAAGTCAAGAAGGGCAGAAATCCAAAAATCTGAGGAAAGATTGACTGAGCGTGAAAAATTTGTCGAAAACAAAGAACTTTCTTTGGATAAAAAATCTGACCAAATTGAAGAAGAGAAAAAGCGCATTGATGAAACAAAATTGAAACTTACGAAATCACTTGAAGAGCAAGAGCAAATCAAAGCGGAGATGATGGAGAAGCTTGAAAAAATCAGTGGGCTTAGCAAACAAGACGCAAAAGCAATGCTTGTTGCATCAATGACTGAAGATGCAAAGAAAGAAGCAGGCCAAATCATCAAACGCATTGAAGATGAGGCAAAAGAAGAGGGCGACAAAAAAGCGCGTGACATTGTTGCGAGTGCAATTCAAAAATGTGCAACCGACCTTACAAGTGAAATGACTGTGTCAGTTATTCCGCTTCCAACAGACGAAATGAAAGGCAGAATAATCGGTCGTGAGGGCAGGAATATTCGTGCAATTGAAAGCGCGACCGGAGTTGAACTTATTGTTGACGACACACCAGAGAGCATAACAATTTCATCTTTCGACCCAATCAGGCGTGAAATTGCAAGACTGAGTTTGGAAAAACTTATTGTTGATGGAAGAATTCATCCAACAAGAATTGAAGAGATTGTTGAAAAGATGACCAAAGAAGTCGACAAAACAATCAAAGAGGCTGGCGAAAAGGCCTGCGAGGAAGTTGGAATTTACAACCTTCATCCAGAACTTATCAAAGTGCTTGGCAGACTTAAATACAGGACAAGTTATGGACAAAATGCTCTCAAGCACAGCATCGAAACTGCCATACTTGCAGGGCAAATTGCAACTGAACTTGGGGCAAATGTAAACATAGCAAAACGCGGTGGACTTTTGCATGATATTGGCAAAGCGCTTGACCATGAAATTGAAGGCACTCATGTTCAAATAGGCGTTGACCTTGCAAACAAATATAAGGAAAACCCAGCAGTTGTTCACTGCATAGAGGCACATCATTTCAATGTTGAATTCCGTTCAGTTGAAGCGGTTATTGTGCAAATTGCAGACGCAATATCCTCATCAAGACCGGGTGCAAGAAGGGAAAGTTTTGAGGCATATATCAAGCGCCTGCAACAACTTGAAGAGATTTCAAATTCCTTCAAAGGTGTTGACAAAGCGTTTGCAGTTCAGGCTGGCAGAGAAGTGAGAATCATTGTCAAACCTGATGAAATTTCAGACAATGATGCAATGTTCCTTGCAAAAGATATTGCAAAACGAATTGAAGACGAAATGCAATATCCAGGGCAAATCAAAGTCAATGTTATCCGTGAAAACAGGTTCGTTGAAACTGCAAAATAGTAATGAAAAAAGAAGGCTTAAGTGCCTTCTTTTTTATTCTGCCAAATCTGACTGCTCATAATCTCTCAAGAAATCTTCAACCATCTCCGAAGTTTCATCTCCACCAGTCAAAGCAACATATTCGTTGCAGTCGTTATACAAATCTAAAACATTATTGTCAAGAACATCAAGATGGGACTCTATGCACCTGTGATGAATATTTCTTTGTGTCTTAAGAGATTCAATTTCCTCATAAGTTTCATCACTCTTTGGATAGGTTTTTGAAAGTGCTTCAATTTCGTCATTGACATACCTTTCATACTCTTTTGTTGACATAATTGTGCTAATAATGCCTTGGATATTTTCAAGATTTGCTTTCATCTTTTTTTCTAAATATTCACTTTTACTTTTCATGCTCATCTCCAAATTAATCTATTAGTTCTTTTGGCATTTTGTCCACAAGATATTCGTGTGGGTCAGGGGTGAAGGAATCATAAAGATATGAATATCTGCTTTCTAATGCTTTTGCCCCGTCAAATAAACGCTGATATGATTCAATTCTGTTTTCGGTTGCTTGAAGGTTTTGCCTTAAAATACTTTCAACATTTTCATGGCCTGGCAGTTGCTCGAATTCCTTTGAAAGATATGCCTCAAAGCCTTCCTTGAGTTCAAGTGCTTTGTCGCGTTCTGCAGCCATTTCTTTTTTTTCGTTTTCTGCTTTTTGTTTGTTTTCTTCTTGGTTTTTAAGCAGTGTGTCATGCAACAAATCAAATTCGTCATATCCAGAAATGGTATCTTTGATTTTCGCGAAGATTGGAGTATGCTCTTCAATAAACGCGGCAACGCTCTTGTTTGCAGGACGGATAGGCTCTTTGTTTGTTGTCATAATCATATAATCTGCGTCGTCAATTTCTGCATCTGTGAGGTCAAAATAATTTTTATAAATTGCCTTTGTCACATTGCAAGCAACACCCTTAATTCTGCCTTCTGGATAAATTGCAAGAAATTCTGGAATTGTCACATAGTTAATGTATCTTTCTGGCTTAGTCGACAAGACTTCTCTTTTATATTTATCTGCAAGCACTCGAGGGCGTTCCTCAGAGTTTGCAACATACTGCAAAAAGTTTTTCAAATCAAATTGTGCTCCATCAAAATATGATGCGCGGGACAAAATGCGAAGGTGAGTGAAAATGACCTTGTCTTCAGGGTTATTAAAAGCACCCAAACTGTCGAGTTTGTCAACAAATCTCATGTGATTTTTCTCTGCTTCGTCCAAAATTAAGGAGTGCGTATCATATTTTTTGGAAAAAAGATAAGCAAACTGCCTTGTCGCTTGTTCTAAGTTTGGCATATTGTAAATTGAAATGTGTCTTATTGTTTTCATAGTATCCTCCAAGATTGGAGTATACCATATAAAGCCGAAATTTGCAAGAGTAAAATCAAAAAATGTATAACAAAATTTGACATAACATAAACTATTGGGGAGGTGACAAATTGCAAGCGTTTGCGTCATTTTTCGGCAACAATCTTTTTTTGGCGACAATAATTCTTGCCATGATTCCTGCACTTGAAGGAAGGGCGGCACTTCCTTTCGCTTTGTCCTTCGGACTTCATCCAGCGCTTGCCTTTTTCTGCACTTTTTTGGGCAGCATTTTGCCAGCATATCCAGTCATCATTTTAACGAAAAAAATAAAAGGCCGTTTTTTTGATGACTTCTTTAAAGAAAGATATTCCTCAAAACTAGCCAAACTTTCAAAAGAACAAAACACTCTTAAGAAAATGTTGTTGCTCGCAGGGTTTGTTGCTATCCCTCTGCCTATGACAGGTGTTTGGAGTGGCAGCGTGATTGGGGGACTTAGCAACTTAAAAACTTGGCAAGGTTTTGTCGCAGTCGTGGTGGGAAGCCTTATTGCATGTGGCATAATTCTTGCCGTATGTCTGCTTTTCGCTGGCTCAGAACTTGTCATCTTTTATATTTCACTTATTCTGCTTGCTTTATTTTTCTGCTATGAACTATTGGCATATTTAATCAAAAGGCTAAGAAAAAAGCGCGTTTAAAGACAATATAAAAGAAAAAGAAGAGGTGTAATCAAACTCTCTTCTTTTCCTTTAAAACGGTCATGGTTTTCATGACCTATTACTATCATCTGCATAAAGAGGAAAATTATTCAAACTATTTCCAAAATTTTTTGAGGGCAAACAAAGTGGAGTAGTAAAGCCCAACTGTTCCACATGCGCAGGCGAAGATTGGCACGAGAATTGTTGAGAAATAGGTTGAAACTTGGTTAAATGGAACTCCGCACGCGTAATTTATGAGGAAGATTGCAACAACCAAAAGTGCAAACACACTCCACACAATGGCAGGATGCCAAAGTTTGTTTGGAACTCGACTGACCATGGTCTTATAGTTGTAAAAGCAGTATACAACATAAACAAGCGCAATAATAGGGAAGAGATAGTAAACAAAGTTTGTTGTCGCAGTTGTCAGTTTGCAAAGGCTGAATATCATATACATTATTCCGCTGCCCACACCAACAAGAGCAAAGATAAACAAGCTGACATAAAGTTTCAAAAGGTTTGTGTTATGCTTTGGCCTCTTTGCAGGTCGCTCATAAACCTTAAATTCCACATCTTGCGACTTGTAATAAGTCTTCAAATCCTCATAAGTTTCAGTTGTTCCATTAGTTGTGACAACCTGTGGAGTTTCTTTCTTGGTTTCTGCCTTTGCATAAAGGCTTTCAAGTTTTGCCTTAACATCTTTAACTGTTGGGTCAACTGATATGTTGCGTTTTGGGGCAGGCAAGGACTTGTCATAGTTTGGCAGAGTGACATTAAGTCTTGCTGGTTCAATTCTCTTTGGTTTTGGGATGTCTTGCTCGTCAATTCTGTCGGTGATAAATCTTCCATCATCCTTAGGCTGTTCAATGTCCTTTTTCTCCTCATTGACAGGGGCTGGTTGCTGCTCAGCGGCTGGCTTTGCAGGAATATTAAGTTCTTCATAATGTCCCTGGCGTGATGAAATAAGGGCGCTTTTAAGTTCTTGCAAATCTTGTTGTTTTTCTTCTTCAGAGCGGTTTACAGCAGTTGAAAGGGCAAGTTCAATTTGATTTTCAGAATAAGAGCGTTTGTTTTTGTTCTTTGAGAAGTCTTTGGCAACAGCATAAAGCCTTTGATTGTATTCAGACACATCTTCATTATCCTCTTGCTTTTGCTCATCAACAACGGCCATAAGAGGAGGCATCTCATCAGTTTGATTTTGAAGGATGTTCACCTCATATTCTGGCTCAGCAGGGGAAAGAGGCCCTTCTTCTGCTTTCTCAGGTTCTTCAGGTTCTTTTTCAATTTCCTCCGCTATTGGCATTTCCTCTTCAGGCTCAGGCTCTTCGGCAGGTTGTTCTTCTTCGTCACTCTCTTCTTGTGGCAACGCCTCAGTCTTCTCGGCTGTTTCTTCGCTGTCACCATCAAGATTGAAAAAGTCGCTGTAATCTTCCTCTTCTTCCTCTATTGGTTCTGTTTCAGGGGAAGAAGACAAAATTGCATCTTCAAAAGCATTTTTTTCTTCAACTGGTTTTTCTTCAACCGGTTTTTCTTTCACTGGCTCAGTGTGAGATGCTTTCAAATGTTCAAACTCTTCTTTAAGTTTTTCAAATTCAGTTCTTCCAAGTTCAGTGATAGAAGAATAAGAGCATTTTGGCCCTTTGGTGCTTTCCTTAAGATAGGAATATATGTATTTTAACTCTTTCATGCGGTTAATGTTGGAATATAAACTTGGCAATTTAACTTCAACATCATATCTCGCTTTGATTTCATCAATAAGTTCAAGACCATACATATCTCTCTCGCTAAGGCAGGAGAGAATCATGTAAGAAAGTTGTCCTTTTGCTAAAACATCCATATTTTCACCTTCTTATTTGCATTATACAACTTAATAATTACGCTTGTCAAACAAAATAGGGGGTATTATGAAGCATAATAGCCACTATTATGAAGTCTTATTTTAACCCTAAAATTAAGGTAGGAAAGACAAAATTACCCGCATTTTGACATCCGTATCTATTCGCAAAAGACAGGTTTTGCGAATAGATAGTGGTATTATGCGGGTAATAACGCGTGTATTATGTTATTTTTTCATAATTATTTTATAATACCGGTTTTTCAATAAAAAACGCTGCTTTTTATGGCAACGCTTTTTATTATAACTTACTTATAGAATTTAAGAACTTTAAAAATGCAACTTGGTTGTTTTTTGTTGCTTTGTCTTCAATAACCGTCAGATTTGGGTTGACAATGCTTTTAAATTTGCTTACATCTGTAAGATTTAAATAATTAACTATCTTTAAAAAGACCTCATACAAATCTTTGCCTTTAAAAAGTTCATTTGGCGTGTTATACAACAAACTTTCCAAAAACAGTTCGTTTGGCAGCGCGCCATACTGCAAAGTGGCTCTAAACAACGAATTGAAAACCATAACCATCTGAGTGAAAATATCCCCAACTTGCTCTGATTTTTCGTCTAACAATTTGGCACGCGTGTCAAAATTTATTTTGTAAAAGCCCTTTTTTCTGTTTATGAAAAACATAAAATCAGTATCATGCCAGATGCATGGATATATGAAAATTTGTGTTTTAATTCCAAAATCATCACGGCCAATAACTTTCAAAAATCTGTCATAATTATAAACCAAACTTGTTTGTGAAAGGTTTTTGGCAAATGCCTTTTGCAAATCAACTTTAAGAGTGTCCATGTTGTATTTTTTTGTGTCTATTTTGTATTCCATGGCCTTTTCCATGGCTTCCTCTTCTTTGCGTCGCTTGCGTTTTGACATCCTTTTTTGCTTTTTTGAAGCGTTCCAAGCGTAAATGAATCTCTCTTTAAGTTTTTTCCAAAAATCATTGTATTCCATGCAATTTAACTGCAATTGTGGGCTGTCAAAACCTAGAAAATAAACATATTCGCTCTCAGGAGTTGCGGCACCGCAAAAGAGTTCATTGACCGGCTGTAAAACGCAATTATTGACCGAAACAAATGGCAATGAGCGTGACAAATCTTCCACAGCAAGACTGACAAGCGCGTTAACTTTGCGGTCGGTTTCATAAACAAAATCATCATTATCTGAATTTGCAATGGACTCAATAAGCCCTCTTGAGATTTCTTTCATTATTTCTTTCCTTATTTGACTTCGATTTTGGTTTTTCCGCCCATATATGGCTGCAAAACTGCCGGAATATTGACGCTGCCGTCCGCGTTCAAGTGGTTTTCAAGAAAAGCGATAAGCATCCTTGGTGGCGCTACAACGGTGTTGTTTAAAGTGTGAGCATAAACCATGCCTTTATCAGTTTTATATCTAATTCCAAGCCTGCGCGCCTGGGCGTCTGTCAGATTTGAGCAAGAGCAAACTTCAAAGTATTTTTTCTGTCTTGGGCTCCATGCTTCAACATCAAGACTTTTGTATTTAAGGTCCGCCAAATCACCCGTGCAACATGCGAGCGTGCGAACAGGAATACCCATGGAAACAAAAAGTTCAACGGACAAATTCCACATTTTGTTATACCAGTATTCGCTTTCCTCAGGCTTGCAGATGACAATCATTTCCTGCTTTTCAAACTGATGAATACGATAAATTCCACGCTCCTCAATTCCGTGAGCACCTTTTTCTTTTCTAAAGCATGGCGAGTAACTTGTCAGTTTAAGTGGAAGTGATTTTTCATCCAAGATTGTGTCCATAAACCTGCCAATCATGGAGTGTTCGCTTGTGCCAATAAGATACAAATCTTCGCCTTCAATTTTATACATCATGTTGTCCATTTCGTCAAAGGACATCACTCCGCTGACAACTTCGCTGCGTATCATAAACGGCGGAATAACATAAGTAAAGCCATGGTCAATCATAAAGTCACGCGCATAAGTCAAAATTGCCGAGTGAAGTCTTGCAATGTCGCCAGTCAAGTAATAAAACCCTTGTCCAGATGTCCTTCTTGCACTGTCAATATCAATTCCGCCAAGTTTTTCAAGAATTTCGGTGTGATAAGGCACATCAAAAGGCTTTTCTTTTGCCTCCAAAAAGGTTTCAAGTTGCACATTTTCGCTGTCATCTTTGCCAACAGGCACATCATCAGCCACAAAGTTTGGAATTGTCATCATAATCTGCTTAATTCTGGCAGAAATGTCTTGCTGCTCTTTTTCAAGTTCGTTTATTCTAAGGTTGTTTGCGCTGACCTGCGCTTTAACTTTTTCCGCTTCATCTTTTTTGCCGGACTTAATAAGCATGCCAATTTGCGAAGAAAGAGTGTTCCTCATTGCTCTAAGTTCGTCACCCTCTTTTTTTAAAGCCCGATTTTTTGTGTCCAACTGCAAAACTTCGTCAACAAGCGGCAGTTTTTTGTCCTGAAATTTGCGTTTAATGTTTGCTCTAACGCGGTCTGGGTCGACCCTGAGAATTGCAATATCAATCATATTTCCTCCAACATATTCAATTTAGTTTAATCTAAATGCAAAAATAAGTCAAATATATTGATTTATTTACAAATTTTTAGAATTTTAATAGTTGGTATTCTAACATAATACACACAATATATTGTGTGTTAATTTGTTTTACAAAATAATCTTAGAGTGATATAATTAAATTATGAAAACAAGTTTGACTTACTTTGAAAAACGCGACCTAAACAATCAAAAGAAAATTCGCGCGTCTGCAGCAGAACTTCCTGACTTTTGCTATGACTTTTTTATTGGCATTGAAAACAATTCATCTTCACTCACTCGTCTCAATTATGCCATGGACCTTAACATTTTCTTTGACTATCTTTCGGAGTGTTTAAATAAACCAAAGTCGCAAATCACCCTTCAAGATTTGGACAAATTGAAGTCAAATCAGATTGAGCAGTTTTTGTCGCACCTCAGTTACTATGAAATGGACGGCAAAGTCATAAAAAACGGCGAACGCGGAAAAGCACGCAAACTTGCGGCTGTGAGGAGTTTGTTTAAGTATCTTTTTAACCATGATTTAATCTCCTCCAATGTTGCAAGCAAAGTTCAAACCCCAAAACTGCACAATAAGGAAATCATCCGCCTTGAGCAAGACGAGGTTAGCCGTATGCTTGACGCAGTGACAAGTTCAAACACTTTCACAAAACACCAAAAGGCTTATAACTCCAACACAAAAGAGCGTGACAACGCACTCGTCACCCTGTTTTTAGGCACAGGAATTCGTATTTCTGAGTGTGTTGGGCTTAATATTGAGGACTTTGACTTTTCACAAAACGCTTTCAAAGTTACACGCAAAGGTGGAAATCAAACGGTTTTATATTTCTCCGAAGAAGTTGCTGATGCACTCAAAGTGTGGCTGAAAAAACGCGCCACCATGGGAATTGAAAGCGAAGAGCACGCAATGTTTGTCAGCCTGCAAAAGAAAAGAATATGCACACGAGCGGTCGAAAACCTCGTTAAAAAATTTGCGCGCGAAGCCACACCACTTAAAAAAATCTCCCCTCACAAACTTCGCTCAACCTTTGGCACAAACCTCTAC
>CANPWN010000001.1 GCA_947584415.1 uncultured Clostridia bacterium | reverse complement strand
GTGGCACGCGAGCTGGGTTCAGAACGTCGTGAGACAGTTCGGTCCCTATCTATCGTGGGCGTAGGATATTTGAGAGGATCTGTCCCTAGTACGAGAGGACCGGGATGGACATACCAATGGTGCATCTGTTGTCACGCCAGTGGCATAGCAGGGTAGCGATGTATGGAAGGGATAAATGCTGAAAGCATCTAAGCGTGAAGCCCACCTCAAGATGAGATATCCCATAACATAAGTTAGTAAGACCCGTTGTAGACTACAACGTTGATAGGTCGGAGGTGTAAGTGCAGTAATGCATTCAGCTGACCGATACTAATAGGTCGAGGGCTTAATCACGGATTTATAGCACAAAGTTCTGTTATGTAGTTGTCAGAGTTCTAAAATTCTGAGAAAAAACTGATGTTTCCAAGCATTCGCTTGAAATCATACCATATCCAGTGGCGATAGAGAGAAGGTCCCACCTGTTCTCATTCCGAACACAGAAGTTAAGCTTCTCATCGTCGAAAATACTTGGCTGGCAACGGTCCGGGAAGATAGAACACTGCTGGATTATCATTAAACCGACCTCACGAGGTCGGTTTTTTGATGTTATTTGAGCAGTGTTCTGCACGCGACTGCGTGCGTTTTGCTCGGCAAAACATCTTCCCGGACAGACTTGCAAAAATATTATTAATGTACAGGATATTTTGAATTAATTTTTGTGCTTAAATAATAAAAAAATATCAAAAAAGGTATTGAAATTATTTTCAATAAGTGGTATACTAAGTATAACTTAGGAGGGGTACATGTCAAAAACATTTGCAAAGATATTAACAATTTGCGGCTTAATTCTTGTTTTTGCTGCTACTATTGTTGGAAGTGCAATTTGCCTTTCGACTGTATATGGTTATGAAGTTGTTGTTGACTCGGTTATCACAAACAATGACCTTGGAATTGCAAACACAACAATTTTTGTTAACAAAAATGAAAGCAACACCGCAACAACCAAAGTTAAAGTGAAAAAGGGTGATGAAGTTACAATTTCTTTCAAGTTGAATGATAACTATTGCACAAACGGAAGAATAGTTAATTCATATCCAGATGGAAATGCTCTTGAAGATGTGACAGATAATGGTGATGGAACTGTTACATACAAAACAGTTGTAAACGAAAATTTACATTTTACAGTTGTGCATGACGCTTACAATTTTAGCACAATCAAGTTGTCAACAAACCCAGCAGGGCTTGAGGGCGTAACTCTTGGCATATATGAAGAAAACTCAAATGTTATTAACAAAGATGGCGTTTTGTATGTTCAGGCTGGTGCAGAAGTTAAACTTAAAAAGCCTGAAATTGCCGCAACAACCTTATATGATTTTACTGGCTGGACTTTAAATGGCCAACCAATTGAAGGTGAAAGCTTTAATGCTAATGCAAAGGAATTAAATGTTGTTGCTAATTTCAAACCTTATGATTCTTATTCTGTAACAATCAATGTTGAATATGATGTTCCTGTCAGCGAAGTTGCAGCAGCAGGGGCTACTGAAGCAACAATCAAAGTTAATGACAATTTTGCAAATTTAGTAAACCACAATGGAAATGTTTGGTATGTGAGAAAGGATATCAGCGGCGTTCGTTTTGATGCAACTCCAGGCGTTGGCTACAATGTTCCAACTTGGATTGATTCTTCACAAACAGTGCCTAATTCCACATCATACACCTTCAGCGGAAAACTTACTGAGGATGTTACACTTACAGTAAAGTTTAGTTTGATTAGATATAACATAACCTATGTTGAAAAGAGTGCTACAAGCGAAAGAGTTACAAGAACTGTTTCAGAAGCAAAATTTGGCAGCGCTTTGGAAACTGGCAGTGATTATTACAAAGATGGCTGGAATAAATTTAACGGCTGGACCAATGGTGGAAAAGACTATAAGCCGGGAGATAAACTTACTCTTGGTGCTGGAAACTATGAATTCACTGCAAAATACATTGAACAGAAAAACACAAATTACAAGTTCAGTGTTACAGATTCCAGAACAACTCCTAACACCTTTGATTACAACTGCTTGAGCGGTTTTGATGCTCAAACTCTTCCAAAACACAAGTATGATTCCTTATACAAACTTGTTGGCATAAAGTTGGACGGAGTTTCCTACAGGTTCAATGAAAATAAATTTGAAGGCGCAAGTGATGAAAGCGGCATTAACAAAGTTCTTGCAGGAAAGGGCATGGGAGATATTGTTAATGTTAATGTTGAAGGCATTTGGGAGTGGAACATCAAATCTCTTAACTGCACTTGGAATGTAAGAGGTGGCAATAATGATGTTATTCCAATTGACAAAGACACAATGCTCACAACAAAAACAGTTAGCGACATTTTCGCAGAAATCCCAGGTCTTGGTGAAGTTGCTTCAATCACTGTTTCTGCTTCTGGAACAGGTGTAACATCAACTGAGAGAACCTTTTCTTTGGCGGGCGACTATCAAACCACCAACTTGGAAACCTTGTTGACTTCAGTGACAACTGCAATTGAAAAAGATGCAGAAATCACTTTGAATTTTGAGATTGTTCCAGTTAAATTTGAACAACAAAAACAAGCAAAATATAAGTTTATTGTTAAGGACGCACAACACACTGAAGACATTTCAAACGAATTTGTTTACAATGTTATCACTGGTTTTGATAAAGACAAACTTCCAAACCATGTAATGTCCTTCTATAAACTTGTTGGAATTAAACTTGATGGACAGACCTACAAGTTCAAAGATAACTTCTTTGTTGATGCAGAAAAAGCAAACACTGGTTTAAATGCTGTTCTTGCAAACAAAGGCGTGACTGGCACAATTGATGTTGAAGTTGATGGCGTTTGGGAGTGGACATTTGCTTCCTTGACAATCAACTGGAATATAATTAGCGGCGGAAATGATACAAAGGTTATTGACGACAACACAATGCTTTCAACCATAAAAATGGAAGATTTAATCAAAGAGTTTACTGTTGGAAAAGAAATTACATCTTACACACTTAACATTTCTGGAACAGGTGTGACAGGAGATAACAGACCATACAATGGCGTTGCAGCAGATTACAAGAACTTCACTTTGGAAGCGATTATGGCAACATACGCAAAATCAATTCAAACTGAAGCACAAATTGTTTTGGATATTTCAATAACACTTGCTGATTAAAAAATATAAAGGGCCTCTTTTAATAGAGGCTTTTTTATTTTTTTTGAAAAATCTGTTGACAAAGATTTTTTAATTTGATATATTATTCATGCATTCCCAAATGGAAGTTTAGCTCAGCTGGGAGAGCATCTGCCTTACAAGCAGAGGGTCATAGGTTCGAGCCCTATAACTTCCACCAGACAAACACGGCAACGCCGTGTTTTTTTTTGCATTTGGCAAAAATGCGTTGCGTTGCAACGCGTCTGGTGGAAGATGCGACTGCGTCGAAAAATCCCTTGCAAGCAAGATTTTTCTCCTTGTCTAATACTTCCACTTCAAACTTTTTTTGTTGCCGTGTTTTTCTTTTGCTTTCAGCAAAAGGCTTGCAGTTGCAAGCGATTTGGTGGAAGATATATCTACACCGAGGCTCGTCCTTGCAAGCAAACTCGCCCGGCTTGATATAGCCTCATGTGTTGCGTTGCAACGCGTCTGGTGGAAGATGCAACTGCGTCAGGGCAAACCAAAAAACCGCTTTAAGCGGTTATTTTTGTTTTCTTGCCAAAGTTGTGTTGTCTTTTTTGCGGTTTTGCAGGGCTTTCACTGGGTTAGGGCTGTCCTCATAGCGATAGTCAGTTCCGAATTTTTCAATCACTTTTGCAATAACTTCATGGCTGGCAATTTTTTTATCATTTTTTATCATTTCATCTTGATAAAGGAAAAAATCGGCGTTCGGTTTTAGGTGCATGATGTCAATATAGCTTTGTCTGTCGCCGGTTAGCAAAATGGTTCTTTCCAAAACATCACGAACATATTGCTTATTTGTGCCGAGCGTTAAAAGTTTTGGAAATTCGCCGTTGCCAACAAGTGAGTAAACAGAAGTT
Source organism: uncultured Clostridia bacterium (assembly GCA_947584415.1). Lineage (GTDB taxonomy): Bacteria > Bacillota > Clostridia > Christensenellales > UBA1242 > Caccovivens. Next base: position 138,504 of record CANPWN010000001.1, on the reverse strand, counting down.
TTTTCAAACTTGGTCAGCATTTTGCAGGCGAGGGCGAGGTGAGCGCACTCCATTTCATAATGCTCTTGCCAAATTTTCTTGATATAATTGTCCTTTTCTTCGGAAAGAGCGCTGAAATATAAATATGCCTCGGTGTATTCGTGCAGCACCCATTGTTGAAGCCAGGTCAGGGTTGGGTCCTTCAAACTTTCATACTGTGTGACATGTTCCTCTTCGACCATCCCAATTTCAGCATAAAGGCGTCTACCTAAATCATTTTTATACCACTGACTGATATTCATATAATAGTTCATTGTCTGTTGTTCGGCAGCAGTAATAATGTTTGCAACAAGGCATGAGTATAGGTCGCTTTTTTCTGCCGTCATAGGTTTTTTGACATTATCCATAGGATAGCGATAATGTGCAAGAGTCGGCCTGCCGGGTGTGATTTCCGTGAATTTGCCGACTAAAAAATCAGGCTTTGCGCCTTTGACATCCAAAAGCATAAGATTGCTGAAGCGATAAAGGTGGTCAAAGTCCTCCAAAAGTGCAAAATTCAAGGCTTCACGATTGTTCTTGCTCACATCATTTTGAGCAAGTGTCGCAGTCAAGTCGATTGCAAGTTGCTCATAAGCAATTGTCGTTTCCAAAATGCTTTCGTTGAGGGGCTTAAGACAGGCGATGCGCTTTTGTTGTTGCTGCTCTTGATTTCGGACAACTGAAATTGCGCGTTTGATTTCATCATTATTGCAGTGTCTTGCAAATTGATGCAAAAACCATACACTTTCGTATTCTGTCCCGTTGAGCAAAATGACACGTGTTTTTGTGTAGGGACTTGTTTTATTTTTATTGTAAGCCTTTGGATACATCCTTTCAAAATCAATATTGTTTTTGTCGACTTCTTTTGTTTTAACTTTTAATGGGTTCATACAATTTTCCTCCATGAAATTTATGGACAAAAAAATACATTTGCATACAAAAAAGTTTTCCACAATTTGGACATAACAAAAATTTAAAAAATTTTCAAAAAAAACCTTGACAAGGCTGGCTGGCTGGCTGGAGTATACTATTTTTGTGGCAAAAAGCAAAGAAATGTGGATAAGTTATCCACAAATCAAGTAAATTTGCAAAAGGAGGAAAAACACATGTCAGAACAATGGTGGAAAAGCGAAGAAGAAAGAGAGGAGGTTTTGGAGCTGCTTAGCAAAAGTGCAAAGTTTACCGAAGTGCAAGAAGACATTCTAAAAAATGGTCAAACCAGCACGTCGGAATTTGGAACTTTGCCAATGAAGATGCTTCTGAATCTGGATGGCACATTAAGCGCTGCTATAAGTTATACCTCAGTAAACTTAGCGTTGTCAATGTTAGGTCCAGAGAATGCAAGGCATTCTGTGACTTATGCCAAAATGGTAGAAACTTTTGCAACGGACTTGGACAAAATGGGTATTCAAACCGCCGAACAGGTTAGAAACGCATTGCCTCACATTAAAAAGATGTCTCGATACATAATTGGCTCTATGCCTGAAAAAGTGGAAAGTCTTGCACAAAATATGAGCGGCGCCATTCAAGCAGAAGTGCCTACAATCGCTATGCAAAAGATCCTTGGCATAAGCAAAGACGTCGTTGGCGATACTCTCGATAAACTGGATATATAGGAGGTCGATATGATAAGCACAGAACAATTAATGGATATCTTGGATGAGGATTACAAACAAAACAAAGATTTTGTCCTCAAGACTTACAAGAAAGCAAAAAAACAACAAAAACAAGGCAAATAAGCCTTGTTTTTTTATTCCATAAAGAAGCTTGTATTAAATCGCCACTCAAAGTTTTCTGAGAGAATATTGAGGGCTTTGACTTCGCCGTTGCCACCAAGTTTGAGTGTGTGAAGTCGGTCGTAGTCGGTGTTTAAGATAAGCTTCATGGCGGAGAGCGCTTCATTTTTGACTTCTACTGAGGTGGCGCGTCTGCAATTTGCACAAACTATTTCGCCATAGTCAAGGTTGAGATATTTTTTCCCTGTCAATTTTGCGTGGCAACTTGAGCAGGTGTTAAAATCCAAATTGTAGCCCATGTTTTTGAAAATAGAAAGCAGATATTTTATAAGTGCATAATATTTTGGCGAATTGTCATAAGAGATGGCTTTGAGCGTTTTGATGGTCTCTAAAAACAGGACAGGGTCTGATGTGTTTGATATCTTTTTCAAAATGTCGATGCAAGAGCAGGCCTCATAATATTTGTCCAAATTTTCACGCAAGGGGAGAAAGCTGTCAATTATGTTCGCTTCGGTCACAATATTATTTGCCTTTCCTTCTTCCACGACAAATTCGCCGAAGGTGAAAATCTCTTTGCCTGCTTTCATCTTGGCTTTGTCACCGCGCACACCTTTAAAATATACATAAAGTTTGCCTTCTTCAAGGGAATAAAGGGTGACCTGCTTGTCCTTTTCTTTGCTGTCCTTGGCTTCAATCACAAGGGCTTTGACTTTTGTGCTTGCCATTTTATCTAAATAATTCCTCCTCGTGAGGTTCTCTTTGCTTGGCATAGCCCTCTTCTTCAATCAAAAGACGCGCAAGATTTATATCTCCGGATTCTTCAAACATTTTCCAATATGCTTCTTTAAAATCTCTGAATTCACCCAAGTCCATACTTTGTCCCTCCTTTTGATATATTTAGGCTATGCCTTTTTCATTTTCATTATACTCTGCCGCCGCAAAAAATGAAAGAGAATTTTGACTAATTTAAAAGTTTTGTCACCGCCATTGACGATATTGCCACATCTGCATTTCCTGCCGTCAAGTTGACAAGTCTTAATGTCGAGTTTGATGGCGCGGTGATGATGACAGAGTTTGAAAGCGTGACATCTGAGCCGCCGCTTGTTGCAGTCACCACTGTGAATGGAAGGATTGTGCCGTTAAGTTCAACTCCAAATTGCATTGGGTCGGTGGCGGAGGATGCGGTGATGTTGTAAGACACTTGATAACTGCCCGTTGTTATGCTGACAACCCCAGCGTTTTGTTGGCTGACTGCAGTTCCTGTGCTTGCGTTTAATGTTAATGGAACAGTTCCGCCATTTGCGACCGTTGTTGGCAGACCAACAAAAAAGCCCCATTCTTCCGAGCGGGCAGGGTTGACAACATTGTTTGAGCCACTTTGATTTTCTGGTGCAATAAAAAATGGTCTTGGATAATAAGGGCCTGTGTAAAAGCCGTTATTATTGTCATTAATGCAAGGCATACAAATCTCCTTTTCTTCCTATATATTCACTTCGCCAAAAATTTGTTAAAACCTATGTTTAGAAAAAAGTTATCCACAGATTTTGAACTATAAAAAACTTAATTTTTCTTTTGAAAAATGCTTGACTTAAAATCCTTAATATGTTAATATAACTATGCTGTGTAATTGGGTTGATGCCTAAGGTTACTTTGGTTACCGGCAATCAAAGAGAACTTAAGCGGACAAGTCTGTGCATGACACAGGCGGCTGACCTGAAAACCACATTTTTTAATGCCTGACAGCATGAAACACCCGGATGCGTGTATAAGAGGTGTTTCAAGGCAGTGGAATAAGGCAGTATAGCCAAAACTAGGAGGAAAAACAATGGCAACAAAGAAAATCAGGATTAAACTTAAATCATTTGAACATGCGCTGATTGATGAGGCTTGCAGAAGAATCATCTTGGCTGCTGAAAAAAATGGTGCAAAAGTTGCTGGTCCAATCCCACTTCCAACGGACAGAGAAATCGTGACCGTTATTCGTTCACCACACATGCACAAGGACAGTCGTGAACAATTTGAGTCCAAGACTCACAAGAGATTAATTGACATAATCAGTCCATCCACAAAGGTCGTTGACGCTATGATGAAGCTTGACCTTCCTGCAGGTGTGGACATCCAGATTAAACTGTAAGGAGGCACTTAAGTGAAAAAAGCAATTATAGGCAAAAAACTTGGTATGACACAAGTTTTTAGTGCAAACGGAACTGTTATTCCTGTGACCGTGATTGAGGCTGGTCCTTGCAGTGTTGTTCAAATCAAGTCGCAAGAAAAAGATGGCTATGATGCAGTTGTTGTTGCTTTCGGAAAGCAAAAAGAAAACCGCCTCAACAAGCCAAAACTTGGTGTTTTCAAAAAGGCAGGCGTTGAACCTTGCAGAATTCTTAGGGAACTGAGATTTGAAAACACTTCTGACTACAATGTTGGTCAGGTCATTGGATGCGGAATTTTCGCTGAAGGTGACAAAGTTGATGCAATTGGCATCACAAGAGGGCGTGGCTTCACCGGTGTTATTCAAAGGTGGAACAACCAACGCTTGAAAATGACTCACGGAACAGGACCTGTTCACAGAGAGGTTGGTTCTATGGGCGCTAACTCAACTCCATCAAGAGTGTTCAAAAACAAACACATGCCGGGACATTATGGATGCGAAAGAGTTACAATTCAAAATCTTGAAGTTGTCAAAGTCGACGCAGAGCGTAACGTTCTGCTTGTGAAGGGTTGCGTGCCTGGACCTAAGGGCTCAGTTGTGACAATCCGCGAGGCTGTAAAAGGAGAGTAACAAATGGCAAAAGTTAAAGTTTATGATATGACTGCGCGCGTTGTTGGCGAAATCGAACTCAATGACGAATTGTTCGCTCTTCCTTACAACGAACCTCTTATTCACGAAGCAGTCGTTGCCTATGAAGCAAATCAGAGGCAGGGCAACAAGTCCACTCTCACAAGAAGTGAAGTTAGGGGACACGCAAAGAAACCTTGGAGGCAGAAAAAGACCGGCCGTGCTCGTCATGGTTCAACAAAGTCTCCAGAATACACAGGTGGCGGAGTTGTTTTCGCACCAAAACCAAGAGATTTTTCCAAGAAGATGAACAAAACTGCAAAAAGATTGGCTCTTCTTACAGCGCTTTCAAGAAAATTGGAACTCGGACAGATTATTGTGCTTAAAAACTTTGAAATTGCTTCTGGAAAAACAAAGGACGCAAATGCCTTCCTTAAAGCATTTGGTCTGACAGGCAAAACCCTTGTTGTTGGGCAAGACAACCATGCAGAAACACTTCGTGCTGTTAAAAACATCTCTTCTCTCAATGTTGAAGATGTTAAAACACTTTCAACTTACGAAGTTGTTGCAAACAAAACAGTTCTCCTTACAAGCGGGGCTATTAAATCAATAGAGGAGGCTTACGCAGAATAATGGAAAGTTACAAAATCATCAAAAAACCACTCCTTACTGAAAAAAGTTACTCAGGAATTCAAGCAAAAGTTTATTCTTTTGTTGTTGATAAAAGGGCAACCAAAACTGAAATTAAAAAAGCAGTTGAAGAATTGTTCGGAGTTAAGGTAGAAAAAGTTAACACAATGATTGTGAAAGGACAAACAAAAGTTCAAAACACAAAAGCCGGAAGGTCGGTCGGCAAAACAAGTGATTTCAAAAAAGCAATCGTAACTTTGACAAAGGACTCAAAGTCAATCGCTTATTTTGAAAGCCTGTCATAACAAAAGGAGGATAAAATGGCTATCGTAAAATCAAAACCAACATCAGCCGGAAGAAGATTTTATACAACTTTAGACTTTGATGAAGTCACAAAAAAGACGCCTGAAAAATCTCTCCTTGCTGTTAAGAAGAAAAATGCCGGCAGAAATGCTCAAGGCAGAATAACTGTTCGTCATCAAGGTGGCGGAAACAGACAAAAATATCGTATCATTGACTTCAAACGCAACAAGGATGATATCCCTGCACGCGTTGTTGGCATTGAATATGACCCAAACAGAACCTGTTACATTGCTTTGCTTTCTTATGCAGACGGCGAAAAAAGATACATCATTGCTCCACTTGGACTCAAAGTTGGCGACAGTGTTATGAGTGGTGAAAATGTTGAAATCAAAACAGGAAACGCTCTTCCAATGGCAAACATCCCAGTTGGTTCAATCATCCACAACATTGAACTTCAACCAAAAAAGGGTGGACAACTTGGAAGAAGTGCTGGAAGTGCTGTTCAACTTATGGCAAAAGAAGGCAAATATGCAACACTTCGTTTGCCTAGCGGCGAAATGAGAAAAGTTCTTTTAACTTGCCGTGCAACAATTGGAACAGTTGGCAATCTTGACCATGAACTTGTTTCACTTGGAAAGGCAGGAAGAAAGCGTCACATGGGCGTTAGACCTGCAGTTCGTGGTGTTGCAATGAACCCTAACGACCACCCACATGGTGGTGGTGAAGGAAAGAGCCCAGTCGGCATGAAGTCACCTATGACTCCATGGGGCAAACCTGCACTTGGTCTTAAGACTAGAAAGAGAAAAAATTCTTCTAACCGCTTGATGGTTAAGAGAGTTAATTAGGAGAAAGTAATATGCAGAAAGAAGTAAAAAAACCTTATGTGCATCCATCTCTTGTTAAAAAAGTAAAACAAATGCAAGAGTCTGGGGTTAAAAAGCCTATCAAAACTTGGTCTAGGTCTTCAACAATCTATCCTGAGTTTGTTGGCTTCACATTTGCTGTTCACAATGGCAAAAAACACATCCCTGTTTATTGCACAGCAGATATGGTTGGACACAAACTTGGTGAATTTTCTCCAACAAGAACTTACAAAGGCCACGCTGCAAAGAAGGCAGCCAAAACGGCTGTTAAGAAATAAGGTGAGGTGAAAAATGGCTACAAGAATAAGACAAAAGGCTGAAAAAAGAGCCAAAGAAAAGGACACACGCCCTTTTGCAAAGGCAAGATACATCAGGATGAGTCCTTCAAAAGTTAGAATTGTCCTCGACCTTATTAGAGGCAAAAATGTTTCAGAAGCATCAGCAATACTTGAAAACATGCCTAATGCAGCAGCAGAAGTAAGTTTGAAAGTGCTTAAAAGTGCAATTGCAAATGCTGAAAACAACAAAGGGCTTAGTGCAGACAATTTGTTTGTTGCAGAAGCGTATGTTTGCCAAGGACCAATTCTTAAGAGAATTATGCAAAGAGGAAAGGGCTCAGCAGACAGAATTTTAAAGAAATCTTCGCACATTACAATTGTGCTGGATGAAAGAAAGTAAGGAGGAGCAAAATGGGACAGAAAGTTAGTCCAATTGGATTTAGACTTGGCGTGAACAAAGAATGGAACGCAACTTGGTATGCAAAAAAACAAGATTTTGCTCCAAATCTTTTGGAAGACCAAAAAGTTAAGAAATTTATCAAATCAAAATACAATGCTTGCGGAATTTCCAGAGTTACAACTGAAAGGACAGAGGGCAAACTTGTAATCAACATCTTCACAGCAAAGCCAGGCATGATTATTGGTGCAAAAGGTGTTGGTATTGAAGGAATTAAGAAAGAAATCACAAAAATCATCAGACCTACAAAGCAACTTATCCTTAATGTTAAGGAAGTTAAAAAGCCTGACCTTGATGCAACACTTGTTGCTGAAAGCATTGCTTCTCAACTTGAAAAGCGTGTTCAGTGGAGAAGAGCGCTTAAAATGGCTCTGCAAAGAGTTATGAAAGCCGGCGCAAAGGGATGCAAAGTTCAGGTTGGCGGTGTTATTGATGGTGCAAACACACTCCACAGGTCAGAGCATTATATGGAAGGAACTCTTCCTCTCCATACACTCAGGGCTGATATAGATTACGGCACAGCAGCGGCCTACACAAACTATGGCAAACTTGGTGTTAAGTGCTGGATTTATAAAGGTGATATCCTTCCTGTAAAGTCGTCTGAAAAAGGAGGACAAGAATAATGTTAATGCCAAAGAGAGTTAAAAGAAGAAGAGTTTTCAGAGGCAGGATGACAGGCAAAGCCACACGCGGCAACACTGTTGCTTACGGACAATATGGCATTATGGCACTTGAGCCATGCTGGATAAAATCAAATCAGATTGAAGCAGCCAGAATTGCCATGACGCGTCACATCAAGCGTGGCGGTAAAGTTTGGATTAAAATTTTCCCAGACAAACCTGTTTCAAAGAAACCTCTTGGAACGCGTATGGGTTCCGGTAAGGGAGCACCTGAATTTTGGGTTGCAGTTGTGAAACCGGGCAGAATTCTTTTTGAAATTGAAGGAATTCCAGAAGATGTCGCCCGTGAAGCAATCAGACTTGCTGGACACAAACTTCCTTGCAAAACAAAGTTTGTGAAGAAGGAAGAAATACCAGTTGAAGGTGGTGAGAGCGATGAAAATAAGTGAAATTAAAACATTATCTGAACTTGAACTTAATGCAAGACTCAAAGAACTTAATATGCAACTTTTCAATCTTCGTTTTTCAAACGCTTCAAGAAACCTTGCAAGCCCTGTTGAAATCAGAAATGTGAAAAGAGAAATTGCAAGAGTTAAAACGGTTATCAGAGAAAAACAACTTGCTTCTGCAAACGGAGGTCACAATGGAAAATAGAAATTCAAGACTTACAAGAATTGGTGAGGTTGTAAGTGCAGGAAAAATGGATAAAACCATTGTTGTTAAAATAACCTCTCGTGTTAATCACCCAATCTATAAAAAAGTCGTTCATAAAACAAAAAAATTCAAAGTTCATGATGAGAATAACGAGTGCGGAATTGGTGACAGAGTTTTGATTATGGAAACCAGACCTCTTTCCAAAGACAAGTATTACCGTCTTGTTAAAATCATTGAGAAAGCAAAGTAGGAGGCAAATATGATTCAACCTCAAACAAGATTAAAAGTTGCCGACAACACTGGTGCAAAAGAAATCATGTGCATCAGAGTGCTTGGTGGTTCTTTTAGAAGAAGTGGAAATATTGGTGACATTATCGTTGCTTCTGTTAAAAAAGCAATTCCTGGTGGCTCAGTTAAGAAAGGTGATGTTGTGAAGGCTGTTATTGTTCGTTCAAGCAAAGGTCTTCGCCGTCCAGATGGGTCACACATCAGATTTGATGACAATGCCGCTGTCATCATTGACAATCAAAAACAACCAAAAGGAACACGTGTTTTCGGGCCTATTGCCAGAGAACTTCGTGACAAGGGCTACATGAAAATCATTTCCCTTGCTCCTGAGGTTATTTAAAGGAGAGAGATATGAATATCAAAAAAGGTGACAATGTTTTGGTTATTGCTGGAAAGGATAAAGGCAAGAGCGGGAAAGTTCTTGAAACAAGCCCAAAAGCAAACAAAATCACAGTTGAAAATGTTAATATTGTGACAAAACATCAAAAACCAAAATCTCAACAAGATAAAGGCGGCATTATCAAAAAGACTGCACCTATTGAGGCATCAAATGTTATGATAATTTGTCCAAATTGCGGAAAGGCAACAAGAGTTAGCCACAAGCAAATTGAAGGCAAAAATGTTCGTGCTTGCAAGAAGTGTGGAGCAAGCCTCGACAAAGAATTTGCAAAAACAGTTAAAAAAGAGGCTAAAAAAGCTGAAAAAATAGCACAAAAAGCGGAAAATAAGCAAGTTGCACAAGAAAAAGCGCCTGAAACTAAGGCAAAGACTAAGACAACAAAAACTGCTCCAAAGGCGGAAGAAGTGAAGGCGACAAAACCTGCTGCAAAGAACACAAATGCAAAGCCAGCGACAAAGGCTGCTGCTAAAACAACAACCACAGCAACAAAGCCGGCAACAAAATCTGCAGCAACAAAGACCACTGCGACAAAGTCAGCGGCGAATAAAACAGCAACAACAAAAACCGCACCTAAAAAGTCGAAAACCACTGAAGGCTCTAAGTAGGAGAAAACACAATGGCAAAAGAACAAAATAGATTAGTAAAACTCTATAAAGAAGAAGTTGTTCCCGAGCTTATCAAAGAGTTTGGTTACAAAAACATCAATGAAGTTCCAAAACTTGTCAAAATTGTTGTCAATGCTGGACTTGGTGATGTAAAGAGCAACTCAAAGAGTTTTAATATTGCCCTTGATGAACTTGCAGTTATCACAGGACAAAAGCCAGTTGCAACTGTTGCTAAAAAATCAATTTCAAACTTCTCACTCAGGGAAGGACAGAAAGTTGGCGCAAAAGTTACGCTTCGTGGCGAGAAAATGTATGAATTCTTTGACCGCCTTGTTTCAATTGCTCTTCCAAGAGTTAGAGACTTCCATGGCGTGTCAGACAAAGCCTTTGATGGCAGAGGAAATTATTCACTTGGCATCAAAGAACAACTTATCTTCCCAGAAATCTCTTATGATAAAATTGAAAAAATCAGAGGTTTTGATATTGGCTTTGTGACAACTGCAAAAACTGATGCAGAAAGCAAAGCATTGCTTAAGGCACTTGGGATGCCTTTTAGCAGATAGAGGTGAAATATGGCAAAGAAATCACTTATTCAAAAACAACAAAAACCTGCAAAGTATAAGACCAGAGAATACACTCGTTGCAGTATTTGTGGCAGACCTCACTCAGTGCTGAAGAAATACGGCATTTGCAGAATCTGCTTCAGAGAACTTGCAAACAAGGGTGAAATTCCTGGTGTTAAAAAGGCAAGTTGGTAAAAGGAGGAGAATAATGGTAAGTTCAACAGATGCAATCGCAGATATGCTCACAAGAATCAGAAATGCTCTCAAAGTAAAGCATGCTGATGTTGTTGTTCCTGCGTCAAAAGAAAAAACAGAAATTGCTCGAATTCTCCTTGAAGAAGGCTACATCACCTCTTATGAGGTAAAGCCAAACGGCAAATTTAATGACATTGTTATAACCCTCAAATATGACGAGGAAGGACAAAGCATAATCCAAGGCTTGAAGAGAATTTCAAAGCCAGGTCTTAGAGTTTATGCTCCTGCTGACAAAATTCCTTATGTTATCAGCGGCCTCGGAATTGCAATAATTTCAACAAACAAAGGCATTGTTACCGACAAGATTGCAAGGAATCTTAATGTCGGTGGTGAAGTGCTTGCGTTCGTGTGGTAAGGAGGCAAAGATGTCAAGAATTGGAAATAGGGCAGTTATAATTCCACAGGGCGTTAATGTAAATTTCGCAAACGGAGTTGTCACTGTTTCAGGACAAAAAGGAACACTGACTCAGGTTGTTGATAAAGAAATCACTTTGAAAATTGAAGATGGACACATCCACTTCATCAAAAACAACAATGAGCAAGAAACTGATGCAAAACAAGGACTTTACAGAGCGCTTGTTGCAAACATGGTTAAAGGTGTTCATGATGGCTTTGAAAAAACACTTGTTATCAATGGTGTTGGTTACAAAGCACAAGTAAACGGCAGAAAAGTCGTTTTAAACCTTGGATATTCACATCCTATTGAAGTGGAAATTCCATCAGATTTGAACGCCGTTTGCCCATCAATCACAGAAATCAAAATCACAGGAATTGACAAGCAAAGAGTTGGTCAATTCGCATCAAACATTCGCGACCTTCGTCCTGTTGAGCCATATCACGCATATGGTGTTAAATACAGTGATGAGGTTGTAATCAGAAAAGTCGGAAAAGCCGCAGGCAAAGGCAAAAAGTAAGGAGTAAATCATGATAGGCGTAAAAGATAAAAACACAGAGCGCAAAGTTCGTCATGCAAGAGTCAGAAAAAACCTCTCTGGAACTTCTGCAAGGCCTAGACTTTGCGTTTACAGGTCACTCAATAAGATTTATGCACAAATCATAGATGATGAAAAGGGAGTGACACTTGTGAGTGCATCTTCACTTGAAAAAGCACTTGCTCCAGCCCTTGCAGGCAAAAACAAAACCGAACAAGCAAAACTTGTTGGTGAGGAACTTGCAAAAAGAGCAAAGAAAGCAAAAATCACTGAAGTTGTGTTTGACAGAGGTGGCTACATTTACACAGGGCGTGTTGCGGCTCTCGCAGAAGGCGCAAGAAGTGCCGGTCTGAAATTTTAGGAGGAAAGCGTGATGGAAGAAATCAAAAAAGACAAGAAAACCGAACAAAAACCTAGAGAAAACCGCCGCGCTCCTAGAGAAGAGAGCGAGTTTGACAAGAAACTTGTTTGCGTTCGCAGAGTCAACAAGACTGTTAAAGGCGGAAGAACTCTTCGTTTCTCAGCCTTGGTTGTTGTTGGTGATGGAAAACACAATGTTGGAATTGGAATTGGCAAGTCAGCCGAAGTTCCAGCTGCCATTGACAAAGCAACAAACATTGCAAGAAAAAACATGCACCTTATTCGTGTTGTTGATGGCACAATCCCTCACGAAGTTATCGGCAAATTTGGCTCATCAGAGATTTTAATGCTCCCAGCCAAACCCGGAACTGGTGTGATTGCAGGCGGAAGCGCTCGTGCAGTGCTTGAACTTGCAGGAATTAAAGATATTGTTACCAAAATTCATGGTTCAACAAACAAAATCAATGCTGTTAAAGCAACCATGAACGGTCTTATTTCTCTTCGCACCAGAGAGGAAATTGCCGCTCGCCGTGGCAAGAACCCTGAGGAAATATAGGAGGCAAACTATGGCAGAGAAAACAATTAAAGTGACTTGGATAAGAAGCACAATCGGTTACAACAAAAATCAAGCAAAAATCATTGAGGCGCTTGGTTTCAAAAAACTTGGTCAAACCAGAGTTTTGCCTGACAATGCAAGCATAAGAGGAAGCATTTTCCGTGTTAAGCATTTGCTTAAAGTGGAAGAGTAGGAGGTAAAGATGAAAATTGGCGAACTTAAACCTGCTGACGGCGCTACAACCAAAAAGGTTAGGGTCGGTCGCGGAATTGGAAGCGGCATTGGCAAAACAAGTGGAAAAGGCCACAAAGGTCAAAATGCCAGAAGTGGCGGAGGGGTTAAAGCCGGATTTGAAGGCGGAAATATCCCTATGATCAGAAAAATCCCTATCAGAGGATTTAATAACAACAACTTTAAGAAGAGATACTCTTGTGTTAATGTTGGTGACTTGGAAGTTCTTGAACCAAACACTGAAGTTGATATCGAATTTCTTTATGAAAACCGTTTTGTCGGCAAGATTGAGGAATATGGACTTAAAGTGCTTGGCAAAGGCGAACTGACAAAGCCACTAACTGTTAAAGCGAGCAAAGTGACTGCTGCCGCTAGAGAGAAAATTGAAAAAGCAGGCGGAAAAATTATTGAGGAGTAAAAGGTATGTTTAAAACCCTTTTCAACGCTTTTAAGATAAAAGATATAAGAAGAAAACTGCTCTTAACATTACTTCTTCTTCTTGTTTATCGTCTTGGATGCTGGCTGCCTATTCCAGGCTTTGATATTTCAAAGATTTTGGAAGGTGAAAACAATTTCACAAACTCTTTCAGCATTTTTGGAATCATGAATATGATAAGCGGAAGTGCATTAGAGCATTGTTCAGTGCTAGCACTTGGCGTTTCTCCTTACATTACAGCAAGCATTGTAATTCAACTTTTAACAGTTGCAATTCCATCGCTTGAAAGGTTGTCAAAACAAGGGGAAGACGGCAGAAGAAAAGTCAACCTCTATACAAGAATTGCCGCCCTTGTGCTTTCAATAGCGCAGGCTGTCGGCATTGTCGTGTCATATAAAGATGGACTTGATGCAGGCAACGCACTTTGGAGTGGCGCTCCAACTTGGCTTATTGGAGTTGGCGTTGTGCTTATTCTTGTTGCTGGTGGTATGTTCACCGTTTGGCTTGGGGAAAGAATCACAGACCTCGGCGTTGCAAACGGGATGAGCATGCTCATCTTTGTTGGTATCTTATCATCAAGCGCAAATTCAATCAAAACAGCAATTGAACTTGCAATTGAAGATATCACTATGGTTTGGACAATTGTGCTTTATATTGTTGCCGTTATTCTCATCTTTGGACTTATCGTCTTTGTGGATGGGGCAGAACGCAGAGTCCCAATTCAGTATGCAAAACAAATTAAGGGCAGAAAGATGTATGGTGGACAAAGCACCTTTATACCTATCAGGGTTAATGGTTCGGGTGTTATCCCAATCATCTTTGCAAGTGCACTTTTAACTTTCCCACAACTCATCATTTCAATCTTCTGGCCTGAAAGCACTTGGTATCAGCAATATATGGGAACAAACAGTTGGCTTTACATTGTTTTGCTTGCACTTCTCATTTTGGCATTTTCGTTCTTCTATGCACAAATCACATTTAACCCAGAAGATGTTTCAAAAAGAATTCAGCAGCAAGGCGGGTTCATCCCAGGAATTCGTGCCGGCAAACCAACGGCAGATTATCTGAAGAAAATTTCAAGAAGAATAACCCTTTTCGGTGCAATCTTCTTGGCTTTGATTGCCCTCATCCCATCACTTGCATTTAAAGCAATTGGTGATTCAATTGGATGGAGCGTTCTTATTAACGCATTTAGTTCAACGGGGCTTATGATTTTGGTTAGTGTTGCGCTTGAATTTGACAAGCAACTTGAGGCGCAAATGCTGATGAGAAACTACAAAGGTTTCTTAAACTAACACGGCTTTAGCAGTGGGGCAAAAGCCCCGCTGTGAGCATAGTGGCTTAAAAACCACACAAAAATTCGCAGAACACTGCAAAAAATGGGACAAATAAATCCCTTAAAAGGAAGACTTATGAAACTTATTCTTCTCGGAGCCGCAGGCAGCGGAAAAGGAACTCTTGCAAAAAAAATTACGCAGGACTTTGGAATTCCTCAAATTTCAACAGGTGACCTTTTTAGAGCCATTGTGAAAACAGAAAGCGAACTTGGAAGAAAAGTTAAAAGTTTGATTGATAAGGGGATTTTAGTTCCAGATGAAATCACTTTTGAGGTCTTGAAAGACAGATTGTCACAAAAGGATTGCAAAAAAGGTTACATTTTGGATGGTTATCCTCGCACGCTTGCTCAGGCACAACTTTTGGATAAACTCACCAAAGTGGACGCGGTCATCAGTGTTAATCTTCCTTTTGATGAACTTGAAAGAAGACTGGTTTCAAGGAGACAATGTGCAAAGTGCGGAGATATTGACAATGTCAATTATCCGGGTTACACAGGTAAATGCAGAAAATGCGGAGAAAAACTGTTTCAGCGTGATGACGATAAACCTGAAGCAATAAAAGTTCGTCTGGAGGCTTACAAAAAGAACAATGCACCACTTGTAGGCTTCTACGGTGATAAGGTGTTCAATGTTTCAAGTGCTGGCTCACCTGATGAAACTTATGCACCTGTGAAAACTTTTTTGAAAAAGTTGGAGGAGAAAAATTGAATCATTTAACTCCAGCGGAACTTGTTCTTATGCGAAAGGCGGGGGCAATGACGAGAGATGCATTGAACTATGCTGAAACTCTGATTAAGCCGGGCATTTCAACATTGGAACTTGACACTTTGGTAAAAAAGTTTATAATTGATAGTGGTGGCACGCCTTCCTTCCTCGGCTATGAGGGATTTCCAGGAAGCATCTGCGCATCCGTCAACGAAATGGTTGTGCATGGTATACCTTCGGCGGAAATTATTTTGAAAGAAGGCGACATAATCAGCATTGATGTTGGGGTCATTTACAAGGGCTACAACGGAGACGCTGCAAGGACCTTTCCAGTTGGAAAAATTTCTCCTGAAAAAGCAAGACTTATTGAAGTGACAAAACAAAGTTTTTTCGAAGGAATTAAACACTTGGAAGTGGGACAAAGACTTGGCAAAGTTTCACATGCAATTCAAACCTATGCTGAGAAAAACGGTTACTCAGTTGTGAGGGAACTTGTTGGGCACGGCATTGGCAGAAAAATGCATGAGCCGCCAAATATTCCAAATTATGGCAAAGAAACTGACGGGCCAATTGTGACGGACGGCGCGTGCCTGGCAATAGAACCAATGGTCAACATGGGCAAAAAGGAAATCTATATGCTGCGTGACGGCTGGGGAATTGTCACAAGAGACCATCTTCCTTCTGCACACTACGAAAACACTGTGCTGATTACGACCAGCGGTGTTGAAATTCTGACTTTGTAGGTGAAACTATGGTTGGAGATGTAGTAAGAGCCACTGCAGGAAAGGAAAAAGAGCAAATCTTTGTGGTTGTCAAAACTGAAGAAAACTATGTTTACATAGCCGACGGCAAACGCCTTTCAGTTTTAAAACCAAAAAAGAAAAATGTGAAACACATTGAAAAAGTTTCAAAAAACAGATTTTTGCTTGGCGAGGATGCCTTTAAGGACATAAAAACGGACGCCGCTGTGCGAAAATTTTTGCGAAATGAAAAGGAGAGGATATGTCAAAAGAGGATGTGATTGAGTTTGAAGGCGTTGTTGAGGAACTTCTTCCAAACTCCACTTTCAAAGTTCGTTTAATCAACGGACATGTCATAATCGCTTACATCTCTGGCAAACTCAGAGTGCATTGCATCAGAGTTGTTGAAGGGGATAAAGTAAAAGTCGAAATGAGCCCTTATGACCTTACAAAAGGTCGCATCACATGGAGAGATAAGGGTTAAAAGAGGAGTAAATCATGAAAGTAAGAGCATCCGTTAAACCTATTTGTGACAAATGCAAGGTTATTAAAAGAAACGGAAAAGTTATGGTTATCTGCCCTAAGAGTGCCAAACACAAACAAACTCAGGGCTAAAAAATAAGGAGAAAAAAATATGGCAAGAATTGCAGGTGTAGACCTTCCTAGAGAAAAAAGATTGGAAATAGGACTAACCTATATTTACGGTATCGGTCAAGTTACGGCCGGTAAAATTTGTGCTGAAACAAAAATCAGCCCAGACATCAGAGTTAAGGACCTGACTGATGACCAAGTTGCAAAGTTGCGTTCTTATATTGAACACAACCTTAGCGTTGAAGGTGACCTTAGAAAGAAAGTTAGCCTTGACATCAAAAAGTTGAACGAAATGGGTTGCTACCGTGGAATTCGTCACCGCAAGGGACTTCCTGTGCGTGGACAAAACACACGAAACAACTGCCGCACCAGAAAGGGCCCAAGAAGGGCAGTTGCTGGCTCATCAAAGAAGGGTAAATAAGGAGATAAAATATGGCAACGACAAAAACTAATACCAAAAAAACAACAACCAGAGTTAAAAAGAGAGTTTCAAAAAATATCTCTCAGGGACAAGTTCATATTAAAACCTCTTTTAACAACACCATTGTGACCTTCTCAGATGCTGCGGGCAATGTTGTGTCATGGTGCTCATCTGGAAAACTTGGGCTTAAAGGCTCAAAGAAAAGCACTCCATTTGCTGCTCAAACTTGTGTTGAAGAGGCAGCAAAGGTGGCAAAAGAACATGGACTTACAACAGTTGAAGTTTATGTAAAAGGTCCTGGCAGCGGAAGAGAGGCTGCAATCAGGGCTCTTCAAAACTGTGAACTTAATGTTACTCTTATCAAGGATGTTTCACCAATCGCTCACAACGGTTGCAGACCTCCAAAGGTAAGAAGAGTTTAAAAGGAGAAAAGTTATGGCAAGAACAATTGAACCTGACTGCCGTCAGTGCAGACGCGAGGGATGCAAACTTTTCCTTAAAGGTGAAAGATGCACTTCCAAAAAATGTGCCATGGAACGCCGTCCTGTTATTCCTGGACAACACGGTTCATCACGCAGACGTGTGACCTTCACTGAATATGGCTCACAACTTCGTGAAAAACAAAAAATCAAAAGAATTTATGGCATATTGGAAAACCAGATGCGTTCTTATTATGAAGAAGCAGAAAGGATGAAAGGTGTTACCGGTGAAAATATGCTCTCACTCATTGAAAGGCGACTTGACAATGTTGTTTACAGGATGGGCATTGGTGCAAGCAGAAAGCAGAGCCGTCAAATGGTTAACCATGGCATGATAACTGTGAACGGACGCAGAGTTGACATTGCTTCATACATCGTTAAGGTTGGAGATGAGATTGCTGTTAAGGAAAGCAAACTTGACAAAACTCTTATCAAAGCCCTTAAAGGCATGAAGATTGTTATGCCAAAATGGCTCGAATTCAACTCAGAAACTCTTAAAGGAAAGGTTATTGCTCTTCCTCAGAGAGATGATGTTGATGCAGATATCAAAGAGCGTCTTGTAATCGAGTTGTATTCAAGATAATGGGAGGAAAATAAATTATGATGGAAATGGAAAAACCAAAAATTGTTTGTGAAGAAGTTGAAGGTGGTGCTTTTGCAAGATTTATTGTTGAGCCACTTGAAAAAGGCTATGGCATTACTCTTGGAAACTGCATGAGAAGAACGCTTTTGTCTTCACTTCCAGGCTCAGCACCTATCGCTGTTAGAATCGCTGGTGTGCCTCATGAATTTTCAACAATCAGAGGCGTTGCAGAAGATGTTGTGGACATCATCTTAAACCTTAAATCTTTGTATGTTAAGGCAACAAACCGCGACCGCAATTTCATCACATTTTTGAGACTTCGCAAGCATGGTGCTGGCGAAATCACAGCAAAAGATTTTGAACCAAATGATGAGGTTGAAATTCTCAACCCAGACCTTCATATCTGCACAATGGATGAAGGCGCAGTGCTTGACATGGATGTTATGATTGGAAATGGAAGAGGATATGTTCCAAGCACAATCAACAAAACAAAATTTGACAACATTGACTTTATTGCAATGGACAGCATCTTCTCTCCAATTAAGAAAGTAAACTTCTCTGTTGAAGCAACTCGTGTTGGACAGAGCGTTGATTTTGACAAACTTGTTTTGGAAGTTGAAACCAATGGAACAACAAAAGCAACGGAAATTGTTTCTCTTGCAGGAAAGATTATGATGGAGCATGTTGGACTTTTTGTTGAACTTTGTGAAGAAATGGCAAATGTTAATGTGCTTGTTTCCAAAGAAGAGGACAAACAAGTTAAAATTTTGGAACTTCCTATTGAAGAGATGGACCTTTCTGTTAGGTCATATAATTGTCTCAAGCGTGCTGGTGTCAACACAGTTGAGGACATTGTGAAGAAATCAAGGGCAGACATGCTTAAAGTTAAAAACCTTGGAATTAAATCTATTGACGAGGTTGTTCAAAAACTTGAAAGTTATGGTCTCTCACTTCGCAAAGAAGAAGAATAAAAGGAGAACAAAATGGCTAACGACAAACTTGGAAGACCATCCAAAGAAAGAGATGCTATGCTCCGTGGACTTGTGAGCGACCTTCTTTGGTATGGAAAAATTGAAACAACCGTTGCAAAGGCAAAGTCTGTTTCATCTATTGCTGAAAAACTTTTGACTGCAGCAATCAACTCTTACAATGACACCGTTAAAGTGACAAAGGAAATCAAAGACGAGAAAGGTGTGAAAGTTAAAACAGAAGTTGTTAATGATGGACCTAAAAAACTCGCAGCAAGAAGAAAAATCATGTCTTATGTTTATGACAGACAAGAACAGCGCGGTGAAAAAGAATCAAAGCCTGCCTTTGATGCAAGAGTTAAGGGAATTAATCATCCACTTCTTGAAAAGATTTTCAATGTGTATGCCCCAAAGTATGCTGAGCGCAAAGAAAAACTTGGACAGGGTGGCGGTTACACACGCATCATCAAACTTGGCAATCGCAGAGGTGATGCAGCCGAAATGGCAATCATTGAATTAGTTTAATTAAAAAACTCTCATTTGAGAGTTTTTTTCATATATTTTATATATATGAAAATAAAAGTTAAAAAAATAAAAAATGCAGACTTAAAAAATTATTCCACAATAAAAATTGGTGGAAAAGCAGACATTTATTTTCCTTGCAATTTCATGGAATTAAAATATTTAACACAATATTTTAATAAGAAAAACATAAATTATTTAATTTTAGGGAATGGCTCAAACATTTTATTCACAGATAATTTCAAGGGGAAAATCATTTCTATGAAGAATTTTTGCAATATTTTCATCGAAAACGATAAAATTATCTGTGAAAGTGGGGTTGGGCTATTTCAACTTTGTTCTTTTTGCGCAAATCATCAGTTTGGCGGCTTGGAGTTTTTGTATGGTATTCCGGGAAGTGTTGGCGGTGCAGTGGTTATGAACGCTGGGGCTTATGGCGGAGAGATATGTGAACATATTGAAAAGATTTTGGTGTTCAAAGACGGTGAAATTTATGAAAAGACGAATTTAACTTATTCTTATCGCAAAGGACCTCTTGAAGGTGAAATACTGCTTGAAGTGGTTTTTGCATTAAATAAAGCAAAAAATGATGAAATTTTGGCAAAACAAATGCAAATATTAAATTTAAGAAAGGCCGCTCAGCCCTTTGCAGCACTTTCACTTGGGAGTGTGTTTAAAAGAAGTGGAGATATCATCCCAGCCAAACTTATTGATGAGTGGCAACTTAAAGGAATAAAAGTTGGCGGCGCACAGGTGAGCCGAAAACATGCAGGGTTTATTGTCAACAATGGCGGTGCAACAGCGAAGGATGTTTTGTCGTTAATTGAAATTATAGAAAATATTGCCGAAAATTATGGCTATAAGTTTGAAAGAGAGATAAAAATCGTCTAGGGGCATGAGGCAGTTTGCTTGCAAAAGTTTTTTATTGTTGATATACTTTATTGTATAAGGAGAAGTAATGATTCTTTACGGCGACTATCACACCCACACGATTTATTCCAGACACAATCATGGCAAAGGCACAGTTTTGCAAAACGCTTTGGTTGCGGCAGATAAGGGATTAAAACAAATTGCCATAACAGACCATGGATTCAATCATCTGCTTTTTGGCGTAAAAAGGAAGGATATTCCTTCAGTCAAAGAGGACATTTTAAATGCCAAAGAAGTCACTGGCATTGATATTTTGCTTGGGGTTGAGGCAAATTTAATTTCTCTTTCAGGCGAAATTGACCTTAAAGAGCAAGATTATGAAAATCTGGACATAATACTCATGGGACATCATAAACTTGTCAAAATGGCCTCTGCAAGAGATAGGATGAGTTTGCAATATGCCAACATGTTTGGCTCGCCTTTTCGCCCTAGCAAAGAGCGCCTTGCAAGAAACACCACTGCATTTTTGCGTGCACTTGACAAATATCCTATTGACATCATCACACACTTAAATTATGGCTGCCCAACGGATACTCTTGCGGTTGCAAAACTTGCAAAGCAAAAGGGCATATATGTTGAAATTAACGGAAAGCGTCAACATTTCACTGACGAGGAACTTTTGACAATGGCTGAAGAGGGCGTAAAGTTTATCATCAACTCTGATGCACATTGCCCTGATAAGGTTGGAGAGTGTAATATTGCCTTCAATCAGGCATACAGACTTGGGATTCCAACAAGTTTGATAGTCAATTTGGACAAACCTGTCAATTTTCACAAGAGGGGATAAAAATTGAGTTTTTCAAAGTCTAGCAAGATGGAAATCATAAATTCTCATTTGGAGACAGCGGACACTGCCTTTGCTTTTCTTGCTGGTCTTTTGCATGCGTCAGGCCAACTTGAAAGGACAAAAAATGGGTTTGAGGTGTCAATTATCACGGATATCAAGCAACTTTTTGAAACCTTAAGCACAATTGTTAAGATGATGTATGGTGACACACTGAGTTTAAGTCTTGAAAATGATTATGTCATCAACAAAACTGATTATTATCGCATAACCGTGCCATCAACTTGCGCCATGCAACTTCTCTCTGACTGCGGAGTGTTAAACATGTCAAATGAACTTATCAATGGCATTGACCTGAATATTGCAAACAGTGAAGAGACTAAAGCGGCACTCATTAGAGGTGCTTACATAGGCTGCGGGACAAGTTCAATAAGACTGAGCGAGAGGGAAGAAGAAAAGACAACCAGCGGCTATCATTTGGAATTTTCAAGCCATAATTATGAATTTTTGAGTGATTTAGCCTCAATTTTAAGTGAATTTAACATATTTTCCAAACTTGTTGAGAGAAAAAACAATTATGTGCTTTATTTGAAAGAGGCGGAGGCAATCAAAGATTTGCTGGCACTTATTGGTGCAAACGAAGCAGTGCTTGCGCTTTCAAACGAGATGATACGTCGTGAAAAACGCAATCAAATAAACCGCGAAGTCAACTGTATAAACGCTAATATTTCAAAAACTGTTGAAGCAAGCATAAAGCAAACTGACGCCATAAACACCATCATTTCAACAATTGGACTTGATTGTTTGGATGATGAGTTGCAAGAGGTTGCCATGCTCAGACTTGCCAACCCTGAGGAAAGTTTGGAAGGGCTTTTGTCACTTTCATCAATCAAACTTTCAAAAAGCGGGCTTAATCACAGGCTTAACAAACTTATTAGAATTGCAGAGGAGTTAAAATGAAAGAGTTTGTCCACTTACATCTTCACACTGAATACAGCCTTTTGGACGGTCTAGCCCGAATTGAAAAACTTGTGGAAATAACAAAAGAGCGCGGTTGGAAGGCGGTTGCTATCACCGACCATGGAAACATGTTTGGCACACTTAAAATGTATGAAGCCTGCATCACGAATGGTATAAAGCCAATCATTGGCTGCGAATTTTATATAGCCCGCGACCACAAAGCGAGAACGACAAAAGATGATATTGGCCACCTTATTTTGCTTGCAAAAGACAATGAAGGTTATCACAACCTTTTAAAACTTATCTCCATTGCACATGTTGATGGGATGTATTACAAGCCAAGAATTGACTATGAACTTTTAAAAAAATACTCAAAAGGGCTTATATGTCTTTCTGCTTGTCTTGCTGGGCATCTGCAGAGGCTTATTTTGCAGCGCCGTTTTGACGAGGCGAGGGAGTGCGCAAAGTGGCATAAAGAAGTGTTTGGTGATGACTATTACATTGAAATTCAAAATCACTTCTTGGCTGAGGACAAGCCTGTCCTTGCTTTTCAAACTGAGCTTGCAAAGGAACTTGGCATAAAAATGGTGGCGACAAATGATGTGCATTATCTCAACAAAGAGGACGCCATCTTACAAGACGCCCTCATGTGCGTGCAAATGCACAAATTTGTTGACGACCCAGACCGCATGAAGTTTGAAACGGACGAGTTTTATTACAAAACCTATGAAGAAATGTTGGAGGCCCTTCCAGGATATGAAGAGGCGCTTGACAACACCATTGAAATTGCAAACAAGTGCAATGTTGTCATAAAGACGAAATCACTGGCGGAAAACCCTAATGTTGACGAAATTTACAAATTGCCGGCGAACAAAAACTATATCCCTCCTTATATCCCAGACACAGGCGAAACAAGTTATCAATTTTTGGAGAGGATGGCGTATGAGGGACTTAAAAAACTTTATCCAGTCATCACACAGGAACTTGAAGACCGCATGAAGATGGAACTTGACACCATAAGAGAGCAGGGTTTTGTTGAATATTTCTTGGTTGTGTGGGACTACATCAACTATGCGCGTCAAAACGGCATCCCTGTTGGGCCGGGAAGAGGCTCGGGCGCAGGAAGTTTGGTCGCATATTGCATTGGCATCACCAAGGTTGACCCAATCAAATATCATCTCTTCTTTGAAAGGTTTATCAACAAAGAGCGTGTGTCCATGCCCGACTTTGATGTTGACTTTTGCATGGACAGGCGTGGCGAAGTTATTGAATACACAAAACGTAGATATGGCCCTGACCATGTTGCCGGCATTGTGACATTTGGTTGCATGAAGGCAAAAAACGCAATTCGTGATGTTGGAAGAGTGCTTAGACTTCCTATTTCTGAAGTTGACAAATTGTGCAAAGAAATTCCAAATTTTCCGCCTGATGGACTTAAAAAAGATAAGCCGGTTTTAAAATATTATTTTGGTAAGTCAAAAAATCCAGAAGATGAAAAATACATAATTCCTGACCTTAAAAAAGCCTACGAAGATGACGAACTTGTTCGCAAGGTGGTGGATATTGCAATCAAACTTGAAGGTGTGCCGCGCAACTGTTCTATGCACGCAGCAGGTGTTTTAATTGCGCCTGAGCCTGTTGACACCTTTGTTCCGCTTGCAAGAAACGGGGATGAAATTGTCACAGAATTTGATATGATTGAAATTGAACATCTTGGACTTTTAAAGATGGACTTTTTGGGGCTTAGAACGCTGACTGACATCAAAAAGGCGCTTGATTACATCAAGGAAAATCATGGCATTGATATTGACTTTTATAATATGGAATATGATGACCCGAAGGTGTTTGAACTCATTTCATCAGGCAACACTGATGCGGTGTTCCAACTTGAAAGCGGAGGTATGAAACGCTTTATGAAGGACCTCGGGCCAACATGCATGGACGACATTATTGCCGGAATTTCACTTTACAGGCCTGGTCCTATGGACTCTATCCCACAATTTGTAAAATGTAAAAAAGACCCGTCTGCTGTTGTTTATGATGACCCATGCTTAGAGCCAATTTTGGATGTCACCTATGGGTGCATTGTTTATCAAGAACAGGTTATGAAAATTGTGCAGGAGATGGCGGGCTATTCACTCGGTCAGGCGGACAATATTCGCCGAATTATGGGCAAGAAAAAGGTTGACAAAATTGCCGCGGAAAAGGTCAAGTTTGTTGAAGGTTGGGTTGACCCAACAGGCAAAGCATCTATCCCTGGGGCAGTCAAACTTGGGCATGATAGGGCGGTTGCAGAAAAAATATTCGACCGCATGGCAGAATTTGCAAAGTATGCCTTTAACAAGTCGCACGCAGCGGCTTACGCTTATGTCGGCTATCAAACTGCATATTTAAAAACCTATTATGAAGTTGAATTTTTGACCGCTGTTCTGAATAACAGAATAACAAACTCAGATGAAATTAAAAAATACACAACCTATGCCAAAAAGGAAGGCTTCAAAGTGCTTCCGCCAGATATTAATAAGTCGGTGACATATTTTAAGACGGAGGATGGCAATATTAGGTTTGGGCTTGCAGCACTCAAAGGTGTTGGTTCGGCGGTTATTGATCTTATCATAAACGAGAGAAAGAAAAATGGCGAATTTAAGAGTTTTGAAGACTTTGTTTCCAGAGTTGACATCCAATGCCTCAACAAGCGTGTGCTTGAAAGCCTTATTGTCAGCGGCGCATTTGACTGCTTTGGCAAGTTTAGAAGTCAACTTATGGCAGTTTATCCTATTGCAGTTGACAGGGCAATCAAAGACCACAAAACAAATCAATCAGGACAAATCTCAATGTTTGGCTCAATGACGGATGATAATTCCAGCATAAACGCACTTGCATGGCCAGATATGAAGGAATTTAATAAAGAAAGTCTTTTAAAATATGAAAAAG
This sequence comes from uncultured Clostridia bacterium, assembly GCA_947584415.1. Taxonomy (GTDB): domain Bacteria; phylum Bacillota; class Clostridia; order Christensenellales; family UBA1242; genus Caccovivens. The sequence goes on along the minus strand of CANPWN010000001.1, from coordinate 113,586 downwards.
ATGTTGTCGGCATTTATCTTTCAGGTCACCCGCTCAATGATTATCTTGACTTATATGATGGCTTCAACTTGACATCTGACATGATGCAACCTTCTGAGGAGATGGAAGAAGAAGGCGAGGAAGAGCCGGCAGAAAAAGTTTACGAGCAAGTTCAAGACGGCATGCCAGTGACTTGCGGCGGAATTATTGTTGAGAAAAAACGCAAACTTAGCAAAGATGGAAAAGAATTTGCATTTTTGAAAATTGAAGATTTGTATGGAACCTTTGAAGTTTCGCTGTTTGGCAATGTTTTTCCAAAATACAAACATATTGTTGAAGAGGACGCGCTTGTGACAATCAAAGGCAGAATTTCCATGCGCAATGGTTCACCATCTGTCAACGCACAAGAGATTATCCCATGGAAAAAACGAGGCGAAAGCGGGGAAGTTGAAAAGACGGAAAAACTTTATCTTAGATTTGACACAAAAAACATTGATGTTTTCAATAAAATCAAATCAACCTTAAACGCTTACCCAGGTGACGCTGAAGTGATAATCAAATGCACAAGTTTGGACAAAGCGTTTGCATACAATCAAAAAATTGATATAAATAACTATCTTTTAAATGAATTATATGGTATAATAGGTCAAGGCAATGTAAAGATTTGCGGGAAAAAGAAGGAGGAATAATGAAAGTTTTAGTTTTAGCAAGTGGTGGTGACGCACCAGGGATGAACAAGTTTATTGCAACCCTTTATAAAAAATATGGCAAAAGTTTGTATGCTTGCCGTGGCTTTAAGGGACTTTATGAAAACGAGATTTTTCCTGCTTCTCATTTTAAGCCATTAAAACATGAAAATGAGCCAGGATGTTGCATCTATGCCTGCAGATTCCCAGAATTTAAGGAAAAGAAGTATTTTGAGGTTGCTGTTCAAAACGCTAAAAACTTTGATGCTGTTGTTGTCTTGGGTGGTAACGGGTCAAAGAGGGGTGTTCGCGCTTTGGCGGATAATGGTGTGAGAGCAGTTTTTGTTCCAGGAACCATTGACAATGATGTTGAGGAGAGTGCCACAAGCATAGGTTTTGACACTGCAGTTACAAGCGTTGTGAACGCTGTCAACGGGCTTATGCCAAGCATGAGGTCGCACACAAGAGCAGTTATTGTTGAAACTATGGGCAGAAATTGCGGCGAAATTGCTTTAGCGGCGGGCAAAAAACTTGGCGCTGAAGTTATAATCACACAAAAAGAACAACTTGATGAAGAGGCGCTTGCGTCTTTAATAAAAACTAGATATGAAAAAAATCTTGCAACCCTCATTGTGATAAAAGAAAACATCTGTGATATTGCAAAACTTGCAACAAGGCTGGCAAAAGTTGTAGCACCGGCGGAGGTTAAAAGTTTTGTAGTTGGCCATTTGCAAAGGGGTTCACAACCTTCAGCCAAAGATTTGAGCGTTGCTCATAAATTTGCACACGGCACAATCAAAGCCATTGGCACAGACGCTCTTCCAATTGCCGTTATGCTCCGTGCCGGTCACACAATACTTAAAAAGATTTAATAAAAAATTTGTTTATTAAACTTGCACTTTATTCGTTAAAATTGCGCAAACTTAATTCCGAAAATGCCTATTATTTTCGGAATTTTTTGTTATTTTGATTTTTGTTTATTTACTCCCATCAAATTTATGATTGCAAAATGGTGACTTTCTGCCACGCGTATCATATCAATTCTCCTTCGTTATTAACGTTTCAAAAATATTTTGAAAAAACAAATGAAAAATGCCTGCAAAATTAAAAAATATATGTTATAATCTAATAAAGTTTTGGCAAGGAGAAACAAATGGATAAAAAAGAATTTCTTAAACAAAGAATAGATATGATAGCAAAAGAGAGTTTTAATTTAGAACAAAAAGAGATAGCAAAAAAACTTATTGATTCTGTTGATGTAAATGATTTAGATGCAGTCTGGGGGTTTATTAGCCAAAGGGTAAAAACAGGTTTTGTTTTTGATGAAGCACCAGAAATTAATCATAATAGTGTTGCATATATCAAGGAGAATAAGTCGTTAGGAATAAACTTAAGCAATCATAACGCAACAGAGCATGTTTTGATTATTGGCGAAAATTATGATGCATTAAAAAATTTAATTGCTATTTATACTGATAAGCAAGGTAAAGGGCTTATTGATTTGATTTATATTGATCCACCATATGGAACAGAAAAAAGTAAAAAAGAAGGGAATGATTACAAGGAACAAGTTGAAAGCAAAAAATTCATTTATCGTGATAAATACACAAGAGATGGTTGGCTTAACATGATGAATGAAAGATTAAAATTAGCAAAAAAACTTTTGACAGATAATGGAGTGATGTTTGTGTCTATTGATGACAACGAACAAGCATATTTGAAAGTTTTGTGTGATGAAGTTTTTGGCGAAGATAATTTTATAGGTTGTCATATTAGAAAAACAGTAACCCAAAGAGCCATGGCACAAGATTATAATACACAACATGAATATTGTTTAGTCTATGCCAGAAATGCTAACATGTTTAATCTTTGCGGAGATGAAAAAAATTTAAATAAATATAAAAATCCAGATAATGATCCGCGCGGAGATTGGAAGCCATCCGACCCAACTATGAAAGGGTCAAAAAACATTTTTCCAATTAAAAATCCCTACACCAACCAACTTGATTATCCGCCAATGGGACGAGGGTGGCTATTCACCGAAGAAAAATTAGCACAACTAATTTCCGATGGAACTATTATATTCAAAGAAAAAAAATCAAAAAACCAAAGAGGCTTTATTTTCAAATCATTCAAAAATGAATTAAGAAGCCAAAATTCTTTATTAAATTCATTAGATACATGCAAAAATGAATTTATGAATCAAGTGGCGACCAAAGAATTAAATAGTATTTTTGGAATGAGCGTTTTTGATTATGCAAAGCCTGTATGTTTTATAAAGAAACTATTAAGTTATAATAAAAACAAAGATATTAAAATTTTGGATTTTTTTGCAGGGTCTGGAACAACGGGCCAAGCTGTGATGGAATTAAACGAAGAAGATGGTGGAAATAGAAAATTTATTTTGGTTACCAACAATGAAAACAACATCGCAAAAGGTGTTACATGGGAAAGATTGTATAGAGTTATAAAGGGTAAGGGGTCAAAAGGAGAAGAACTAGATTGGTCATATTCAAAAGAAAAAAAGAATTTAGAAAACAATTCACTAAGAGTTTTTGATATTGTGAAAGAAGAACTTAATATAACAGAAATAGAAAAATCTGAAAGAATAAAAAATGAGGCAGAAGAGAATTTTAAAAAATTAGACCCAAATTATATTCAGAATAACATAAATATTTACAACACCCTTTCATCTTTAACTCCTTATAAATCTAAAAGTGAGGATTAATTATGGAATTGACCAATTTACAAAAAGAAAAGGTAGATGAGCTATTATCATTATATAATTCGCAAGTTCCAATAAAAATAGATTTTAAGGCACCTACCGGTAGCGGAAAAACATTGATGGCCACAGCCTTTATTTCAGAGTTAATGTCTCGATATACGACAGAAAAATTTGTGTTTGTAATTGCCACACCTTCGTCTTCTGATTTGCCATTTTCTTTTGAACAGAAAATATTGACATATAAACAAGATTTACCTTTTTCAAAGTTTGATGTTGAACATATTAAAAGTCCTAGTGAAAATGCTAAACGCGCGCCCAAAACAGATGGCACTGTTAGGATTATCCCAGAAGCAAACAAAGTTTATATTTTTGGTAAAAGCAGTTTTGGCAAGGACAGAATATTAACAACGAGGCATGTTATTGATGATTTTGTAAATATAACTAAAGATGAAGGTTATAAATTGATTTATATTAGAGATGAAGCACATATAGGCGGAGAGCCAAATGAAGATAAAAACTTTGAATTTCTTATGCAAAATAATGCTGATATGGTAATAAGAATGACGGCCACTCCAAACTATAGTGACGCTTCAATACACAAAGTTATTTTAACCGAAGAGGACCTTAACAATCCAATAAAAAATGAAGGGAAATACTTATTAAAAACTCAAGCAATAACATTGCTGGAAGGCTCTATGAATGACGAAGAGATGTTAAAGGATGCTATCAGCAAATTTAAAGGAATCAAGAAGGAATATAAAGAATTAGAAAAAGAGGGGATTTATATTCGCCCAGCAATGCTTATCCAAGTTGACAATGATTCTAAAACAGATTTAGATAAAAGTCAAAAGTTTCAAGCTACATTAAATTTAATTGAAAAAAAGTTAAACGATGCGGGGCTTTCTTATGCTAGATATTTTGGAGAAAATGAAAAATTTAGCAACACAATATATAAAGACATGTTCAGCTTAAATGAATTATCTAAAAATGAAAGTGATTTTGATGTCATTATTTTTAAAATTGGCCCCGCAACGGGTTGGGATATTCCTCGAGCATGTTTATTATTACAGTTAAGAAATGTTTGTTCTGAAGGCTTAAACATACAGACTCTTGGAAGAATAAAAAGAAATTGTTATAAAAATTTAGAAAAAAATGAAACAACAGATAAATATTATATATATTCAAATGCTCCGCAGGACAATAATTTTATAGTCTTTAATGCCAGAGTTAAAGAAAAATTTTTGCAAGAAGAGTTTATGTCTATAGAAATTACAAATGTTAAAGATTGCTCCCAAAATATTAACGAACAGGGATTGCAAGAAGATATAAACAAATATTTAAATACTAATAAAGATAAAATATTTCAGTTAAGTAAAACAATATTTGCGTTAAAAAACAAACAATTAATTTATAAAGACACTCATATTTCTATTGCAGGCGGGGAATATTATTCTGAGATTAGCAACATATTTCAATTTACTAAATTATATTTAAAATTAAGAGAAGCTAATAGAGAAATATTTGAAAAATGTGAAAATCTTTTATTTAGTTTTTGGAAAGTTAACTTTAAAGATAAAAAATTATATGAAAATTTTCCTTATACAAAAGAAATGTTTTATATTACGCTTATCCAAAAATGTAAGAAAGACTTATTAAACTTCATAAATAAAAACAAATTATATAAACCCAGATATAGGGTTGTTTCTAGTCCTTATACACCGCAAATGTACACTGAGTTTTACACAAGTGTTTCTCATGATGAAAGCATTCGAATGCACTCTTATCTTTTTGAAACAAAATTGGGAGACAAAAATAATTATCAGCCAATAGGTGAAAATGATAGAAGCCCAGAAGTTTTTGTTTTTGATAAAATAAGTGACATAGATTATAATGAAGAATGCATTAGTGTTTGGGGCAAAAACTTTACTACTAGCAATGTGAATGGTGCTTATTTAGACAAATTTAACAATTTGAGACATAGTTATTTTGATTTCATTATTAAGTTTAAAAATAAGGTTTGCTTATATATTGAAGTTAAAGATGAAAAAGATATTAACCCGGAGAAGACGGAGATGCTGCAAGAGGCATATAGAGAATATTTTAGTAAGCAAAATGTTTTTAATCAACCCATTGTGATTTCTGTTTTTAAAGTCAACACTTCAAATGGAGATATATCCCAAACCAGTTTCTATGATACAGCAATGTTTCAGAAAAATCTTAATTCGTTAAGCGTAAATGAGTTGATAAAGGAAATTAGCTCTTTAAAAAACACTTGTTTATAGTTTAGTATTTAGGCACAAAAAATTTAATATATCGAGGTGCAACAATACGTTTGACAAAGAGGGTAGTATAACTTCGGAATTTTACAGTCTTTGAATGAAGTTATAAGTCAACGCGAATCCTTAAGAGCCCCGGGAAATGAAAAAAGCCAACCTGATGGTTGGTTTTTTTTGGTGGCCCACCCGGGGCTCGAACCCGGGACCCCTTGATTAAAAGTCAAGTGCTCTACCGACTGAGCTAGTGGACCTCGTCGCAGCCTGCATTCGGTTAACGGATTGCTACCGCAATCGCTCCCGGCCTCATTTGGCTGCTCCTCTTTTCCAAAAATGGCAAGCATTTTTGGAAGGTAAGCAAGCGGTTCTTCGAAGTTTTATCCTTGTGTTCGGGGATTCGCTTGGTCGCTCCTTTTTCACAAAATGACAAGCATTTTTGTGAGGTTTGAAAGCAACCCTACGAAGTTTTTGGTGTTTTGAAAACAATCGAATTTTTGCTTAGAATTTCTTCTTCGCACGGGAGTCACGCTCTCTTAGAATGCTTTGCTTTCGCAAATTCCAAATGAAAATCGCAATGATTTTCATTTAAGCAAAATTTCCGCCCGCCCGCTGAACTTTTGCAACAGCAAAAGTGAATTTTAGGGCGACAAATTTTGCTGGCTGGGGTGGTAGGATTCGAACCTACGCATGTTGGAGTCAGAGTCCAATGCCTTACCGCTTGGCGACACCCCATTAAAATTTTGTGGGGTGATCGAAGGGAATCGAACCCTTGACCTCTAGAGCCACAATCTAGCGTTCTGCCAACTGAACTACGACCACCACATTGGTGCTCCCAGAAGGATTCGAACCTTCGACCTTTGCCTTAGAAGGGCACTGCTCTATCCAACTGAGCTATGGAAGCCCGTGGAGCGGGTGAAGGGAATCGGACCCTCGCAACCAGCTTGGAAGGCTGGGGTTCTACCACTGAACTACACCCGCACGCTAAGCGACTATGTAACTATATCATAAAGGAAAATTTTTGTCAATTATTTAACTTAAAGTTTTTCACGGCTCTTTAATTTATTTGGAAAGATAAACTTGATATGTTAAAATGAACTAACAAAGGAGAAACACTATGAAAGTGCCAATTTTGGAATTTTATAAAGATGAGGGAAACATAAATAAGGAAACATTTTTTAAAATGGCTCCTCAGCATCAAGAAGTTGAAAAAATGTTAAAAAAGAGAAAAATTGACACTGCGCTTCTTATATTCACGCGTGATATTTTTGCAGATGTAAAAAGGCCTGAACTTTTGGAAGTAATTTCAGAGTGGGAGGCAATTTCATGTGTCTACAAAATTTATCTTTACAACAAGAAATTTGTGTTAGCGCTTTGTCCAGTTGGTGGGCCCGCTGCTGCTGATGGCATGATGGTTGGTCTCTCTTTTTATGGCATCAAAAACTTTTTTGCTTGTGGTTCGGCGGGGCAGGTCGACAACTCTTTTGACGGCACAAAATTTGTGCTTGTGGACAGAGCAATTCGTGATGAGGGGACAAGCTATCATTATATGAAACCTTCAGTGTATGTTGAAACGGACAAGGAGCTGAGGGATTTTATTGCCTCATATTTGCAAAAAACAGGGCATGAGTTTGAACTAGGAACAACTTGGACAACGGATGCGTTCTATCGCGAAACCCCAACGGCAACTGCAAAACGCGTCAAACAAGGTGCGGTCAGTGTTGAAATGGAGTGTGCGTCATGGGCGGCGGTGGCAAAATACCGCGGATTAAAATTTGCCCAACTTTTATATTTTTCAGATGCTGTCAAACAGGAAGGTTGGAGTTGGAACGAAAACAGGCATGAATTAAAAACGGCAGTTATCCGCCTTATGATTGATTGTGTGAGTGAATTTGTTAAACAAAAAAAGTGCTGAAAAGCACTTTTTTTAATAATCTATCCCGTCACCATCATATCCGTCATCATCATAATATGGGCTTTCCAAAGTGTATTTGTAATATTCCATGCTGTTTCGCAAAGAGCGTGTTTGGTCGTCATGGTCAACAATTTGAATTGCATAATCTAAGCGGTTTTGCAAAGGATTTTCTGCAAGTTCTTTGCATATTTTGGCATTTGCCTCTGCTTTTTGCATATTTTCTTGATAATTTGAAAGCATCCCGCCATATTGTGTGCCTTCGTCATAAGTTAAGCCAAAGTTGCTCACAAATATTGCATTTTCTTGATAATCAGCATTTACTTTGTCTGCAAATTCACTAAGTTGCAACGCATCAACGTCCAAATTTACATTTGGGTCGGTGAGAATTTCAGCGTATTTGTGATAAAGTGGAGTTTTTGTCTTGCTTTCTTCCAAAAGGGAATTTGCTTTATTGAATTCTGTCATAAATTGAGAAAAAGCCTGCTCATCACAATCATGAATTTGCAAAGACGCGACTTCATCAAAAATTTTTGCAAAAGCGCTATTTAATTTTGTTTTGAATTCATTGAGTGGCGCAAAAACTTCTGCCATGCGTTCATTTTGGCTGAGGATAGAGCCAGTTTGACTGAATATTTTTTCAACATTACTAATAGAAAAAGTTAGGCTTTTCAATAAGTCCCAATAATTTGGCAAAGATTGTTCATTTGTTTTGTTATCCATTTTTTCCTCCAAGTTTTTATGATTATAACATGTCGGCAAGGCTTATGTCAAGATTGATTGAAAAATAAGGTGGTTTTCTTTTTATTTGTTTGGAAGATGTGCTATAATTTTTCATGGAGGGGTTATGGGAAAAACACAAAACATCTATGATAACGAAACTTTTTTTGAAGGTTACAAAAAAATAAGACAGGACAAGCAGAGTGCAAATATTTTGGAGGAAATGCCTGCAATATATTCGCTTGCTCCAGATTTACACGGAAAAGATGTGATAGATTTGGGGTGCGGCTATGCTGAACATTGCGCACATTTCAAAAAAATGGGAGCAAAAGAGGTTGTTGGTGTTGATATTTCTGAAAAAATGTTGGAAGTTGCGAAAAGAGAAAATCCGGGCATTAAGTTTGTGAGGGCGGACATAAGCGACCTGTCGTTTGTGCATAAAAAATATGATGTTGTGTTCAGTTCGTTGACACTTCATTATATAAAGGATTTTAACTCTTTGGCGAAGCAGGTTTTCGCTATATTAAAAAAGGGCGGTGAATTTATCTTTTCACAAGAGCATCCTTTTTCAACCGCTCCAATTGATGGCCCAAAATGGATTAAAAATGAAAAGGGTGAGACGGTTGCTTACAACCTTTCTGATTACGCCTTAAGTGGCAAGCGCAAAGTTAATTGGCTTGTGGAAGATGTTATCATGTATCACAGGACTTTTTCAGAAGTTATCAATGCACTGATTGATGCTGGATTTAAAGTGGAAAGAGTTTTAGAGCCCCTTCCATCAAAGGCGGCAATTAAAAAAGAGCCAAAACTAAAAAGGCGTTATCATAAGCCGAACTTTCTTATTATCAAAGCAGTGAAAAAATAAGGGTGGCTAATTTTACCCCAAATGAGATTATTCATTTGACTTTTTTCATTTTCATAGATATAATGAAATATACTTATAACTAAAAAGGAGAGGTATGTTAAAAGTTTTCATTGATTCAGGCAGCAGCATAAAGCAAGATGAGGCTGAAAAATACAAAGTGGACATAATTCCTCTTCAGATTATGCTTGGCGAAAAGGAATATTTGGACGGCGTAAATTTGAGCATGGAAGAGTTTTATCATGCTCTTGTGGACGAAAAGATTTTTCCAAAAACTTCGCTCCCAAACCTTGTTGAACTTGAAAAAAATGTGCTTGCTTGCACAGACAAGGGTGATGATGTTATCATTATCACAATTTCATCAAAAATTTCAAGCACAAACGAATCAATAACAAAGATGTTTGAAAACAACCCACATGTCCGCGTCATTGACAGTCGCATGGCAGTTGGTGGCATGAGGCTTATGGTTGACGAAATCAACAGAAACAGAGATAAAAGTTTGGATGAAATTGTCGAGAAGGTCAACGCACTTATCCCTCGCATAAAAATCATGGCAATTCCTGAAACGCTTGAATATCTCTTCCGCGGCGGCAGACTTGCAAGACTTGAGTGGATAATTGGCAGCATGCTGAAAATCAGACCAATCATTGGCTTTAAGGACGGCAATGTTCATGTCCATGCAAAAAAGATGGGCACAAAAAACTCCATGAGTTACATCGCAAACGCACTCAAAGAACTTGATTGCGACACAAACTATAACATCATTGCATCTTACACATATTCGCGCAAAAATTTGGACGAACTTGTCAGCATGGTCGACCAAAAATATCTTCCTCTCATCCGCGTTTATGACGAACTTGACCCAGCCATTGCGGCACACTGGGGCCCAAACGCATACGGACTCATCTTCGTGGCAAATAAATAAAACAAGGCAAATGACCTTGTTTTTTTTTAATAATTTTCATTTTTTCTCACATACTAACTTTGAATTTAGGTTAAAAACCTATAAAAAAGGAGAAAAAACATGAAAAAAACATTAAAAGTGCTTGCAGCAACTTCACTTATTGCTGCGTGCGGACTGACAATGGCTGGTTGCGGCGGCGGAGGACAAGAGAGCCATGTGTCCACAGCGGCGGAGCTTGTCAGTGCCGTTCAAAATGGCGGGGAGGTTGTGCTTGACAAAGACATCACGCTTGACCAAACTCTCAAAATAGGGAAGAGCGTCAGACTCAATCTCAATGGCAAGACGCTCACAGAAGAGCTGACTTGGAGCAAGACTGAACGTGAAAAGCCAAATGGCATCACCATGATTCAAGTGGAAAACGGCGGAGACCTGACTATTGTCGGCAACGGCAAGATGAAGAGCAATGATGTTTATCTTATCAATGTTGACGGCGGAACAAGTGAAGACAGGACTGCCAAAGTGACGATTGAAAGCGGAACTTTTGAAACGCAACTTACAGCTGTTCAAGTTGTGCATGGCGCGGCAGAAATTAAGGGCGGAACATTCAAACTTGACCCAACAAACGTCACATATGGCACAAAATATATGCTCAATGTCATTGACCAAAACCGTGGCACAGCAACAATAAGTGTTATGGGCGGCACATATTATGGCTTTGATGCTTCCAAGGACAACAATGGTGACGGGAAATATCTTGCTGAAGGCTATAAGGTTTCTGAAAGTGACGGCAACATCTTCACTGTGACAAAAGCCTAAAATTTCATAAAAAGTGCTTGAAAATCAGGCACTTTTTTCATTTTTCTCTTTATTTTAATGTTGAATTATGATATAATATAAATATAAAGAGGTAAAATATGGCAATTATTCCAGCGACACAAAGAATTGAAGAATATTTGGATGCAGGACTTAAATTGATTGATGCAAGGCATGAAGATAAAATGGCTGAGGGCCTTGACGACTGGGCTTTGACCGTTCAGGGCAAGAGGGTTGAGTTTTTCTCAGAAGATGAATATCCTGATGATTATTTTTCGCCATCTCAAGATGGTAAAACATATTTCACTCTTGACAAATTGACAAAATATCCAAAAATGCCGCATGCAGTGCTTATTTTAAGTGACGGCACAATTTATGCGCTTCCAGAAAAAGGGTCGAGACATTATGAAACTGCTGCATGGCTGAAATATAATGGCATAAGTTTGCGTGATAGTCTTCGCGTCAGATATTTTCCTCCTTCAGACAAAAATCAGCATGGGCTTTTTAGTATTGTGCCAGGTTATGACCATGATGAAACAACTCGCGACAATAATTTTGCTTCTTTGCGCTCAAAGTGGCTTGACAAATATGAATATAATCAGTTTAACATGCCTGTCACTTTGACTGACGAGCAAACAAAAGCACTTTATATCATGGGCAGGCGATTTGGCCTTAGCGTTGAGCAGATTTTTAATCAGAACCCTGTTCTTTGCATGGACCCTTGCTTTGCAACAACAAATGCACAATATGTCGTGGGCAGAGATAATGACAGAACCCTTACAAGAGTGATGGGAAAGATGCCAACAGAAGAACTTTATGTGGCCGCTGATAACAGGACAGACACCACTTGTATTTAAGAATTTTTTAAAAATCGTTGACATAACTTGTCAAATTTGCTAAAATGTCAATGCATTTTTAACATTGGGGTGTCGCCAAGCGGTAAGGCACAAGACTTTGACTCTTGCATTCGTAGGTTCAAATCCTGCCACCCCAGCCACAAAAAAAGCGGCGCTTTTACTCGGGTTGCTATTCGCAATCACTCGAGGAGCGCTTGTTTTTTTTGTTTTCGAAAAAATGACAAGCATTTTTTCGAGATTGGGTGAGGGTATTTTCTTTGAAGATTAAAATTGTTTGCTTGTTGTGTTTTCGAAAAAAACAAATACATTTTTCATCAAAAAAATTCATGCAAAAAATTTTAGTTTTATCTGTCATTTTATTTGGAAAAAATTTGCCATTTCGCTATAATATACTCGTATCAAAAAAAGGAGAAGTTATGAAAAAATTTGTTTATTCTTTTAAAGAAGCAGACGGAAGCAACAAGGCTCTTTTTGGTGGGAAAGGAGCAAACCTTGCAGAAATGACAAAACTTGGCATGCCTGTGCCACAAGGCTTTACAATCACCACCGAAGCCTGCACACAGTATTATGCAGATGGCAGAAAAATCAATGCTGACATTGAAAAGCAGATTGAAACAAAACTTGTTGAACTTGAAAAAGTGACAGGCAAAAAGTTTGGCGACATAAACAATCCACTTCTTGTTTCAGTTCGTTCAGGCGCAAGAGTTTCAATGCCTGGCATGATGGACACAGTTTTAAACCTCGGCCTCAATGATAAGGTTGTTGAAGGACTTGCAAAACTGACAAACAACCCTCGTTTTGCTTATGACTCATACAGAAGATTTATCCAAATGTTCTCAGATGTTGTTATGCAACAGGACAAATCAAAATATGAGAGAATTCTTGACCAAGTGAAAGAAAAGAAAGGCGTTAAGTTTGACAAAGACCTTTCAGCAGAAGACCTTAAAGATATCGTTAAGATGTTCAAAGACCTTTACAAGAAAGGGCTTGGCGTAGAGTTTCCACAAGACCCTCGTGTTCAACTGACAGAAGCAGTTAAAGCCGTTTTTAGGTCATGGGATAACAAGAGAGCGAACATTTATCGCCGTGAACATGACATCCCTTATGAGTGGGGAACAGCAGTCAATGTTCAAATGATGGTTTTCGGAAATCTTTCTGAGGACTCTGGAACAGGTGTTGCCTTCTCAAGAAACCCTGTTACAGGCGAGAATGAAATTTATGGTGAATATCTTATGAACGCACAGGGCGAAGATGTTGTTGCCGGAATAAGAACACCACTTCCAATTTCAACACTCAAAAAACAAAACCCAAAGGTTTATGAAGAGTTTGTTCGCATCACAAAAGCACTTGAAAAACACAACCGCGACATGCAGGATATGGAGTTCACTATTGAAAAAGGCAAACTCTATATGCTTCAAACAAGAAACGGAAAGAGGACAGCACGTGCTGCTCTTAAAGTTGCTGTTGACCTTGTGAAAGAAAAGATGCTCACTGAAAAAGAAGCCCTTCTTTCAATTGACCCAAAACAACTTGATGCACTTTTGCACCCACAATTTGAGGCTGCTGCACTTAAAAAAGCAACTCCAATTGCTGAAGCACTTCCTGCTTCTCCAGGGGCTGCTTGCGGAAAAGTTGTTTTCACAGCAGAGAGAGCAAAAGAACTTAAAGAACAGGGAGAAAAACTTGTTCTTGTTCGCCTTGAAACCTCTCCAGAAGATATTGAAGGCATGATGGCATCAGAAGGCATTTTGACTGCTCGCGGAGGTATGACCTCTCACGCTGCCGTTGTTGCAAGAGGTATGGGAACTGCTTGCGTTGCCGGATGCAGTGCAATCAAATTTGCTCCAGATGGAAAATCATTTGCAATTGGCAAACACACCTTCAAAGAAGGAGATATTCTTTCCTTTGATGGTTCAACAGGAAAGATTTATGCCGGCGAAATTGCAACAGAACCAGCAAAAATTGCAGGTGAGTTTGCAACAATCATGAAGTGGGCGGATAAATATCGTCAACTTCAAGTTCGCACAAACGCCGACAACCCAAGAGATGCAAAAGTTGCCTTTGACTTTGGTGCAGAGGGAATTGGACTTTGCAGAACAGAACACATGTTCTTTGACGCTGACAGAATTATGCCTATGCGTGAAATGATTGTTGCAACAAATGTTGAGGACAGAAAGAAAGCCCTTGCAAAACTTCTCCCAATGCAAAAGAAAGACTTTAAAGGTCTTTACACTGCAATGCAGGGCAAACCTGTTACAATTCGTTTCTTGGACCCACCTCTTCATGAATTCTTGCCACACACTGATGCTGAAATCAAAACTCTTGCAAAAGACCTTGGAATTTCTGCTGCATCACTCAAACAAACAGTTGCTGACCTTCACGAGTTCAACCCAATGATGGGTCACCGTGGACTTAGACTTGCTGTGACATACCCTGAAATTGCTGAAATGCAAACACAGGCTGTTATTGAGGCTGCAATTGAAGTTAAGAAAGCAAAAGGTTACAACATTGTTCCTGAAATCATGATACCTCTCACTTGCGACAGCCACGAATTCAAATATGTTCGCGATATTGTTGCTGCAAAAGCAGACGAAGTTATTGCAAAGAAGAAAGCCGACCTTCATTACAAAATTGGCACAATGATTGAAATTCCTCGTGCAGCGCTCACTGCTGACGAAGTTGCAAAGAGTGCGGAATTCTTCTCTTTTGGAACAAACGACCTTACACAAATGACATTTGGCTTTAGCCGTGATGACGCTGGCAAATTCCTTGACGAATACTATGAGAAAAAGATTTTTGAGTCTGACCCATTTGCTCGTTTGGACACAACTGGCGTTGGCAAACTTGTTAAGATGGCTGCTGACCTTGGAAGAGGCACTCGCCCAGACATCAAACTTGGAATCTGCGGCGAACATGGTGGTGACCCATCAAGTGTTGAGTTCTGCCACAATGTTGGGCTTAACTATGTTTCTTGCTCACCTTTCCGTGTTCCAATAGCAAGGCTTGCTGCTGCACAGGCTGCAATTAAGAATCCAAGAAAGTAATTTATTGGAAGAGAATCAAAACTTCAAGGCACGCCCTTGAAGTTTTTTTTGTTTAAATATTCAAATTTTTGTCAATTTTACACTGATTTTTGTGATTTTTATATGATTTTATTTTGTTAATTGCAAAAAAATGCTTATAATAAAAATGTAAGTTATCCACAGTGATAAAACTTCAAGCGAGGGAAGTATGCAACATTTTGTTACCCACCGGGGGGGGGGCAGCCTTACTGCCTAACTAAAAATTATCCACATTTTCAAAATAAGCCAAGATTTTTGAAAACAACTTTTTCATTAGTCTTGGCTTTTATCTTTTCACTCTTCTGTTTTCCAAACATTTCAAATCTTATAACTTCTTCAACTCCATCCACAATCACTGCGGTAGGAGATACAACAATAAAGTGGGTGAAAGTAAATTTAAATAATCATGAATATTATTATACAAATTTGGGTGAATGGCCACAGACATATGTTGGAAGTTCAATGGAACAAACATTAAATTCTGCCGTTACATCTGGCACTGCTCAAACAACTGGCAAAGTATATACAATTTATGATAATGAGTGGACAGAATACACTTATAATGGCACTAAATATGTTAGAGGTGAGCAAATAACTAATTCTGCTCAATATACTTATCAAGATGGCACGGTTATTGGAGAAAGTGGTTTAATAAGATGGTTTAAGGTTGAGCCAATTAAATGGTGGATAATTGACGGGAAAGAACCTACACTAGCAAAAGAAGTTACAGTCATTTCTGATGTTTTACTCACTTCATATGTTCATTTTAACGCAACGGACCCAGATGGTAATAGTTGGGCAGATTCAGAGATTCGTGCATTTGCAAATGAAGAGTTTTATGAAAAATCCAATCTCAATACTTTGGATTTTATCAAATTGGCTAAAATCAAGAATAACATAACCGGTGATTACACAAATCCTGATTCAGATGGGAAAGGAACGCAAACGCAGGATTATGTTTGGCTTCCATCTTATTATGAAATGAGCGAAACTTTTTGTCCAGCCACAGACGCAGAAGGCATATATTATCTTCGCTCTCATCGTGGTTCTACAGCAGAAGAGTCTCGAACGGCATCGCCATCAGATTTTGCTTTGTCAAACAATGCATTTAGTTTATTTACATCAGGCTCTGATTATCGTAATGAAACAGGTTTTTATTGGTTGCGTTCTGCTGGGTTATTTTCTTTTTTAGGAACTTTTGTCATAGATGATGGCACACTTTATGACAGTGACCATGTGCTTAATGATAATTTTGGTTTCCGTCCATGTATGATATTAAATTGCGTAAACAGTGAAATTTTATCATCCCCATTTGATATTTTTATTCAAACTTATCCTGGCATTTATAAAGCAAAAGATGGCTCATACCATATCACAGATTTTACTGGGCTGCAAGCGATGGAAGCCTATACAAATGCGGGTGGAAAATTTAATTCGACTGCCAAATTCTTCCTTGATAATGACATTGACTGTGCTGGCAAAACATTTACAACTATCAAACATTTCACTGGCACTTTTGACGGGCAGGGACATACAATTTTTAATTTAAACCCAAAAGAAACCATATTGTCAAATGATGAACTTTCGCTTCATGATGGCAAAATAAGTTGCTTCATTTTTATAATGGAAAATGCCACAATAAAAAATGTAAATTTTATAGATATGAATACAACGGCAGGGAATTTTGCGGGGATGATATTTTGTGCATTTAACGAATGCACGTTACAAAATGTGTATAGGGAAGGCTCTTCAATGCAAACAGGTGATTATGACGGAATTGTAGCGGGCTTTTTCTGTGGAGGGCGCTCTTCTGTTGGCTACAGTAATATTACAATACAAGGTTGCGGCTTTGTCTCCACAGGAATGGAGGGATATTATCCGTCAGCGTTTGCTGGAAGGCGGTTTCCGACAGCAGTTTACGCAAGTAATGTGTCGATAACTGATTCCTTTGCGGTTGGAAAGTTAAAATCACAGAGTGACACTGATGACCAAATTCTTTTTGGCTATTTGTCAGTAAGCAGCCTTACAAAATATGCAGGTGTATATTTATATGACACAAGTGCGGAAAAGAAAGTGTATGCCACTGGCTTTACCGACAGCGAATGGATATGCGGCGCAATCAACAATGGCTATCCAGCGCTACGGTGGAACACATGGGCAGGCGGCAACATCACAACGACCTCGGTTGAAACGTTTTTAAAAGGCAAAGGTTTTGCAGTAGCACTTGAATAAGTAAAAGGTTGAAAGTTTTTCTCTAAGCAAAAATAGTTTACAAAAAAAATGTTTTGTGCTAAAATATGTGTGCAAATTAAAAGAGAGGTAAACTGTTATGATGCTTTATCCACCAATTGATGAACTTATCAGAAAGACAAATGGCAATGTTTATGTGCTTTGCAATTTGATTATCAAACGCGCAAAGGAAATTGAAACCGTGCGCCACAGTGAACTTGCTGACCAGGACAAAAAGGCAATCAGCCTTGCTTGTGAAGAAGTTTATCAAAACAAGATTGTTCCATCAAATTTTTAATTGATTGTATTTTTCAAATATGATATACTATTGCTGCAAAGCAATAGTATTTTTTTTGGAGTAAAGATGTTTGCAGAAGTGATAATAGACCAAGATGTGAAGGCGCTTGACAAAGTTTTTGATTATGCCATTGCGGGCGACATGGATGTGAAGAAGGGTATGCGTGTTTATGTCCCGTTTGGCAAGAGGACTTTGCAAGGTTTTGTCATTGGACTTAAAGAAAAAAGCGAACTTACTCCAAACAAAATTAAGCCAATCATCTCAATTATTGACGAGCAACCGGTGATAAAAGAAGAGATGCTTATCCTGATGCAATACATGTGCAGCGAGTTTCATTTAAGGCAGACTTCAGTTTTAAGGCTGTTCGTTCCGAGTGAAATTCGAGAGGGGAAAGTTAAAGAACTTTTTGAAAAATATGCGGTTTTGAGCGAAAATATTGATAAAAACAGCCTAAAAAGAGCAATAAAACAGCAAATTATTGTTGAAAAACTTGAAATTTACAAAAGAATTAGACTTTCTGAACTTAAAAATGAGTTTGGGGCAAGTGCCGTTAAAGCGCTGCTTGATAAAGGCTTTATTCTTTTAGAAAAGGAGCAAGTTTTTCGAAAACCATATCTTAGTGAGCATTTTGACAAAAAAATCACCTTGAATCCTCAGCAAGATAACGCCATCAAAACAATTTGTCAGCCAAAGACCTATCTTTTGCACGGGGTGACGGGCAGCGGAAAAACTGAAGTTTATATGCATCTTATCTCCAAAGCCCTCAGCCAAGGAAAGACGGCAATTATGCTTGTGCCGGAAATCTCCTTGACGCCACAAGTGATGTCAACATTTAAGGCACGCTTTGGAGAGCAAATTGCTCTTATTCACTCCAGCCTTTCAGCCGGAGAGCGCTTTGACGAGTGGCGCAGAATTTTTTCGGGTGACGCCAAAGTGGTGGTTGGTGCGAGAAGTGCCATTTTTGCGCCTATTGAAAATGTGGGCATAATCATTGTTGATGAGGAACACGAGCAGTCATATATTTCCGAGTCTAACCCGCGTTTTGACTCCAAAGAGGTTGCTTTGTTTAGGGCAAAGTTTAATCATTGCCCGCTTGTGCTTGGCAGCGCGACTCCAAGCATTGAGGATTATCAAAAAGCGGTGACGGGCGAAATTCAACTTCTTGAAATGCCTGTGCGAGCAAATGGCAGGCCTCTCCCAAAAATTCAAATTATTGACATGCTCAATGAAATTCGTGCAGGCAATGGTGGGATTTTTTCAACTCAACTTTTATCTGACCTCGCAAAAGTTATAAATGACAAAAAACAAGCCATGCTTTTCATCAACCGCAGAGGTTATAGTTCCTTTATGATGTGTCGTGAGTGCGGATATCTTGCAAAGTGCAAAGACTGTGATGTCAGTCTGGTTTATCACCGCGAGGACAACCGCCTTAAATGTCACTACTGCGGCAAGCAATACAAAGTGCTTGACAGATGTCCAAATTGTGGCTCAGACAAAATTAAGCAGGGGGCCGTTGGCACAGAGCGAATTGTCAGTGAACTTCAAAAAATCTTCCCAGATGTCAAAATTTTGAGGATGGATAATGACACTGTGTCAAAAAAGAACTCTCATCAAAAGATTTTGGAACAATTTGCTTCAACTCTTCCTGCCATTTTGGTTGGCACGCAAATGATTGCCAAAGGTCATGATTTTGAAAATGTTACGCTTGTTGGCATTGTTGACGCTGACCAGAGTTTGTATCGCTCTGATTATCGCAGCACAGAAAGGTGTTTTTCGCTTATCACCCAAGTTTCTGGCAGGGCGGGAAGAAGTCAATTTGAGGGCAAAGTTGATTTGCAAACCTATTCGCCGCGCCACTATGTTTACAAGTTTGCTGCAAATTATGATTACAAAGGCTTTTTTAAAAAAGAGGCAAATATCCGCGCAACAGCAAAATTCCCACCATTTTCAAAGATAATTCGCATACTTTTTTCAAATACTGATGAAAATGTTGTTAAAGATGAACTTAAATCGTGTTATAATAGGCTGTTACAGGTGCGAGAAAAGTATATTGATGACATCATTTACATGGACGCCATGAAGTCGCCAATAAAAAGAATTAAAAGTTCTTTTCGCTATCAGATTGTCATCAGAATTAAGTCCGCAAGCAAACAAATTGAGGACGAAATCTTTGACTGCACAAAAGATGCCTTGAAAAGCAGCGTCTTTTTCGAGGTCAACCCAGAAAATATGTCTTAGGAGGAAAAATGGCAAAAAGAAAAGTTTTAAAATTTCCTGATGAGCGTCTGCGCAAAAAGTCCAAAGAAGTCACTGATTTTGATGATGAACTTAACAGTTTGTTGGATGATATGCGTGAGACAATGTATGCCAATAATGGTATGGGTCTTGCAGCGCCACAAGTTGGAGTGCTTATTCGTGCAATTGTGATGGATATCAACGGCTGCTATTTTGAACTTATCAACCCAAAAATTATTGCCGAGGAAGGCAGCCAAACAGATGATGAAGGTTGCCTTAGTGTTGGCTCTTTTTCGGACAAAGTCACAAGACCTTACAAAATCACCGTTCGGGCTCAGGACAGGCTTGGTTACAAATACGAAATCACCGGTGAAAAGTATTTTGCAAGATGTGTCTGCCATGAAATGGACCATCTTGATGGCATCTTGTTTATTGATAAGAGCGAACACGGAAAAGAATATATTGAAAAGCATGGTAAAAAATGAAAATATTGTTTTTAGGGTCACCCAAATTTGCTAAAATTGTGCTTGAAGGCATTTTAAACGCAGGATATTCAGTAGCTGCGGTCATTTGCAAGCCTGATAAACCTGCAAGCCGCGGACAAAAATTACAGATGCCAGATACAAAGATTTTTGCACTTGAAAAAGGCATAAAGGTGCTGCAATTTGACAGCGTAAACAAACATATTGATGAAATCAAAGCGCTTGGCTTTGACCTTTTTGTCACAGCATCTTTTGGGCAGATTTTGTCGCGTGAGTTTTTAAATATTGGGCTTGGGCTTAATGTTCATCCTTCTCTTTTGCCGCTTTTTAGAGGACCAACGCCAATTCAAACTGCGCTCATGCAAAATGAGAGCGTTACCGGTGTGACAATTCAAAAGATGGCGTATGAGGTTGATGCCGGCGAAATTATTGAGCAGGAAAAACTTGAAATTTTGCCGCAAGATGATTATGTTAGTCTGGAAGAGAGACTTGCAAAACTAAGTGTAACACTTCTTTTGCGCGCACTTGATAAGATTGAAAAAGGCCATGCAACTTTTGTTAAGCAAGAGGGCACGCCAACATTTACAAAACTTATCACAAAAGAGGATGGAAGGCTTGATTTCACGCGCTCAGCACTTGAAAATTATGGCGTAGTTAGGGCGCTTGCTCATAACCCCGGATGTTATTTTGAAATTAACGGGCAAAGGGTTAAGGTGCTAAGTGCAAGAGTTTGCGAAGACAACATGCTTTATCTTCCAAAGCAAATAATTAAGGATAAAAATCACTTTTTGATTGAGTGTAACATGTCAAGTTTGGAAATTTTGACGCTGATAAGTCCAAGTGGCAAAACTATGGATGGAAAGGCATTTTTAAACGGCTTAAGAAACATTGAAAGGGTGGACTGAAATGCTTTTAGATTTATCTAAGCAAGAACTTGATGCTTATGTAAAGGCGCTTGGTTTTCCTGCGTTTCGTGGAAAGCAAATTTTTGATGCAATGATGCAAGCAAAAAATTTGGAAGAGGCCACTTCCATCCCAAAAGAAGTCAAAGAAAAAATTGCAACAGATTATCCGCATTTTGAAATTGCAAAAAAACTTGTTTCTCGTGACGGCACGACCAAATTTTTGATTAAACTTGGTGACGGCGAAATGGTCGAGTGCGTGCTTATGAAATATAGTTATGGCTCAACAATTTGCGTGTCCTCGCAGGTTGGATGCAGAATGGGTTGCA
The DNA here is from genome assembly GCA_947584415.1 of uncultured Clostridia bacterium. Lineage (GTDB taxonomy): Bacteria > Bacillota > Clostridia > Christensenellales > UBA1242 > Caccovivens. The sequence continues at coordinate 92,321 of CANPWN010000001.1, read as the reverse complement.
AATTTTGTGCGTCAACAATCAATGGCCTCGTTCGAAATCTCACTGCCGGTGAAATCTTGGGACAAGTGCTGCTTGTCAACCGCGAAAACGGTGGGACAAGCAAAAAAAGAGCGGTGACAAACATTGTTTTGATGGGTATGGGCGAGCCGCTTGACAACTATGATGAAGTGACGAAATTTTTAAGACTCGTTAGCAGCAAAGACGGACTTAACCTTAGCCAGAGGAACATCACTCTTTCAACTTGCGGTCTTGTTCCTAAAATTTATAAACTTGCAGATGATGGCTTTTCCGTCACATTAACCGTGTCACTTCATGCAAGCAGTGATGAAAAGCGCAAACAAATCATGCCCATTGCAAACGCTTATTCCATAAAAGAAATTTTAAAGGCTTGCAAATATTATTTTGATAAAACTGGAAGAAGACTTAGTTTTGAGTTCACTTTGATTGAAGGTGAAAATGACTCGCTGGAAGAGGCGGACAGACTTGCGGAACTTGTCAAAGGTTTGCCGTGCCACATAAATGTCATCCCGCTTAATAAAGTTCAAGAGAGAGATTACAAGGGTGTTAACATCAAAAAGGCGTATGCGTTTGTTGAAAGGCTAAATCAAAAGGGCGTTGCCGCAACAAAGAGAAGAACAATGGGTGATGATATTGCCGGAGCGTGCGGGCAACTGAGAAGTCAAATGCAAAAGGAGAAGGCATGAGGGGAAGAGTGACAAAAAAAATTGCTGACAAATTTCTTGTTGATGGGCAGTTATGTGTTGCTCGTGGCGGCTTGAAGGAAAATGGAATTTTTGTTGGTGACATTGTTGAGTATAATAATGAAGAAAAGATAATTGAAAAAGTCTGTGAAAGAAAAAATTTGTTTATCCGCCCGCCTCTTGCAAATTTGGACAGGATGATTATTGTGATTTCTCCAGTTCCAAAGCCTGATTTTGTGCTTGTTGACAAGATTATTGCGTTCTGTGTTAAAAATGAAGTAAAACCCATTTTATGCGTCAATAAAACTGATGTTTTGGATGAAAAATTAAAAGAAAAAATTGAAAGAGTTTATTCAAAAATATTAAAAATTTGCTTTGTTTCGGCAAAAAACAATGACGCTGAACAATTAAAAAAGTGCTTAAAAGGGGTGTGCGCTTTCGCAGGGCAAAGTGCAGTTGGAAAAAGTTCGTTAATAAATGTTCTTTGCAAAGAGGAAAAGGAACTTGTTGGGTCGCTCAGCAGGCGCGTTGACAGAGGAAAACAGACAACAAGAGTTTGCTCAATATATGAACTTGAAAAGGGAGTTCTTGTGACAGACACGGCAGGCTTTTCAAAACTTGACGAAGGTCTGCTTGGCATAGATGAAAGGTCGCTTTGCAATTATTTTTCAGAGTTTTTGCCCTATATTGCAAAATGCAAATTCTCCTCATGTTCTCACATCAAAGAAAAAGATTGTGAGGTTAAAAAAGCCGTGAGCGAGGGCAAAATATCTTTGGAAAGATATGAAAGTTATAAAAAAATATATGAAAGTTTGAAAGGGAGAAAAAATTATGAAAAAAAAGGTTGATATTGCTCTTTCCACTGACCCAATGAAAGATTTGCAGGAGATTATTGATTATGCAAAGTCGGTGCAAAATTTTGCGGATTTATTGCATTGTGATGTGATGGATGGAAAATTTGTTAAAAACAAAACATATGATTACAAATTTGTCAAAGTCATCAACGCTCAAACTTTATTGCCACTTGATGTGCATTTGATGACGGAAGAGCCTTTAGATAGGCTTGAAGAATACATTAAATCAGGGGCAAACATATTGACTGTGCATTATGAGGCTTTCAAAAACAAAAATCAAATTTTGCAGGCAATATCATATATCAAATCAAAAGGTGTGCTTGCTGGACTTAGTTTTAAGCCATCAACCACAATAAATGACATCAAAAGTTTTCTGTTTTATCCTGATATTGTACTTTTGATGTCAGTTGAGCCAGGCAAAAGCGGGCAGGAGTTCATGGATGAAACATTTGAAAAGGTCAGTCAACTCAACAAATTTAAAAAGGACAATTGCCTTAATTTTAAAATTGAAATTGACGGCGGAATAAATGATAAAAATGCGCCAATATTAAACGAACTTGGGGCAGATATTCTTGTGAGTGGAAGTTTTGTTTACAAAAGCCCAGACCGAGGAAAAGCAGTTAAATTATTAAAAAACAAGGCCTAACCTTGTTTTTTTTTAATATTTATTTATCTTCTTTTTTCTATCCAATAAAATGCAAATAACAATCAAAAACGGAAGAAGACACCCAAGCAAAATCAAATTTGTTACTGCCGCACTTTGAACTGTCAACAGTCCACTCACGGCGAGGGAGACGAGCATCCTGCCGCCATAGTTTCCCATGTTTGTGATGACAAGCAAAGATTGCCGTTTTGTTAGGCCGTGGCTGTTCATGACGAAATCCACTCGCACTAGGTCATACATGTCATAACTTGCGAACAAAAACGCCGTTCCAATTCCAAGCACAACCAGTCCAGTGTAGCCGCTTAAGAAAATTCCTCCAAGTCCAATTGCCAATATGCCAACGCTGACAAGAGTGACCGCAACATAGATGCTTTTGAAGCCAAATTTGTGATATATTCTTTCAAAGACGAGCGTTGTAACCGCACGAAAAACTCTGACAAGTCCGACCGTCACAGATATCATGATTGCGGTGTAACCTAAGTCCTGAAAGACCATTTTGTTGATGTCTACTGAGCAGTTTATCAAAGAAAAGAAAAGCGCCGCAAAGAACAACAAGAGCCAGGTTGTTTTGTATTTAAAAAGTTTTATGTATTCAAATTTTTCCATCTGCACATTGTGTGGCGGCAGATGATGAGTTTTTTTGTAAACTTCTTTTTCGTTTTTAATAAAGATGGACATTATAACTGCCACAAACAAAATGCTTGTGCCAAGTATGATTGGTGCATAAGGCCAAATTGTGTATAAAAATCCGGCGGCAATGCAAGTTACTGCGTCAATAATGTTATAGGCAACTCGGGCAAGTGCTGTGTATTTTGTAAAGTTATCACTTAAGCCATACATTTTCAAATTGTCTTTCAAAAGTTTTGGCTCAGCCACACCTTTCAGCACATATCCAAGTGCATAAAACACTTTTGAAATAAAAATCAGCCATGGGTCAAAACAAACCAGCGCAAGAGAAATCATCATGCATGTCACACCAATTCTTGTCGCGTTTGCAGTGCCAATTTTTCTCACAATTCTCACGGCTGGAATTGAAAAGAGGAGGTAACTTAGCGCAAACACAGTTATCAAAAGCGAAATCATTGAAAAAGACAAGCCTTTGATTTCGTTTAAAAACATGGTGTCTATGGCAAAAAACAAAAAGTAATCTATTGCCAAAGCCTTATATGTCAAAAAAAAGAAAACTTTGCGCTTATTTTTTTGTGCTTGTGAATTCATGATTTAAGTATAATTTAAAATTATCTTTTTAACAAACAAAATAAGCCAAAATTCTGCATTTTTTTATTCTATCACAACATTTCCGCACAGCACATCAAAATATGAAAAAGTTTGAAGGGGTTGTCTTGCGTTTGCAATGCTCACAGTAAAAACAGAAGGATAAACATCTTTGACAATTGCGCTGACAACATCAACCTTTCTTCTGCCACGGTTTATGCTCATCTCCACGGTCACGCCTTTAAGAGATTTAATTTTATCTTTAATAAACTGCAATTCTCCGGTGTCTCTTTTCATACTTTCTCCTTTTTTTTCTTTTTTGCCAATAAAAAAGAATTTTAAACATTTTGGAATACTTGTCATCTGCTGCAAATAGAATACTTCATGAAAAAGCCACGACAAAAAGGCTTAATAGGGGGAAATATGGCGTTTGAAAACAAAAGTTTTAAGGTGTTGAAAAAAACACGCTTGCCAAACGGAGAGATTAGTTTGACATGCAAAATTGCCGCAGATGGCGAAGTAAAAAAAGTTTTTGCTTTGTCATTTAACGCACTTGCGTCAACACAAGAAATCACTCCAGGGCAAGTAAGTTACAATGGAAAACTTGACATTTGCATGATTTATCAACTTGATAATGACGAAATTGACAGCGCGTCATCATCTTGTCCTTTCACCTCCAAATTTGAGGACAAAGCAATTTCGACAGGAGAAAAAGCAATCATCAGTTTGAAAGAGGTCGACCATGAAATTGAGGCCATATCTGGCAGCGAAGTGACAATCAATGTCACTTTGGAGCAGTCTGGCGTTTTGATTGAGACAGTGGATGTGAACTCAATTGGGTGCAATGATGAAAACATTTGCGCAAAAGAAGAAGAACTTTCCATTGTCCGCTATATTGGTTCAGGGTCAGCACAGGCTCAGGAAGTTGCAGAAAGGGGCACTCGTGAGAAAGTAAAAAAGGTGCTTGGAAGCCAAACAAGTGTCATTGTCAAAGAGGCAGAGCCGTCAACAAATTTTGTTGCAGTGAGCGGAGATGTTGTGACAAATGTGCTTTATATTGATGAAAATGACAAATTTTCCACCATACAAGTCTATGACGCCTTCAAAGAAGAGATTGAAATTGAGGGCGTGAGCAGAGATAGTTTTGTTGAAGCAACAAGTTTTGTCAACGCAGATAATGTTAAAGTTAGTGTTGACAATGACGACAAAGGTGGCAAAATTTCGGTTAGCACAACTTTTGAAATCACCGCTTATGCCTTTGAAGAGAGCGGACTAAACATGGTGGTTGACCTTTACAGCACACAAAATGAAATTGAAGTTAGCACTGAAAGTTTTAATATGTCAAGACCAAAAGTTATGGAGTGCATTGAAGGGAAGATTGATGGCTCTTTGACCATTGACCAAGAACAGCCAAGAATTGACAAAATTTTGTTCACCTTTGGCTCATCTGCACAAATCACAAACACTTATGTGAGTGGTGATGAACTTATACTGGAAGGAATTGCAAAAACATGTGTTGTTTATTTAAATGATGATGAGGGTTCGCAAAATTCAGTTGAAATTGAAGTTCCATTTCAAATTTCTGAAAAGACCAAAGCGTCAGAAAATGCAACTTTGCTTAGCAGTGCAATATTGACAGATGTTGATGTTGTTGCAAAGAAAGGCAGAGAATTGTTCTTTGATGGCAAAGTGCGGGCAATTGTCCAAATTTGCGAGGATGAAGTTTCCGCAGTCATCTCAGATGCAAAAGAAGGCGAGGCATTAAATGAGCGTGATTATGCAATGCAACTTGTTTTTGCAGGGCAGGGAGCAACGCTTTGGGATGTTGCAAAGATGAACCGCGTCAAAGAAAATGTTATTGCCGAGCAAAACCCTAATGTGATATTCCCTCTGCAAGAAAATCAACAAATCATCATTTTTTATCAAAATAAATAGTTTAACTTTCCCCTTTTTGTCAAAAACTTCTCTATCAAAGATGGAGGAGTTTTTTTATGAAGTGGTTTGTTTGTGGTGGAGCGGGCGTTATTTTGAGCATTATTATGATATATTTTTCATTTGCAGGCTCGGTTAAGCCAAATGAAGAATATCTAAGAATTCATGTGAGGGCAAATTCAAACACACAATTTGACCAGGAAGTCAAATATTTTGTAAAAGATGTGCTTGTTGAAGCCTTGTCAGACATCATAAAGGATGCGGACACAAAACAAGAGGCAATGGATATCATTTCAAAAAACATGAAATTTATAGTCGAAGTCGCAAATGCCGCTCTTCAAACAAAAGGGGTCAATTACACTTCAAAAGCATCAATTTGCGAAGAAGACTTCCCAACACGGGCGTATGACAATTTGACTTTGCCGGCGGGCAAGTATGACGCACTGATTGTGTCATTAGGGAGTGGCGAGGGTGATAATTGGTGGTGTTTGGTTTATCCCGCGTTTTGTTTTAAAGATATAAAAAAAGATGTGCATTACACTTCAAAACTCTGGCAAATCATAAATAGTATCAAAAAATGATAAAAAATGTCATTTTTTGTTTTATTTTTTGAAAATTGTTCATAATAAACCTGAACTTTAAACCAAAGGAGGTTTGTTTTGAAAAATTTTTTTGTTTCAATGCTATGCTTGATTTTGCTTGTTACAACCGCATCTATGACAATTGTTGGGACAAGTTTTGTTCAAGATGTTCCAAGTGTGTCACAAGCGTTGTCGGTCAGTGAAAACAAAGCCGTTCAGCAAAAATTGAAAGAACTCGGATATTACAAAGGCTCAGTTGACGGAATTTATGGCAAAGGCACGCGCAGTGCGGTTATTTCTTTTCAAAAAGCAAGAGGTCTGGTTGCTGACGGCATTGTTGGCCCAAAAACTGCAAAAGCACTTGGCATTTCCTTAAACACACAAGCCAGCGCTCAGTCCAGCAGTGACCTTTATGTGCTTGCAAAATGCGTTTATGCTGAGGCAAGAGGTGAGCCTTATGAAGGACAGGTCGCGGTGGCAGCGGTCATTCTTAACCGAGTTAAAAGCGCTCAGTTCCCAAACACAATAGCGGGCGTTGTTTATCAGCCATGGGCATTTACTGCTGTCAATGATGGACAGATTAACTTAGAGCCAAATCAAACTGCTTACAATGCAGCACGAGATGCCATGAACGGTTGGGACCCTACATATGGATGTTTGTATTATTACAACGCTTCAACTGCAACAAGCAAATGGATTTATTCAAGAACAACTGTCGTCACAATAGGCAATCATGTGTTTGCTATATAGGGGGAAAGATGAAAGAAGATGTTTTAAGTGTCAATCATAGCAGAAAAAAAAGAGCAAAAGGGGCAATAATTGGGCTATCTATTGCAGTTGGCGTTTTGGGTGCTTCAACAATTGCGCTTGCATGCGTATATGCTCATACGCAGCAAATGGCCAATGATTATGGCGTTCAACTTGAAAATGTTTATCAAAAGAATTTGTATGATTTGGTTGAAAGCGTCAACAACACAGAAATTAAACTTGGCAAAATTTTGGCGTCAAATTCAAGCGAATTTCAAAAAAAGACGCTTATGGAAGTGTCACAAAATTCATCACTTGCACAAAACTGCATATCATCTTTGCCAATTTCACAAAATGAACTTGCAGACGGAGTTAAATTTATAAATCAAATGAGCGGTTATACTTCAACACTTGCCGACAAACTTGCCAAGGGTGGAGAACTTGATTCAACTGACCTTTCAACCCTTCAGCGCTTACATGAAAGTGTTGTGGATATGAAAAATGAAATCAATGATTTTGTCCGAAAAGTGCAAAAAAACTATTCCATTTTGGACCAGAGCATGAATTTAGACGGTGATTTTAATAATTTTACAATAGATTTGGGTAAGATGCGAGGTGAGGATGTTGATTATCCTGCAATGATATATGACGGTCCATTTTCAGACGCAGAACTTGACATGACTGTTAAAGGACTTAAAGGTGCAGAACTTAACAAAGAAGAGTGCAGAAAGGAGATAGAAAAAACCTTTAAAAACTACGCAGACATTGATTATGCAGGTGAAATAAACTCCAGATTTGAAACATACACTTTTCATGTGACAAACACGGATAGTCAAAGGCTTTTTGTTCAGGTTTCAAAAATTGGAGGGCATATTTTGACTGTCAGCGGCCAAGGTTCGTCAAATTCAGAAAGAAACATAACGGAAGATGATGCAAAAAAGATTGCCTTAGATTTTGCCGCCGAAAATGGCATTGAAAAGGGAGAGATAGTGTGGCAAGATGTTTTGCAAAACAACATTTATCTTAACATTGCTCCAACGGAAAATGGAATTGTGCTTTATCCTGATTTGGTGAAAGTCAAAGTTGACATGTCCAGTGGGACAGTCATTGGTTATGATTCAACAAATTACTTCTTAAATCATATACCAAGAGCCTTAAAAACGCCAAGTAAAAATGTTAATGATTTTAAAAACAAAGTCCCTTCAGGCTTTCAAATTTTGAGCAAAAGGCTTGTCCTTGCTCCATTGGATTATGGCAGAGAGGTTGTTTGCTTTGAATATAAATGCCAAAAAGATGGCAGCACTTATTACTTTTATTTAAACGCAGACTCTGGCGAACAGGAAAATGTGCTGAAAGTCATTGACACTGATGATGGCAGTAAATTGATGTAATTTCGAAAAAATTAGCGAAAAAAAGGTGCTTTTTTAAGCACTTTTTTCATTTTATCAAATTTTTGGGTATTGACATTTGAAATGATTGATTGTATAATTAGGTTGTTTGTAATAAACCTTATGGGTTTTGATTGCCTAAGGAGGATAAAATGAAAAGACTTTTAATATACATTATGGTCGCAATAGTGCTTGTGGTATGTGGCGTTTCCATTTATTATGTCGTCAGAGATGATGAAACAATCACAAGTTTGGTTGCAGACACTGATTCTTTTTATATGAATGTTAATGAAACCCTTGATATCCCAATCAAGCGTGACAATCCAGCGGAATATGCTGACTTTGCCCCAGTTGATGACGGATGGGATAAATATGTTAAAATTGACCTTAATGCATGGAAAATGACAGCCATTGCTCCTGGGCCAATCAGAATTACTTTTAAATCAACAAATGAAAAATATAAAGCAAAGGAATTTATTGTTGACTGCAAAATTGGTGATGGCTCAACTGAAACACCTTATTATTTGAGAAATGAAGATGACCTTAACAGAATTGGCAAGTTTGGATGGCATTATTCTGATCACTACGAACTTGCAAACGACATTGTGATGACAAAACCATTTATGCCTATTGGAATTTATGGTGAAGATGGCGAAATTAGATATGACAATCAGTCTTCAGGCAAAATTGTTATTGATGAATTTACTGGCACTTTCTCTGGCGGCATTGCAAGACACAAAATCATCAATATGAACATTGAACAAGGCAACCTTAACTATTCAACTGCTGGATTCTTTTCAAAGATTGGAAAGGGCGGAGTTGTTGAAAATGTTGTTTTTGAAAACTCAAAAGTTGAAGGGCGCTTCTTCTATGCCGGCACTGTAGCGGGCGTTTGCTATGGCACAATTGGAAAATGCTCACTTAACAACTGCACTGTGATAAACAATTTGGATATGTCAAGTGATTTTGAGGCTTACACTGGTGGCGTTTGCGGACTTCTCAACAGAATTGACTCAAGAGTTGCAGAAATCAACATTTGCTCAATTGATGTTAATCTTGCCTCCAAAAGTTTTGTTGGTGGCGTTGCTGGAAGAAATGATGGTGGTGTTATATTTAACTGCCTCGTTAAAACAAGCAAACTTGACTTTAATCCATCTAAAGAATTTTTCTGCTATGGTGGAATAGCCGCAATTTCCAAATATGAAGCAATTGGCGACTATGAAAACAACATTTATGAAGCAATATATGACCCATTTGTTTCAAACTGCGTTGTTTATATTGAAGGGCTTAACACAATGAGCGGAAAAACCTATGAAATCTTTGGTGAGTATGGGGCAATGAACGGCGCTTACACCAGAGAATCTAGGGGAACTTATGACAACCTTTATTATGTATATGGCAGCACTTCATCAAAATTAAAGAAATATGGTGATTGCTATAATGATGAAGCAATCATTGTCAAGGAAATCACGGACAGCGAAGCAACCAACCCAGAAACCTACGAGGGATGCAACTTTGATTTTGAAAATGTTTGGCATATTGTTGAAGGTGAACGCCTGCAACTTGGCTTAGACTATGCTGATGGTGTGGTTGAATATCAAGCATATTCCACAAGAACAACTTCAAGCAACATAACAAAAGAAAATGTTGCCCAAGTGTTCCAAATGATGAGGAGCAATCCATCTGCTGACAGGACTTATGTTATCACAGAAGATATTGTATATGATGGCAAAGTTTATGGCACAGAGTGGCAACCAATAGGCACAGAGGACAGCCCATTTATTGGAAAAATCAAGTCTATGGATGGCAAAACTTTAACTTTCAAAAACTTGAACATCAACTCTAACATGGAAAACAGATATGGCGGAATTTTTGGAATTGTTTATGGAACAAACACTGAAATTGAAGGCATTGATATTTCCGAAACATCAGAATTCTTTGAAATAAAAGGCTCAGTTGTCGGTGCAATTGCTGGTTACAACAGCATGGCTCATATTTCAAATTGCAATCTTTCAAGCTTCAACATTAAGGCAAAACAAATTGCCGGCGGTGTTGTTGGAATAAATGATGGCGGAAAGATTGAAAACTGCAAAGTCAATGCCGAAGAATATTTGACAGAACAACCTGTTTATGACGAAATGGGAAATGACACAGGCGAAACAGATTTTCTTCCAACAATCAATGGCCGCGGAAAGACAATATTTGGTGCTTCTTTAACATCAACACAAATCAGCCTTGCTGATGGAGCAACTCCAGATGCAACGCTTGGTGGCTTTGCTCTTGGCGGCATTGCAGGAATAAATAATGGCTCACTTTCAGATTGCGTGAGCGGTGGCGTGCAAATCAAACTTGGTGCGGATGACCTTAGCAATGTTTATGCTGGTGGAATTATGGGTTACAGCAAAGGCTTTGCTCAAGATGTTACAGTTGACAGGTTTGGCATCATTGCAACAGAATTTAAGGGGCGCTCTTATGCGGGCGGTCTTGTTGGATGGCAAGATGGTGGAAAAATTGAATATGCACTTGTTGCTTCAATTTCTGGAAACACAATCCAGTTTGCTGTTGACAACGACAAAACAACCGCTGGTGGTTTTGTTGGAATTATGTCACAAGCAAGTGCTATCAATTACTCAGTTTCTGACTCTATGACAATCAATGCAGCAATGGCAGGTGGTTTTGCCGGTGTGGCAAGCGGAAAGATTTCACAAAGTTACATTTCAAGCACAACAACACTTAATTGTGCATATGTTGGTGGCTTTGCAGTCAGCCTGTTTGACGGTGCTGTTATTGAAAACTGCATGACAGCGGCAAACTTAAATGGTTCAACCTTGTCAGCAGGCATGACCTTATACTTGTTTAGGGGCAGTTTGATTAACTTCTGCTACATTGACCCTAAATTTAAGCCAAATCAAAATGACTTTGGCAAAGAATCAAACATCTATGCAGAAACAGCGTCACAATACAGACGCTCTCCAATGGACTATGGCACAATCACTAACACCGCAATTGTTGGCTCATACAAGCCACTTCTTAGTGGCATTGGCAACAAAGCGTTGTTATCTGATGATGACATTGTCATAAATGGTGTTAAAGCAAAACTTCAAACAAAATTCTTTATTTTGGGTGTTAATGTTTTCCCAATTGAAGCTAATGAAGTTTCAACTTCCAAAGCCGCTCTTGAAGAAGCAGGGTTTGACTTCAATCACACTTGGAACAAAGACACTGAGGGCTACTTCTTGCCAACAGAGGCATCAAAGGTTGTTGTTTCAGCATTTATGAACAGCGCAGCAACTCATCCAGCATACATCTATGCAAACAACATTGACAGCATAAAAATAACCGTTAATGGCAACGCTGTTGATCGCAATAATATAACAAGCATTAATGGTGGCTTCAAAGTTGATGTTGCTCTTGGTGGCACAATAAAATTGCAGTTGACAGCAAAAGAAGGCTATGAAATCACAGATGTGATTGCAGTTTCAGGAACTGTTGCCTTTGAAGATGGCGCTTACACTTATTCAGATTATATCTCTGATTCAGCAATTCTCACTTTTGTTGTTGAAGAAGTGTATAATCTTGAAATCACAGCACCAAACACTTCAGCCGTTAAAGTCGAATATGGCTCAATTTCAAAAAATGCTGCTAAAGGTGAAGGTGATGTTTTTATTGTGCAAGTTCCAAAAGGCAACAATATCACAATAACATTGACTGTTAACCAAGGGTTTGCTGTGACAGGGGAATCTGTTTCATCAGGTGTAATTGCAGAGAAAAACAACAATGGCACTATTCAATACATCTTATCAGATTATTTAAAAGCAGAAGGGGACGAGGAAAAACCTTTCACCTTAACCTTCACTGTTACGGCGCAAGCTGCAGCCTAAAAAATTGAACAAAAAAACATCAGATAATCTGATGTTTTTTTATTTTTATTCAGCTTTGTTTACTTCAGCTTCATAAGCGGCAAGTATGGCATTTTTTACCATTTCTCTTGTCTCAGTGTTGATTGGGTGAACAATGTCCTTAAATTCCCCATCTGGAGTTTTACGGCTTGGCATTGAAATGAACAGGCCATCTCTTCCATTGATAACTTTGATGTCATGAACAACAATGCTGTCCTCAATGGTGATTGACGCAACCGCTTTAAGTTTTGCGTCATCTTTGCTTACAAGTCTTACTCTAACATCTGTGATTTTCAAGTTTGTATACCTTCCTTTTTCAGTCTCGCAATATCTTGCTAATATTATTTTAGCAAAAATATAAAAAATATCAAAATGTTTTTACAATATTTATTCACTTTTTGTCAATATGTGGCAAACACCATTGAATTGACATAAATAAAGGTGTGTTTTTAAATCTGCCATCAACAAAAATGTATTATTCTGTCTGTGGGCGCAAAGATAAGCCCATCAATATATTTTTGCATGGCTGGGGTCAAAGTGGCGAAAGTTTTAAAGATGTTGTTTCAAGTTTAAATACTTATCAAAATGTGATTGTTGACTTGCCGCCTTTTGGGAAAAGTCAGGGCGGAGAAAACAATTCAATTTTTTCATACGCAAACATGGTCATATCATTATGTGAGCATTTGAATATAAAAAAGGCCAATTTTTTTGGCCACTCTTTTGGCGGAAGAATTGCAATTCTTGTCGCCGCTTTAAGAAAAGACTTGGTGCAAAAACTTGTTTTAATTGACAGCGCAGGGATGAAACCAAGACGGGGAATAAAATATTATTTCAAAGTTTTATGGTATAAAATTCAAAAAAAATGCGGCAAAAAGCCTAAAAACGCAGGTTCAAGCGACTATCAAAAACTTAGCGAAGGGATGAAAGCAACTTTTGTCAGCGTAGTCAACACCCATCTTGAGCAATATTGCAAACTTATTGAAGCCAAAACTTTTATTGTTTTTGGAAGAGATGACAGACAAACACCAATTTACATGGCAAAGCGGCTTAATAAGCTCATAAAAGGCTCAAAACTTTCAATTTTGGAAAAGGCTGGGCATTTTTGTTTTCAGGACAGAAATATTCAGTTTTGCAAATTGGTGAAAGATTTTTTACTCGAGGAGGAAACATGAGAATTTTTTTAGGAATTTTGTTTGCTGCGTTGTTGTTTATTCTTTCATATCCGCTGGCAAAAAACTTTCAACTTTGCGGATATGACTTGAAATTTTATTTTTCACATTCATACATGCTCAAATATGAATTTGGGGGCAAAAATAGCCTTGTTTTCACAAAACGCATGATAAGGCTGATTTGTTTTTACTTTTTGGTGCTTGCGGGCATAAATTTGTGCTGCTTTATGCTTATTTCAGAGACGTGGCTTATTGCACTGTGCTGTGTGATAGAATTGATGGCACTAAATTTGATTTTTTCAATTTGTGGGCTGATTTTATTGCCCTTTGAAAACTTGATAAAGCGTTTTTACATAAAAAAGGCTTGCAAAGTTCTGCAGAATTTTAAGGGGATAAAAATTGCTATAACAGGAAGTTTTGGAAAGACATCAACAAAAAATTTTCTTGCCGTCATGTTAAAGCAAAAATATAATGTTTGCATAACTCCGCGAAATTTCAACACCCCCATGGGTTTATGTAAGACAGCACTCGAGCATCTATCTTCAACTGACGAAGTGCTTATTGTTGAAATGGGGGCAAGGCATAAGGGCGACATAAATGAACTTATGGATATGTTAAAGCCAAAATATGGAATTATCACTGCCATTGGAGAGCAGCATTTGGAAACATTTGGCGACATTGACACGGTTATTGCAACGAAATATGAACTCTGTGAAAAACTTGGCTCTTCTGGGCTTGCCGTGTTTGATGGGTCGAACGAAATAGCAAAAAAACTTTACAAGCGCTTTTGCGGTGAAAAATATTTGGCAGGCGACCCTTCAGGGCCAATTTATATTCAAAGCGCGCAATACTCTTCAAATGGCGCAAAGTTAAAACTCATATTAAATGGTGAAAAACATGTTGTGCAAACTGAGATTTTGGGCGAAAAATTGATAAACGACATTGTTGTTGCAGCAACCATGGCAAGTGTGCTTGGAGTTGATGACAGGAAAATATTAAAAGCAATCAAAATGCTTAAGCCTGCACCGCACAGATTGCAGTTACTAAAAAATGGCGACATGACCATCATTGATGACGCTTATAATTCAAACTTAGAGGGTGGCAGGCAAGCCTGTGAGTGTTTAAAACTGTTTAAAGGCAAAAGAATAATTGTCAGTCCCGGTCTTGTTGAACAGGGCGACAAACAATATGAACTCAATTTCAAACTTGGCAAGATGTTTGGCGAAAGTTGTGATGAACTGATTATCATGAACGAAACAAACAAAACTTCGCTTTTAAAAGGCGCAATGTCGGTGGGCATGAAAGAAGAGCACATTCATTTTGCGCAGACGCGGAAACAACAACAAGAACTATTGAGCACATTGCACACAAAGGACAGCGTTATTCTTTTTGAAAATGATTTGCCTGATAATTATAAATAAGGGGGTTATGTATGGAAAAAATTTTGGTGTTATATGGTGGCAAAAGTGTTGAACATGACATTTCAATCATAACGGCATTACAGGCCATGAACAGTATTTGTGGTGTTTATGATTTTTTGCCCGTGTATGTCACGCATGAAGGAGAGTTTGTCACGGGCGACAATCTCACAGATGTGAATATTTATTCAGATTTTTATACACTTGTCAAAAATGTGAAATACATAAGGTTTAATTTGGGGAAAGGCGAAGTTCTTATTTGTAAAGGAAGAAAACAAAAAAAGTTCACACCATCTGCAGCGCTTGTGTGCATGCATGGACTTAATGGTGAGGATGGGGCGGTCAGCGGACTTATGCAATTATGTCAAATTCCTTACACATGCCCATCTGTGCAAGCAAGCAGCACTTGTATGGATAAGGAAACGGCAAAGATTGTGCTGGCGAAATATGGCGTTCCGGTTTGTGATTATGTCGCAGGCGAAAACATTGATTTAAACAAAGCCGCGAGAAAACTTAAATTCCCAATCATTGTTAAGCCATCTCGTTGTGGCAGCAGCATTGGAATTAAAAAATGTGAAAACATGGAAGAACTTAAATATGCGGTTGAAATTGCAAAATTTTATGATAAAAAAGTGATTTTGGAGCATTTTTTAACAAAAAGGCGTGAATTTAATTGCGCGTGCATGATTTCAAATGGCAACTGCACTGTTAGCAAAGTGTGCGAAGTGAAAAGTAAAGGCCTTTTTGATTTTGATGAAAAATATCTAAATGACAAACCTATCTCGAGTTTTGATGTTGAAAAGCGCGTGGCAAACAAAGTTAAACTTCTCACTGAAAAGACTTGTCTGGCTCTTGGCTGTGACGGAGTTGTGAGGGTTGATTTTCTGATGGATGAAAATGCAAATCTTATGGTCAACGAGGTCAACACAATTCCCGGCTCTTTGGCGTTTTATCTCTTTTCAAGCATGAAGGAAATTGTCATTGAAATGATTGAGGAGGCAAAGGAGAGATTTGCCCGCCAAAATGACCAAACCTTCTTTCACCCTTCCAAAGCATTAAATCTTTTTGCAAATTCAAATATGAATAAATATGCAAAAAAATAATTTATTATGCATCATACAAACTTTGTCAAAATGGGTGGTTTTTTGTCAAATGCAAACTTTTTGTTTTAATAATGATATACAATGTTTGCTTGGGAGAAGAAATTGAAATTTAAAAATATAATCAAAAATTTAGATATTGATTTAAGCGATGATATTTTGGATATTAACATCAAAAATGTTGTCGCTGACAGCCGCAAAGTCAAAAGCGGTGATGTGTTTTTGCTTTTGAAAGATGATGACAAAGCACACATGAAAATTGAACAAGCATTTGAGAAAGGTGCAAAGTTTGTTTTATGCAACAGGGAATATCCCTTTCAAAATTGTTTTGTTGTCAAAAATTTGCGTAGTGCGTTTGCAATTATGAACAAAAATTTGCATCATGGTTGTTGCGACAAACTTAAAATCATTGGTGTTACAGGCACAAACGGGAAAACCACAATTTCAAATCTTGTTTATGACATTATTAAATCAGCAGGGAAAAAGGTTGGGCTTATTGGAACGCTGGGATACAAGATTGATGATGATTTCGTCGAAACATTTTTCACAACTCCTGACCCAGACGAATTGCACGCTATTTTTGATAAAATGGTCAAAAAGGGTGTTGAATATGTTGTTATGGAGGTGTCGGCGCATGCACTATTTTTGCATAAATTGGATGGCATAAAGTTTGAAATTGGCGTGCTGTCAAATATAACTGAGGACCATCTTGACTTTTTTGGCTCTATGGAGGAATATGCAAACGCAAAATACATGCTATTTGAAAACACAAAACGCGCGGTAGTTTGCTCAGACACAATAGACATGCAAACTTTTTGTCAAAGAACAAATGTTGATGTGGTAACCTATGCACTTGACTGCCCAAGTGATGTGTTTGCGGTCAATGTTTTTTCCTCGTTTGAAGGAACTCAGTTTTTTTGCAATTGCTTTGATGAACTTTTTGAAGTTCAAACGCCACTTATTGGGCAATATAATGTTCTTAACACGCTTGCCGCAATATGCGTTTGCCACCTTATAAAAATAGATGAAAAAGAGATTTGTGAAGGACTTAAAAACGCGCCACAAATTGAAGGGCGTTTTAACATAATCAAACTTGGAGGAAAGACAATTGTTGTTGATTTTGCACACACACCAGATGGGCTTGAAAAGGTCATTTTGGCGGCAAAACAACTTGGAGAAAACAGAATTTTGACGCTCTTTGGTTGCGGTGGTGACAGGGATAGAAAAAAAAGACCAATAATGGGCAAAATAGCATCAAATCTTTCAGATGTTGTTGTTTTGACAAGCGACAACCCGCGCTTTGAAGACCCTCTTCAAATAATCGAAGAAATAAGTTCGGGGGCAAAAAAGCAAAACTATTTGATAGAGCCTGACCGCGCAAAAGCAGTCAAACTTATTTTGGACATATCAAAGGAAGGGGACATAATCATTATTGCCGGCAAAGGAGGAGAGAAATATCAAGATTTTGGGGACAAAAAAGTGGAATATAATGATTTTGATGAAATATACAATTATTTTAGGGGAAAAATAAAAGTGATTGGAGGCAAAAAGTGAGTTTTGCTTTAAAATGCGTTGTGATTGCATCTGTGTCCTGTGTGATTGGACTGGCTTTGCTTATGCCAATTATCCGTCTTTGTCGCAAACTTAAAGCAGAGCAAACAATTTTACATTATGTTGAAAGCCACTCATCAAAAGCCGGCACGCCAACAATGGGTGGAGTTATATTTATTCTTGCCGCAATTCTTGGTTGTTCGCTCTTTTTGTGGGAGAATTCTTTTTTGGCATGGATGGCAATTCTTGTTATGGTGGCTTTTGGCCTATTGGGTTTTTTGGACGACTTTATCAAAGTCCATTTCAGGCAAAATGAGGGCTTAAAGCCTTATCAAAAGTTGCTTGGACAGGCTGCTATTGCAATCATAATTGGCTTCTTGATTTATTACAAAGTGGGTGCAAATTTGTATCTTTTTGGTCTGTCAATTCCGCTGGGGTTTGGAATTGTGCCGTTCAGCGTGCTTGTTTATTTGGCGGTGACAAACTCTGTCAACTTAACGGATGGTTTGGATGGACTTGCAGGTGGGACAAGCCTTGTTTATCTTTTGTTTTTTGGCAGCATTGTTGCCCTTATTGATGGCGGTGAGATGCAAATGCTTGCGCTTTCTGCTTTCGCTGTGTGCGGCGGGCTTATTGCATTTTTGTCGGTCAACACTTTTCCTGCAAAAATTTTCATGGGTGACACAGGCTCGTTGGCACTGGGGGGATATATTGCATCGCTGGCTCTGTTTTCACAGCGGGCACTTCTTATCCCTATCATGGGGTTAATGTTTGTTTTATCCTCGCTTAGTGACATCATCCAGGTGGCTCACTACAAAAGGACTAAGAAAAGGGTGTTTTTGATGGCCCCTCTTCATCATCATTTTGAAAAAAAGGGGGTGCATGAAAATCGTATTGTCACAGTATATTTAATTGTGACAGGCCTGTTAAGTGCGGTTTGTCTTTGCTTGGAAATAGCGTTTTAAAGGTGAGAAATGAAAAAACTTAAAGGCAAACATGTTCTTGTTTATGGCCTTGGTGGAAGTGGTGTAAGTGCGTGCAGATTACTTCACACCTTTGGTGCATGTGTCAGTGTTTATGATGATGACAAAAAGTTCCATAGCATGTTTTGTTTTGTGGAAGAACCGCTCATGCATAAATTTGATATGGTTGTTGTCAGTCCAGGCGTAAAGGTCATGGGCAATATTATCCTCAGTGAATTTATGGCAAGACGAACACCAATAATCAGCGAGATTGACCTTGGCAGCATTTTTTGTTTGGGAAAACTTATTGCTGTGACGGGAACAAATGGCAAAACAACAGTTTGCAGTTTGCTTGGGAAGATTTTTGATGCGGCGGGAAAGAAAAACTTTGTTTGCGGGAACATTGGACTTCCAATTTCATCAATTGCACTTAAAACGGATAAGGAAAGTTTTGTTGTCTGTGAAACTTCAAATTTTCAGTTGGAAACAAGCAAATTGTTTTCTCCAAGCATAGCGTGTCTGTTAAACATAAAGCCCGACCATATTGATAGGCACGGCAGTTTTGAACAATATAAAAGGGTCAAAGAAAAGATTTTTCAAAATTTTCATCACAAGGATATTGCAGTCGTCAATTTTGATGACGAAGAAGCAAAAAGTTTAAAATTACCAAAAAAAGTGGAGTTTTTTTCACAAAAACCATTAAAAAAAGGCGTTTTTTTAAAAAATGGCTGTATTTACTATGGCAAAACAAGAATTATGCCGGCAAGCGAAGTTCCTCTTATTGGCGAAAAAAACATGTCCAATGTTATGGCGGCTGTTCTTATTGCGTGCAAGTGCAAGATTAAGCCAAAAACTATAAGAAACGCTGTTTTAAATTTTACGCCTCCTCCACACAGGCTTGAATTTTTTGCCCAAATAAATGGCGTCAAATATATTGATGACTCCAAGTCAACAAACATAGCCTGCACACAAATGGCACTTGAAAGTTTAAACTCTGACAGCATAATTCTTTTGCTTGGCGGTCAAAACAAGGATTTGGACTTTGCTTCATTTTTTGCAAACAGGCCGAACATTAAAAGATGTGTGTGCTTTGGGCAGGCAAATCAAATTATTCACAACGCAGCGCGAGATAATGGTTATAAGTCCTCTGCTTTTGCAACATTAAAAGAGGCGACATTGTTTGCAAAAAAGACTTCACGAAGTGGAGATATAGTTCTTCTTTCTCCAGCATGCACAAGTTTTGATGAGTTTTCTTCCTATGCAGTGCGCGGGCAAATTTTTAAGGAGTTAGTCAAAGGTGAGGGTTAAAACCAACTACATCTTTATTGTTATCATTGTCACATGCCTGACCGCCTTTGGTTGCATGATGGTTTATTCTGCAAGTTGTTATTCCGCGGCTTATCATTACGGAAATGAGTATTTTTTTCTATACAAGCAAATTTTTGGCATAGTGATTGGACTTGCACTGATGATAGGGTTATCATTTTTTGACTATCATAAGTTGAAAAAATACAAGTGGCTTTTTGTCATAATAACCCTTGTTTTGCTTGTGCTGGTTTTTATTCCAGGGATAGGAACAGAAAGTTATGGTGCAAAAAGGTGGGTTTCTCTTTTAGGAATTTCTCTTCAGCCTTCGGAGGTAGCCAAATTTGCACTTGTCATTTTTTTGGCAGCATATTTAAGCGACAATCATGACAAAATCAAATCTTTTAGGTCGCTCTTAATTCCGCTTGGCGTTGCGGGTGTGATATGTTTGCTTGTCATTTTAGAGCCTTCTATGTCGGTGACAATGTGTCTTGGGTTTATCACTCTTTTCATGCTTATTGTTGGTGGCATAAGCAAAAAGCACGCCATCATGCTCTCTGTGCCTGCGGCACTGTCTGTGCCGGCGCTTATTGCTGCTGAACCTTACCGGCTCAAACGCCTTTTTGCCTTCATCAACCCTTGGGCATCACCCCAGGGCGAAGGGTTCCAACTTATTCAGTCTTTGTATTCGCTTGGCTCAGGAGGATGGTTTGGGGTGGGGCTTTTCAACTCGCGACAAAAATATCTTTTTCTTCCTTTTGCAGAAAGCGATTTCATCTTTTCTGTGATTGGCGAAGAATTTGGCCTTGTGGGTTGCCTATTGCTCATGGCGGTTTTTCTTGCACTTATCATGCTGCTTGTCAAAATTGCGTTAAATGCTCCGGACAGGTTTGGAACATTGCTTGCAAGCGGAATTGCGTTTATCATTGCAATTCAAACAATTTTAAACATTGCCGTTGTCACTGGTTCAATTCCGCCAACAGGGTTGCCACTGCCGTTCATTTCAAGCGGAGGAACAAGTGTGATGATGTTCATGGCAGGGATAGGAATTTGCTTGAATATCTTGCGTTTGAGCAAAAAAAAATCTGCTTTTGCAGCAGATTAAATATCAAAATCAACAGGTGAATTTTTTGCATCATCAAGCGCTTCTTCAACAGGTTTTTTGAAGGCCTCAGTTGGAATTTTAGGTTGGCTTACCAAATCTTCAAAAGGGTTGAGATTTACTATTTCAGCAACTTCGTTTGAACGATGCTCTTCAAAGAGAACTTTTGCAAAATCTCTGACATTTTTGTTTTCATCTTCACTGTATTTGTTAATCAGTTTGACCATGTTGTCTTTGTCAGCAGTTGAAAGTTCTTTGAGTTTTTTTGATCCCGAAATACCATTTGCAGCAACAAGAGTGGCTGTTGTGCCGGTTATTCCACCAAGAGTGTAACACAAAATCTCAGACATTATTGCATCTGGGCTGAAAACACCAAACATAACACCCGCAGTGATAGCAAAAAGTGTTGTTGTCAGGCCTATGCCAAACATAATGCCATGTTTTTTGTTAAATGATTTTCTAAATTCAAGCACATCGTGTTTAAATTTTTCAAAAAAGTCCTTCATATTCACTCCTTTGTATCCACAATATATTAGCATATCTTGGCCTCAATGTCAATACCCGCAGATGAAAGTGGCACGGGCAAAATTAGTTTCATACAATGAAGGTGTGAAGATAATTCATTTCGCTAAAGAGGAAATAAATGAGTAAACTTTTATTACATGGCGGAAAGCGTTTAAACGGTGAGATTGAAATCTCTGCAGCCAAAAATTCCTATTTGCCAATATTGGCCGCATCGGTGCTCTGCGAAGAAAAAATAATTTTACATAACTATCCCTGTTACACTGACACTGAAAATATGTGTGAGATATTAAAATCACTTGGCGCAAAGATTGAAAAAAATAATGATAACCTTGTTATTGACGCTTCATCCTTGTCTGAATATTCCATTGAAAGTGCACTTGCTGGGCAAGTTCGCTCGTCTATTTTTATGCTTGGGGCATTGTTAGGAAGATTTAAAAAAGCAAAAGTTGCCTATCCCGGCGGATGTGAAATTGGTGCAAGACCCATAGATATTCATCTTTCGGGGTTTAGGCGACTTGGTGTGAAGGTTGAAGAGAAGCACGGCTTTATTTTGTGTGATGCAAAAAACATGACAAGTGCCTCTTTACTTTTGGAATTTCCAAGTGTTGGAGCAACAGAAAGCCTTATGATGGCAAGCGTTTTAACTTCCGGCCAGACAAAAATTCTTAATGCGGCTCAAGAGCCAGAAATTGTTGATTTGCAAAACTTCTTAAACAAGATGGGCGCAGATGTCAGAGGTGCAGGAACGAGCGAAATTGTTATAAATGGCGTTAAAAAACTGCACGGTTGTGAATTTTCACCCATAAAAGACAGAATTATTGCGGGAACTTATCTTATTGCAACTGCCATGTGCGGCGGAGATGTGCTGATTAAGGGCGTCAATTTTCATTATCTTCAGGCAATAGTTGACAAATTGGATAAAACTGCTTGCCTGATTAGTCACAAAAATGATAAAATTAGAGTGATAAGTGATGGCAAACCAAAGGCGTTTGGCAAAATTGAAACAGCGGTTTACCCTGGCGTGCCAACCGACTTGCAAGCACAACTTATGGCTCTTGCAACAATTTGTGAAGGCAGCAGTATGATTGTTGAAAATGTGTTTGAATCAAGATTTAAGCATGTGCCAGAACTTATCAAAATGGGTGCAGATATTCATGTGAAAGACCGTGTGAGCGTTGTTCATGGGGTTAAACATTTGTATGGCGCACCTGTGACTGGTCTTGAACTGAGGGGCACGGCTTCACTTGTCTTGGCGGGTTTGGTCGCGGAAGGCTACACCATAGTTTCCGGCGTCAAACACATTGACCGAGGTTATCACAGAATTGAAGAAGAACTTTCTGGTTTAGGGGCAGACATAAGAAGGATTGAAGATTGAAGAAAAAGTGGATAATTCTCATTTGCGCACTTGTAATTGTAGTGGTCACAATTGTGACCTTGTGTTTCACGCTGTTCACAGTTCAAACGGTGGAAGTTGATTTTCGCTCTTCAGTCAGCCGAGAATATGACGCACAACAGATAATTGAAAAGTCCAACATCAAAAAAGGCAAAAACATTTTCTTTTTAAAGAAAAACGACTTTGCAAATAATATTGAAAAAGCGTTTCCATATCTTGAAGTAATCAACATTGAAACGCATTTTCCATCCAAATTGACCATCCATCTAAAAGAGCGCGTTGCACTTTACGCCATTAAAAGTGGCGAAGCATATCTTTTTATTGACGCAAATCAAAAAATTCTTGAAAAACGAGCGGACTTTTCTCCGTCAAGGACAAGCCCAATTTTTGTTGATGTCGACTTGCCTGAAAATGAATTGGAAAAACAGGAAGGAGAGTTTTTGAATTTGCCGGGCTTGTCAGAGTTTTACAACGCACTGTTATTAAATGGCAAAAACCTTTCAGATGGACTTAGTCTTGTTAAACAGATAAGTTATTTTCAAAGCGAAAATGTTGTTTATCATGATAAAGAATTAGGCTTAAAACTGACCTTAAATTCAGGCAGAGAGGTTTATCTGCACAATTTCTCATATGGTCTTGAATACAAACTTGCAAAATTTTTCGCCGTCGAAGAGATTTTGCCAGAACTTAAAGATATGCTTAGTGACGAGCAAATTGTGGGCAGCGAAATTCATATTGAAAATTATTTAGGCGCCGAGTTCACACAAAAAGATAGTTTTTATTACTTGGTATATAATGGAGAAAGGATAAACCCGCCCGAGGGTTGATGAATTCTTATGCAAAAATTTTAATAATTATAAAATTTTATTTGACAAAAAAATCTAAATTTTGTAAAATTGAAGAGAAGGTGGAAGATGTTCAAAAAACAAGTTGTATGTTTAGAGATTGGTTCTTCAAAACTGAGAGTGATTGTCGCTCAAAATGGGGTTAACAACACTTTGTTTGTCAAAGAACTTGCGCAAGTGGAATATGATGGATATTTTCAAAGTGAATTTGTTGAGCCTAAAAGACTTGGCTCAAGCATGTATGAACTATTAAAACAGATTGATTACAAGAAGAAAAAGTATGACAAAAAACTTTACATAGCCCTTCCTGCCGAAATGACAAAGGTTGTCAATGTTTCGGTGTCAGTTGACATTGATGGTGCTGCAAAGGTTTCAGAGAAAAACATTGAAGATTTGCGTTATGCGGCAATTGTTAAAGCCAAGGCTGACGAAAGCGAAATTGTCAGTGCCACGGCAATAAGATATTTGGTTGATGACAATGATTTGGGCGACCCAGTTGGAAAAAAGGGAAGAAACCTGTTTGGAGAATTTTCGGTTATCCTTTGTGACAAGAGTTTGATTGAAAAGTTAAACAAAATTTGTGCCGACCTTGGATTTGGCTGTGTTGAATATTTCAGTGAAACCTTGTGTCAGGCACAAGTCTTAATTCCAGAGGAAGAGCGCAAAGAGGGTGCGGTTTTGATTGATATAGGGCATTTGTCAACAAGCGTGACATATTTGAAAAATGATGGGATTTTGGCAATGATGTCCTTTTCGTTGGGCGGCGGGCACATCACAAATGACCTTTGCGAAGCCTTTGACCTTGACTTTGAAGATGCTGAAAAATTAAAAAGGCAGGTTGTCATATCTGTTGAACCAGGACCACTTGATTATTATGACCTTCTCACAAAGGAAGGAAAAATTGAACGCATCCCAGAAGAAGATGCCAACAAAGTTGTGTCTTACAGGCTTGAAACAATAGCCACTGCAATAAATCAATGCTTGATTATGCAAGGCCTGACGCTTTCAAATTATGTTCCGGTTTACTTGACTGGGGCGGGGGCAACAAAAATAAAAGGAGGCAAAGATTTTCTTTCAAAATGCCTGTCAAGAAACATTGTTTATGGTAAATCATCTCTTCCAGGGAAGGACAAGCCTGAGGACGGAGTTATATATGCCATAAGCGAATATGCACTTAAAAATTAGCCAAAAGAACGCTAAATTGCTTGCATAATTGACAAAAAACAGATATAATCAAAATAAATTAAGGAGATTTCTATGGAAAACAACACTTCAATTGCAAAAATCAAAGTTGTCGGAGTTGGCGGCGGCGGAAACAACGCTGTTAACAGGATGATTGAGGCTGGCGTTGACTCTGCTGAATTTGTGGCAGTCAACACTGACAAACAAGCGCTTGTCATAAGCAAAGCACCTGTCAGACTTCAAATTGGTGAAAGATTGACTGGCGGACTTGGTGCAGGCGGAATACCTGAAGTTGGACAAAAATCCGCTGAAGAGAGCAAAGCATCCATCACAGAGATGCTTCAAGGCTCACATCTTGTGTTCATCACAGCAGGCATGGGCGGAGGAACAGGAACAGGTGCAGCACCTGTTGTTGCTCAAATTGCAAAAGAGATGGGCATATTGACAATTGCAGTTGTGACAAAACCTTTTGCTTTTGAAAGCAGGGTTAGAGCAGACAATGCTGAAAAAGGCATTAACGAACTTAAAAAATATGTTGACACAATGGTCATTATTCCAAATGAAAGGCTTTTCCAAATTGTTCCAAAGAAAACTCCAATTTTGGAAGCATTTAGATATGCTGATGATGTTCTTCGTCAAGGCATACAAGGAATTTCAGACTTGATTACAAAACCAGGCGTTATCAACCTTGACTTTGCTGATGTGAAAACAGTTATGCAAAACAAAGGACTTGCACATATGGGCATTGGTCATGGCAAAGGTGAAAACAAGGCTCTTGAGTCTGTTAAACAGGCTGTTGCCAGCCCACTTATTGAAACAACAATTGAGGGCGCGAAAGCACTCTTGCTCAATGTGAAGGGCGGCTCTGATTTGACACAAGATGACCTTAATGAAGTTTCAACTTTGATACATGAAGTTGTTGACCCAGACTGCTTGCTTATTTTCGGAACAAGTTTTGACGAGGATATGCATGATGAAATTGAAGTGACACTCATTGCAACAGGTTTCCCAACAGAGGCTGAAAAAGCGGCACAAAAACAGCCAGAAGCAAATGAGGCGCGTGATTTTAACCCAGACTTTGCTGAAAAAGAGCAGGTTCGTGGACTTGCATCACTCAAAGCACAGCCACAAGAACAGCAAAAGCCTGATGTAAATGTAAGAAAGGAAGAAAATGACACCTCTTGGTTAGGGGTTGACACATCAATTCCTGCATGGCTAAGACAACTTAGAAGCAAGAAAAAATAAAAAATCTAAAACCCTCACTTCCAAGTGAGGTTTTTTATTGTCAAAAAAAGTGATTTAATAACAACATTAGGCAAAATTTTACTCTGAGAACAAGTTTAAAAAGTTTTAAAATTGCCTCAAGAGGTAAATATGGAAATTGTTATTGAATATGTCTTTTTTGAAAACCTTATTATCAATTATCTCATTTTTTCTTGCACAGGAAGTCTGTTTAAAATAAAGCCAAAGTTTTGTCTTTTCAGCAGCATCTTTGGTGCTATCATGTCGCTTTTGTTTCCTTTGTTCTTTTTCCCACTCTATGTTCATATTCTTGCCACGATTTTGACGGGAATTATCATGGTTTGCATTTCTTTTCCAATCAACAGTTTTAAGCAGTTTTGTTTTCACGCTTTTGGCTTTTTGTTTTTGACTTTTGTGTTTGGCGGTGCAAATTACATGATAAGGTCATGGTTTGGCCCGCTCAGTGAATTTATTATCTGCATAATAAGTTTTGTTGTTTTCATGCTGATAAAGGCTTTTTTAAAGCATTTGAACAAAAAGCGGGCACTTAACAATTTCACATGTTCTGTTCAAATTGAGTGCAAAGGCAGAGTGACAGAAGAAATTGGCTATATTGACAGTGCCAACATGCTTTATGACCCAATAACTTCTTCTCCTATTGTGCTTATTTCAAAGGAAGTTTTTGAAAAGGTGACGGGGGAAGACTGCCTTTATTATTTGCTTAAAAAAGAAAAAATCAAAGAACTTCCATGCGGACATTTGATAAATGTTGGTTCGGCTGTTTCAAAAGGCAGGATGATTGTTTTTCAGGCGGACAGGATGACCATCACAGAAAAGGGCAGACCAAGGACATACAGCAAGCAGTTGTTGGGACTGAGCATGGCTGATTTTTCCAAAGCGTTAAATTCGGGCGTTCTTATTCATGGCGAACTTGCATAGAGGTGTTGTCATGAGCAGAATTTTGTTTTATATCAAAAGCCTTATTTGGAAGATATTTTCAAAGAAAGAACTTTTCAGCGCAGATGGCATTGTCTGTTATATCTGTGGCAATGATGCACTTCCTCTTCCTCTTGACCCGGAAGAAGAAAGGATGCTTGTCTGTGAGGCCGCAAATGGCAGCGAGTTTGCCCGTGAAAAACTTATTGAGCACAATCTTAGGCTTGTCGTTTACATTGCAAAAAAGTTTGAAAGCACTGGCATTGATTTTGAAGATTTGATTTCCATTGGCTCAGTTGGGCTTATCAAAGCCGTCAAAACCTTTAAAGGTGACAAAAACATCAAACTTGCAACTTATGCGACAAGATGCATTGAAAATGAACTTTTGATGCAACTGAGAAAAATGTCGCGCCTTAAAAGTGAAGTTAGTTTGGAAAAGCCACTCTGTGATGATGGCGAGGGCAACGAACTTGTGCTTGCAGACATTATTGCAACTGATGCAGATGAACTTAGCAGTGGGCTTGAACACTCTGCTGAGCGTGATGCCATTTGGCAGATTTTAAACAGACTTGAAAAGCGAGAGCAAGAGATTATGATTTTGCGTTTCGGTCTTGAAGGTGAAGAGGAATTGACGCAAAAGGAGGTTGCCGACAGATTGGGCATAAGCCAAAGTTACATCTCGCGAATTGAAAAAAAGATTTTAGGCAAGATGAAAAAAGAATTGGCAAAAATATTGTAAAAAAGTGGCAAAAAACCACTTTTTTTGTCAAAAAACACCTCAAAAGCATAAAAACTTGCCCGAAAGGGGAAAGTAATATGTCATAGGAGGGGATATGGCAAATAAGGTTGTGATTGCTGGAGTTAACACTTCAAGCCTGCCAAAATTAAGTAATGATGATATCATGGCGCTCATGAAAAAAGTTAAGAGTGGTGATGAGATGGCAAGAGAGGCTTTTGTGGTTGCAAATCTCAGGCTTGTTTTAAGTGTTGTTCAACGCTTTGGTGGGAGAAGTGACAAAGCGGATGACATGTTTCAAGTTGGTTGCGTGGGGCTTATGAAAGCGATTGACAATTTTGATGAAAGTTTAAATGTTCGCTTTTCAACTTATGCAGTTCCAATGATTGTCGGCGAAATAAGAAGGTTTTTGAGGGACAACAATTCAGTGCGTGTTTCAAGGTCGCTTCGTGACATTGCTTACAAGTCTTTGCAAGCAAAAGAAGAACTAAGCAAAGTTCAACCCTGTGAGCCAACAGTTGAAGATATTGCAAAATATTTGAACTTGCCAGCCAAAACAATCAATTTTGCACTTGACGCCATTAGCGAGACGGTTTCACTCTCAGAGCCAATTTATTCTGACGGAAGTGACACCATTGAACTAAAAGACCAAATCACAGACCTTAAGGACAGTGATGAAAGTTTGTATGAAAAGATTGCCATAAAGGACGCAATAAAAAAACTTTCGCCGCGTGAAAGACAGATTCTTCTTTTGAGATATTATGTCGGCAAAACACAAATGGAGGTCAGCGAGGAGGTTGGCATTTCACAGGCACAAGTAAGTCGCCTTGAAAAAAACGCTTTAAAATTCATCAAAGAAAAGATGGAATAAAAAAACAAAGTCGAATTTTGTCATAAGAAAAGGTGCACTTTCATAACTTTACAACAAATGGAAACTTCGTTTTTAGAGTTAAGGTGCAAAGAGGTTGTCAACATTGTTGATGGGAAAAGATTGGGGCACATCATTGATGTGGCTTTTAATCTTGCCACAGGTTGTGTGACTGGAATTATAGTGCCAGGAGAAAAAAGTTTTTGGAATGTTTTTAAAAGCGGTGCCGAATTTTTTATTCCGCTCAATCAAATTGTCAAAGTGGGCGAGGACACAATTCTTGTGCAAATTTATGGTGGCCAGCCAACCGGCAACCCATATATCCTCTCAAACTCAAATGTAAAAAATTAAAAAAATTGCCATTCTTTTCCTCAACATAAACGCTTAATTGTGATTTTCAAGATATTAAATGTTAGTATTGACAAAAAACGGGAAATATGTTATAATATTCATGTAAAATAAGCCAAGGGAGGAAAGATTATGGCAAGAGTAACAAAAGATGGAGTGATATGTTATGCACATCCAATAACAGTTGGTCAATATAAAAGGATGGAAGAAAAGGGCTTGGATGCTTTCAAGTCTGCTCCATTGTCAGATAGAGCATTACAAGAAGGAGCGGGATTTTACAATAAAACATATGGCACCGGTTACTGCTTTACAACGTCCGCGATGCCGGACTCGTCTAACGCAGTGCGCTCTATTCTCGATGATGGAAGTTTGTACTGTGACGTTAGTGAAGCCGATGATGCTGGATTGCGTGTCGCTTTGCACCCAATCTATAATCCACAATCCAAAATTGTGAAGACGGAAAAATCCCAAACAAGAACGGCACAAATTGGGAACGATAAAAATTCAAAAACTGAAAGAAAGACATCCACAGGCACAGTTGTCACAGTGGGCGGAATACAATATCTTTGGCTTAACAAAAATGAATGCGAAAACGGCAATGAAAAAACAATGGATTTGATAAGTACTGAAATAGTGGCTTGCTCAGTTCCATTCGGAAGAGAAGACAAACCTAATGATTATGCAGAAGCAACAGATTTGCAAGAGCAATGCGAAGCTGTTGCGCTTGAGCATTGTGATGAAGAAGAACTTGCTCTTCTTCAAGAAGGGTTGCTTTCAAAAGAAGATAATTATGAAAATTGGACTTCGTTGGAAGTTAAAAAAGAAAGACCAAGTTCAGCCAAAGAAGTTTATCAGCAAATTGAGGCTGGTAAGTTAACTCCGGAAGAGGGGAAACAAGCACTTAAAGCAATTTTGGATGAAATTAAACAATCAGATGGAAGTGCTGAAGAAATTCAAAAATTCACTCAAGATTTGGAAGCAGAGCATAAAGCTTATTTGCAAAGACATGCAGAAGGAACAAAAGATGCCTATGACGCAGCAAATGCCACCATTGATGCCTTAAACTTTGGCGGTGACGAGAAATGAAAGCAAAAAATAAAGAACAGTTTACAGAACTTGCAAACATCCAAATTGAAATTGCTTACAATGATTTTAAAGAAATTGAAAGAAAGCGTAAATTAAAAAATATTTAACAAAAAACTGCCGTTTGGCAGTTTTTTTTCATAGTTCTTGCAAAAGTTTTTTGAAGGAGTCGATGTCCTTAAATTGACGATAGACAGATGCAAAGCGGACATATGCGACTTCGTCGAGTTTTTTGAGTGCCTCCATGACCATTTCACCAAGTTTTGAAGATGGCACTTCTTGGAGGAAATTGTTTTGCAGCGTCTTTTCAATATCCGTTGCAACTAAGTCAATTTGTTCAAGACTTACTGGACGCTTTTCACAGGCTTTTATCATGCCATTTTTGATTTTGTTTATGTCAAACGCTTGGCGGCTGCCGTCAGATTTTATGACCAAAATTGGCGTCATTTCAATTGTCTCGTAGGTGGTGAATCTTTTGCCACAACCCAAACACTCACGGCGGCGGCGAATTGAATTTGTTTCATCTGTGCTTCTTGAGTCCAAAACTTTTGACTCTTCACATCCACAATAAATACATTTCATAGTAATCTCCTTAAAACAACTATACCATATATTGATTAAAAAAACAAATGTTTTTAGGTTTTAAAATGCGAACTTACTAAATAAAATAATCTATGCAAAATTTGTCGCAAGCAAAAAAAGGCAAAACTTACAAAATCTGTGGCTACGAAACTTTTTTACCTTTAAAAATTTTGAGACGCTTAAACGACTTGGGACTCACAAAAGGACAACAAGTGCGCCTTTTGAATTGCTCGTTATTAAAAAAAGCGCTTTTGATTGAGGTGAGAGGTTATCTTTTATCTTTGCAGTCCTCTGTGGCAGCGGGAGTTTTAATCTCATGAAAGAGGCAGCCGCTTGTCTATTTTCTCTTCCTCAAGTTTTGCTTGTTGGCAATCCAAACACAGGCAAGACAACTCTTTTTAATATGCTCACAGGTGCAAATGAGCATGTTGGAAATTGGCATGGTGTGACGGTTGAAGAAAAAGCAAAAACTTTTGATTGTCTTGGCAAAAAAATGAGCCTTGTTGATTTACCGGGCATTTATTCCATGTCGGCGCTAAGTTTTGAAGAGCAGGTCGCAATTGACTACATTCTCTCTCATCCTAAAACAAAAATAATCAACATTTGCGACCTTAATAATCTTGGCCGCAATCTTTCGCTCACTCTTGGACTTATGGAGGCGGGCGCTGATGTCATTTTGGCGGTCAATTGCATGGATAAACGCCCATTAAACAAAGTTGATTATCACAAACTGCAAGAGTTACTCAAAATTCCAGTTGTTGAAATAAACGCTGGAAAGGGATATGGACTTGATAAACTTAAAAAACTTATTTTGTCGGATTATTCGCCCTCTGTCCCTGCAAGTTATGTCACTTCGCTCAGTGAAAATAAGGATGTGTTCACCGCTATTAAAATTTTGGAAGGTGACGAGCATATTCTTGCGAAACAGGGCTTAAAAACCGACAAAAACACCTTTGACACAATTCAAAAAGTTGCAAATGCAAGATATGATTACATTGATTTTTTGAAAAAAGAGTGCTTTTCAACTTCAGGGCGTGTGTATGGCAAGAGCAAGTTTGACAAGATAATTTTAAACCGCTTTCTTGCTCTTCCCATATTTTTGCTGATGCTTGGCGCTATATTTTATCTAACATTTTTCCTGTTTGGAAAATGGCTTTCAGACGGACTTTCTTATCTTTTGGACATATCACTTGGCCGCTGGACCCAATCAATTTGTTTGACGCTGTTTGGTGAGAGTTCGTGGGTGACACATCTTTTTTGTGAGGCAATAATTGGTGGCGCAAACACAGTTTTGTCATTTTTGCCGCAAGTTGCACTTTTATTTCTTTTTCTTTCAATTTTGGAAGACAGCGGATACTTGAGCCGTGTGGCGTTTGCCAGCGAGGACATATTTGGCAAAATGGGGTTGTCGGGCAAGAGCATTTACACTCTTTTGATGGGGTTTGGCTGCTCAACAACAGCAATTTTAACCGCCAGAAACATGGAGGATAAAAATTCGAAAATCAAAACTGCACTTGTCACGCCTTATATGAGTTGCAGTGCGAAATTGCCAATTTATGCAGTTATTGGCGGTGCGTTTTTTGGGGCGAATAACATTTTTGTCATCATGTTTTTGTATTTGCTTGGACTTATCATAGCGCTTATTCAAAGTTATATCATGGAAAAGACGGTTTTAAAAAGCAAAGACCAATCTTTCATTTTGGAGTTTCCGCCATACAGGTTTGGGGGGCTAAAAAGAACGGGGAAAGTTCTTTGGGACAATATCAAGCAGTTTTTGATTAGGGTGGGATCGCTGATAATGACCATGAACATTATTGTGTGGATATTGTCAAATTTTTCATTTGATTTCTCGTATGTGGTTGAAAGTGGAAAGATGAGCATGCTTGAAAGTTTTGGAAAAATTCTTTCGCCTATCTTTGTGCCGCTTGGGTTTGGAAGTTTTGGTGCGGCGGCAGCACTTGTTGCTGGCGTTATTGCAAAGGAGGTTATTATTTCATCCATTGCAATGTTTAACAATCTTTTAAGTGATGGCGGGGTTGGTATGTCAATAAAAAACCCGAGCAGCATGGTTTATTTTCCTTCCTCCGCCTCCGCACTCAGTTTTCTTGTCTTTTCGCTTTTATATTGCCCGTGCATATCCTCAATTGCGGTGCTAAGCAAAGAGGTGGGGAAAAAGTGGACCATTATTGGCATTATTATTCAGTTTGTTGTTGCATATTTGACGGCGCTGTTTGTGTTTAATTTCTTTGGTGCTGTGAATCGCTGGGGGTGGCTTGCAACATTGGGAGTTTTGATTTGTTTTGTTATAATCATGTTGTCAGTTTTCAAATTGATAGGCGTGATAAAAAAACATCACACATGCAAAGGATGTGATGGTTGTAAGTAAAATAATTTGCTTTTAAAAAGGGAATATGTTATTATATTCCTATGGCAAAACCTATTGTCGCAGTCGTTGGAAGGCCAAATGTTGGCAAAAGCACTTTTTTCAACAAAATATGCGGTGAAAGAATAAGCATAGTTGATGATGTCCCTGGCGTGACCAGAGACAGAATTTATGCTGACGCTGAGTGGGCAGGCAGGGAGTTCACGCTGATTGACACAGGAGGACTTGACCCAAAAAGCGAGGATGTTTTTCAAAAGGAAATTGCTCTTCAAGCGGACATAGCCATGGAGATGGCGGATGTTATTGTCATGCTTGTTGATGGGAAAAGCGGCGTTACACTTGCAGATGAAATGCTTGCCAAAAAATTGAGAAAAAAGGAAACCCCAGTTGTGCTTGTTGTCAACAAACTGGACAGATTTGACATCAATGACACCTTTGAATTTTATGCACTTGGGCTTGGCACACCATTGCCGCTTTCGTGTGAGCAATCAAAAGGAATAGGTGATGTGCTGGATGAAATAAAAGCACATTTTCCACCTCAAGATGAAAACGAAAATGAGGATGAAACATTAAAGATAGCAATTGTCGGAAGGCCAAATGTTGGCAAAAGCAGCATAATAAACAGATTATTGGGCGAAAAAAGAGTTGTTGTAAGCGACAAAGAAGGCACAACGCGTGACAGCGTTATGGTGCCTTTTAGATACAATAAGAAAAAATATTATCTTGTTGACACCGCGGGGCTTAGAAGAAGCCGAGGTGTTGAGCAGCAGTCGGTTGAAGGCTACTCGGTTTTAAGGACAATGCGAGCAATTGAGAAAGCGGATGTTGTTGTTATTGTTGTTGATGCAACAACGCGCCTTACAGAGCAAGATGTTAGAATTGCCGGATATGTGCATGAAGCAGGCAAGCCGAGTGTGGTTGCCCTAAACAAAATGGACATGTTTGAAGGGGACAGAGAGGAACTTGTTGCAAAGTTAAACAAAGATTTGGCGTTTATGGATTACTATCTTCCCGTTTTTGTTTCGGCACTCAAAGGCACAAGACTTGGCGACCTTATGCCAAATGTTTTAAGGGCGTATGAAAATGGCTCAAAAAGGATAAAAACGGGGCTATTAAATGAAATGCTCTCTGACGCGCTTGTTAATTTTGAACCACCTTCAAAGGGCGGCAGGAAGGCAAAAATTAAATATATAACCCAGGCTTCAACTCTTCCACCAACCTTTGTGCTTTTCACAAATGATGACAAACTCATAAATTTTTCCTATTTGCGATATCTTGAAAATAGGTTCAGAGAAAAAGTCGATTTTTCTGGCACACCTTTAAAGTTTGTTGTTAAATCAAAGGAGGATAAATGAACTGGCTTTGGTTTAGCCTTATAATTGTTGTTTGTTACTTTATTGGCAACATAAATTTTTCGCGCATTGTTGCAAGATTTATTAAGCATGAGGATATCACAACAAAGGGCAGTGGCAACCCAGGTTTTACAAACATGCTTCGCAACTATGGCATTTGGATAGCCATGCTGACCTTTTTGCTTGAAGCGGTCAAAGTTGCCATCCCAACGCTCATTTGTGGCTACTTGTTTGCTCCGCAGGGGTTGTTTGAAGTGGCATATTTCACCGCTGGGCTTGCAATTGTGCTTGGAAATGATTTTCCAGTGTTTTACAAATTTAAAGGTGGCAAAGGAATTGCGTGTGAAATTGCTGTTTTCTTATTCAGCCCGCTTTGGTATGTGGCGCTTGTAATGTGCTTGGTTTATGTGGCGGTTGTCTATTGCGTTGACTATGGAGTGATTGGCTCTTTTGTGTTCATCAGCGTTTGCTCAGTCGCGTGGCTGGTAAGGTTGTGCGTGCTGACGCCGAGATTGTGGTGGGTTGTT
This sequence comes from uncultured Clostridia bacterium, assembly GCA_947584415.1. Lineage (GTDB taxonomy): Bacteria > Bacillota > Clostridia > Christensenellales > UBA1242 > Caccovivens. The sequence goes on along the minus strand of CANPWN010000001.1, from coordinate 57,731 downwards.
ATTATCATTGTTTTAATCATGCTGGCACTTTGTTTTATCATGAACAGAACAAACATTGTTCGACTTATGAAAGGGACAGAAAATCACACAGGTTTCAGGGATAAACTTAACAACCTCTTCAAAAAGAAACAAAAAGTTGAAAAGGTTGCGGAAAGTCCCGAAAAAGAGATTGTTGTTGATGATAACACCGAACAAAACAAAGAAGAGAGAACAGAGTAATCTGTTCTTTCTTTTATAGAATAAATGACTGATTCATAGCATAAGTTTATTTTAACTATGGAGGTCATTATGGAAAAATACGAAATTTACGACGACATAAAAACCCGCACTAACGGTGAAATTTATGTTGGCGTTGTTGGCCCCGTTAGAGTTGGAAAATCAACCTTTATCACTGAGTTTATGAAAAAACTTGTGCTTCCAAACATTTCGGGCAAATATCCAAAAGAAAGAGCGATTGACGAACTTCCTCAATCAGCGGATGGCAAAACAATCATGACAACCCAGCCAAAGTTTGTTCCAAACGAGGCGGTCAAAATTTCGGTTGCCGACAATGTTGAACTTAAAGTCAGACTTATTGATTGTGTGGGCTATCTTGTTGAAGGGGCAATGGGACACATTGAAAACGATATGCCACGAAAGGTAAAAACGCCGTGGTCAGACGAAGATATGCCGTTCAGTGAAGCCGCCGAACTTGGCACAAAAAAGGTTATGCAGGAGCACTCCACAGTTGGTGTTGTTGTCACCACAGATGGCTCAATCACTGACATCCCGCGTGTCAACTATGTTCAGGCGGAGGAAAGGGTTGTTTCGGAGATGAAAGCAAGTGGCAAACCATTTGTTATTGTTTTGAACAGCAAAACTCCAAACTCGGCTGAAACAAAAAAATTGGCTTCCTCACTTGAAACAAAATATTCCTCTCCAGTCATCCCAATAAGTGCGATGGAACTTAAGGAAGGAGATATTGACAAGATTTTTGAAAAACTTTTGTTCGAATTTCCAATCTCATCAATCAAAATTGACCTTCCTCGCTATCTTCAGGCGCTCGATTTTGATGATGAAATTATTCAGGAAGTGGCAACATCTGTCAACGAATTTGGCCAAAACATGTCAAAACTCAGCGATGTTGACAAAAACAGGCTTGTTTTCACAGAAAGTCAATTTTTTGAGCCAATCACCTTCTCAAATATCTCAATGGGTGACGGAACAGTCAGGTTGGATGTTGTGCCAAAGGAAGGCTTGTTCTATAAAGTTTTGTCAAAGCAGTGCGGCTATCAAATTGAAGATGACTATCAACTTATGAAATTCATCAAGCAACTCGCTGAGGCAAAGCAGGAATATGACAAACTTAAAACAGCACTTGATGAGGTTAAAGAAACTGGCTATGGCATTGTCACCCCACGACAAGAAGAGTTTGAACTTGACGGGCCTGAAGTGTTCAAACAAGGCTCGCGTTACGGCGTTAAGTTGCATGCCACCGCTCCAAGTTTGCACATTTTGAGGGTGGATGTGACAACTGATGTAACCCCATTAGTTGGCTCAGAGCAGCAAAGCCGCGAACTTGCCGAACAACTTTCAACCTTGGCAGAGCAAAACCCTGATGCCTTGTGGCAAACCAATGTGTTTGGCAGAAGCCTGTCTTCAATTATTGGTGACAATTTCAGTTCAAAAATCATCATGATGCCACAGGATGTCCAAAAGAAGATGCGCAAAACCTTAGGCCGCATTGTCAACGAAGGCAAAGGCGGAATAATATGTATATTGTTATAAAGATTACTAATAATAATATAACCCAGCAAACGCTGGGTTTTTTCATATCAAACTATTTTAAAAAAAGGTATTGACAAGTCGGCAAAAGTGTTGTATAATAGCCATGTAAAAAAAGAAATGCCATTTAAGGAGGTGTGTTATGGCAGAAATAAAAAAAGAAAATTATTACACTAGCATTAATGATGGAGAAGGTATTGAAGGTAAATGGAGCCTTGAGGGCTATGTTTTGCCAACAACTTATTTAGCTATGCGCAAAGTGAAAAAAATAGCTCCAACTTATGCAAAGTCAAGTGGGTCAAAAACTCTTGAAGTTGTTATTGGCTCGCAAGGTGGAAGCGAATTTGGAAAAGGATTTGACTGTTTTTACATTGATGAGGATGGACAAGCTCTCGCTTTCGAAAACAAATCTGACAAACTAGGCTATCAGTTTGGTGGAAGAGTTACAATTTATCCTATTTATAGCCCTTATGCAGATTATGTAAGAGCAGCAGAAAAAAGGAATGCAGGGGCAGGAAAGGGTAAACCTGCTACAATTATTAAGTTTGGCGGAAAAGAATATGTTTGGGTGAACCAAGCACAATGTAAAACAGCGTATGAAGGTGAAGAATCCGTTCAATTATGTATGGAACTTGTTAGTGTTGACTCAATTGCAACGAAAGATAAAGAACCAACTTACAAAGACTATGTTGATTTTGTGTTTGGTAAAGATGGCAAAAGCTTGACAGAAGTTGAAGCAAAGGCTCTTTGCAAAGTTACGTTACAAAAAGGAAAAGTTGGCACACGCAAAGACCCTACTACAGGGAAAGAGACACCAATAATTGAGTTTAAGATTCAGGGATTTAAGGAACAAGAAGATAGAAAAGAAGAACAGAAAACTTTTGGCGAAAGAGTGATTGGAATCTTAAAGAGAGGTGCAGACGCTAAAAATGTGGCAGAACAGGATAAGAAAGCACTAGCTGATGTATCAAAGGAAAGAGAAACGGCACAAAATAACTATAGTGCAGCAAAAGAAAGAGTTACTAGGTTAGAACAAGCAATTGAAGCGGCAGAAAAAGAGAATAACGCGATTGATGTAAATGTTGGAGAGATTACTTCCTTTATGGAAAATTTATTAAAATATTACAAAAATTTCCCACCAAAGGAATCAAAAGAGGATACAGGGGGGCTTGAAAAAATACCTAATGACATTGTCAAAAATTTTTTTTCAGAAGCAGAAAAATCATTAAAAACCCTTCAAGATGAATCTTCAAGCTTGTCAAAAGAAAGAAAAGCAGCTTTAAAAACTGCTTGCGAAAGAGTATTGGAAGGAAAAGGTGATGAGGTAATTTCAGGAACTAAAACTAAAGAAAAACCTGACGGCGAAAAGTACATTGATTTAGTGTTTGGTAGGTATAGCGAGATCATTAAGGCAAAAAATGGCAAGAAACAAGACGTAGAAAAATTAACGAAAGAAAAGAAACAAGAAGAAGAAAAAATAAACAAGGCATCAAATGCTTACAAAGATGCTGATGAAAGATGCAAAATCGCTAAACTTAAGTATGATGGTGGCTATAATGATAAAGGTGAAAGAGTGGAAGGTTCGCGTGAGGTGGCATATTCAGCTGGGCAGGAGCAACTAGAACAATTCAAACTCTTGACTAAACCGGAAAAACAGATTGATAAGGCACTTGCTCCTAAACAATTAAAGAAGGATAAAGAAAGATACGACCAAGAGCGAGATGAGAAAGAGCAGAAATTTTTAGACATACAAAAAGAATATTCAGAACATACAAAAACACCAAGTATCGAAAAACTTCCAGAGACTGAAGGTGAAGATGAGTTTGTTTCGCCAATCGATTCAGAGAATCATAATGAACCAAAAAATGAAAAGAAATTTCATGGCCCATTTGGTTCCCTTAGAAAAAAATGGCAAGAAAAACAAGATGCAAAGAGAAATACTCTTTTACAAAACATGGAAAAAGAAGAAGCAGCAAGAGAGGAAAGCTTAAGAAGAATCTTTGGTTTGGATGAATTTGAAAAATCAGAGTCAGAAGATTCTGCTAATAATAATCCACCAGTCGTTAAATAAAAAAGAAGGCGAAAGCCTTCTTTTTTTATTTCGTTGTTGTGGTTTGAGGGTTAAAATTCTCAGGTGAAATTATTGTATCCTAAGTTGAAATTATTTTATCCTCAGTTGAAATTGATGTATTCTCAGGTAGAGTTGATGTGATGTCATGTTGAAGTGGTGTGTTGTCAGTGGTGGTGTTTGGCACAAGGTTGTTTGTTGCAAATGGTGGAATTGGCAGGATAGCCAGATGGCACAATTCGTCATATCTGTCTGGGAAGTATTTTTTTAAAAAGTTGTCCATTTTTTCTTGTTTTTCCACCCATTTTCTGAGCAATTGTTCGTCATCAAAATTTGGTTTTGGTTTTTTGGGAGGGAAGTAGTCCAAATTCTGTGTTGATTCATCCATAAAGGTTTCCGGATGGTCATTTATGTAAGTTGCGTTTGCAAACATGATGGGCATTTGCTGTTTGTTGATGTGGGAGGTCAGATAATATCTGATTGCCACTATGTCGCCAACATTCGTTTCCATAAGTTGAAGCATTGCTTTGTCGGTTGTTGAAATTTTGAGGTAAGAAGAAAATGTTTCATGCTCAACTTTCAAAATTGTGTCCAAATAATATTTGCCATTGAGTTCTCGGAATTTGTATCCTTGCAACTGGCCAATGACCATGCCAATGTTGTTGTTTTTAAAAACTTGTCGGCTAAATGTGTAAAAGTGCATTTGTTCAAGATTGATAAACAGAGTGCTGTCAAGAAGTTCTTCGTTTTTCGGAGATACTTCCAGGTGTGAACGCAATGCCCCATGGATGATGACAAGGCTGTCTTTCTTGTAAATTCCACTGTCAAAAAATTTTGCTTTACCTCTTGCATCTGTCCAAACAAGCATGGGGTTATACTTCCGCTGATTATAAAAACTGTCAACAAAAAAGTAATAATAAGTTGTTCCGTTGACGGTTATGCAAGTTTCATTGGTTGGCGGAGCCATAATAAAACCAATGATTCGTGCCTTATTATTGTTAAATTTGTGTTCAATCAAGTCCTTTATTTGTTCCATAACACTAATTTTAACACTAAATTGACTTATTGTCAATATGTGTCACATTTCTTAATTTTCTCACATATAAAATGAGCATGAAACAGGAAGAAGAAAGCAAAATTAAAATCATTTGCATCAAAGCCCCAAAATGGCTGCGACCATTTTTAAAACCTTTTATCAAAAAGGATGACTGATGCAAAAAAAAGGCTTCGAAAAGAAGCCTTTTTTATTATCCTTTGTTATTTTGTTTTTCTTGCGGTTTTAATACATTTTGTGCAAGCCTTAACTTTTTTTTGTTTTCCATCAACTTCAATTGTTGTTTGTTGCAAGTTAAGTTCAAAAGTTCTGTTTGATTTGTTTTCAGCGTGGCTGACTTTGTTGCCAGACATCTTTCCTCTTCCGCAAACTTCACAAACTCTTGACATATTTCACCTCCTGACGCATTAGTCTTAATTATTTTGCAAAGCAATTATATCATACACTTAAACGAAAATCAACCAATTTGACAAAATTTTTGACAAAGATTTAATAAGCATATTCATTTTACTTGAAAAAATTTTCACTTTATTGTAAAATATGATTACTTAAAGGAGAACTATTTTGACAGTTGACACAAACAACTATTATGGCAACATTTCAATCAGCGACGACGCTATTCGTGTGGTCGCAGGTTATGCAGTGCTTGACTGCTATGGTGTTGTCGACCTCGTTTCAAAAACCTTTAAGGACAGTGCAAGGGAACTTTTCAACAAAGAGTCCTATTCGAGGGGCATAAAAGTTCGTCACCTTGACAACCGAATTTTTATTGATGTTTACTGCATTATGAAATATGGTGTTTCAATCAGTGCAGTTTCTGAATCACTCAAAAAATCTGTTAAGTATAGTGTTGAAAATTTCACAGGCATGATTGTTGACTCGGTCAATGTTCATGTTGTTGGTGTTAGAGTTTAGGAGAAAAAATGATTAAGTCCATCAACGGCGTCACCTTTCGCAAGATGATTGTGGCTGGTGCCAGCCTTTTAGAACAAAATAAAAAATATGTTGACTCTCTCAATGTTTTCCCTGTCCCAGACGGCGACACGGGAACAAACATGTTTTTGACAATGAAGTCCGCAGTGACCGAAGTTGGCAAGTGCCTGAGTGCAAATGTGGACGAGCTTAGTGCTGCGTTTGCAAAGGGTGCTTTGAAAGGCGCAAGAGGAAACAGCGGTGTTATCACTTCTCAAATTTTTAAAGGCTTTTGCTCGGTGACCGCAAAATACAATGAGATTAACACAAAAACCTTTGCCAAAGCAATGCAAGAGGGTGCAAATGTTGCTTACAAAGCAGTCACAAAGCCAAAAGAAGGCACAATTCTCACTGTCATCAGGGTTATGGCTGAAAATGCTGTCAATGTTGCAAAAAAATGTGATGATTTTGAAGTTTTCTTAAAGCGTGTGCTTGACACAGGCGAAGAAATTTTGAAACAGACCCCAGAAATGCTGCCTGTTCTTAAAAAAGCGGGCGTTGTGGATGCCGGCGGAAGAGGAATCCTCATCATTTTCACAGGTTTTTACAAACTTTTGATGGGTGATGAGAATTTAGATGTCGTTTTTGATGATGAAAAGCAACCTCAAACGGTTGATGATGTTATTGCGGACATATCAAATCTTGAGGACATACAATTTGGCTACTGCACTGAATTTATGATTGTGCATATGCATAAAAAGACAACCGAGGCCGACATTGACAAGTTGCGCGAAAAACTCATGGAGTTTGGCGACAGCGTTATCTGCATTGGCGACCTTAACCTTGTCAAAGTTCATGTTCACTCAAACGAGCCAAACAGGGCGCTCGGCTATGCTTTGGAACTCGGCGAAATCATCAATGTCAAAATTGACAACATGCGTGAGCAAAACCGTGAACTTAAGAAAAAGGCTATTGCGGCAGAGGAAACCAAAAATCTTGGCATGATTGCTGTTGCTCCAGGTGATGGTCTTTCTGCAATTTTCAAAGACCTTTCTGTTGACGAACTCATTATGGGCGGACAGACCATGAACCCAAGTGCTGCAGATATTGCTGCGGCTGCGGACAAGGTGCCAGCAAGAACAGTCTTTGTTTTCCCAAACAATAAAAACATCATTTTGGCTGCTGAGCAAGCCAGCGAACTTACAAACAAAAATCTTGTTGTGATTTCAACTCGCAGTGTGCCAGAAGGTATTTCCGCCGCCATTGCTTTTAACCCAGATGGAACAGTTGAAGAAAATGTTGAAGCAATGAACGACGCCATCAAAAATGTCAAATCTGGCTCAGTGACTTATGCAGTTCGTGACACTCATGTTGATGGTTTTGACTTAACAACGGGCGAAATCATCGGCCTTGACGACAAAGCTATACTTTCAAAGGGCAAGTTGGTTTCCAAAACCACAGAGGAACTTGTGAGAAAAATGATGAACGACAACATCATGACAATCACTCTTTTCTATGGCGAAGATATCAAGGAGGAAGAGGCAAACGCGTTGCAAGAGACCCTTGCTTCCGCCTTCCCAGAGTGCGAAGTTACAGTCGCTTATGGCGGTCAGCCAATTTACTATTATTTAATATCCTTGGAGTAAAAAACCGTTTAAAAGCGGTTTTTTTGATTAAAATATGCAAAGAATTGACAAATTTTTGGTTATTATGGGTTATTTTCCGTCAAGAGAAAAGGCGCAGTCTGCAATAAAGGCTGGGCAAGTTTTTGTCAACGGGCAAAAAATTGATTGTGCGTTTAAAGTCAGTGACACGGACAAAATTTCCGTTTCTGATGAAGCAAAGTATGTTTCACGAGGGGCGCATAAACTGCTTGGTGCAAAGGACAAGTTCGCTCTCAATTTTGAAGGGCGTGTGGTGCTGGATATTGGCGCGTCAACTGGAGGTTTCACACAAGTTGCACTCGAAGGCGGCGCAAAAAAAGTGTATGCGCTTGATGTCGGCGAAGGGCAACTTGCCCAAAGATTGAAAGAGGACCCAAGGGTGGTGGAACTTTCTAAGACCGACTTTCGCCTTGCTCCAAAATTTGAAGATGTTGACATGATTGTCAGTGATTTATCATTTATCTCGCTTAGGCATATCATCCCAAAAATTGTTTTGGAATATGCGGGAGTTGAAGGCGTAATTTTGTTTAAACCACAATTTGAGTGTGGGCCTGCCGAGGCAAAAAAGCATTATGGTGTTGTCAGGGACAAAAAACTTCATGAAAAACTTTTAAATGACTTCATAGAATATCTTCAATTTTTTAAAATCACAATTTCGCATCTGGATTACTCTCCAATCACCGGCAAAAACGGGAATATTGAATATCTTTTTCATATCAATGGCAAAAAGGGAAACATCAATGTCAAAAAAGTGGTCGACAAGGCTTTTAACAGTTTGTAACACAATTTAAAAATTTTTAATATAAAATTTGCATGAATAGGAAACTGATTTCTCAGGACGCACTCTTATACAATGCAAATTTTTTTAAGCGCTACGCTCCAAAAGTTTGCGCTGTTGTCAAAGCCAACGCCTATGGCCATGGTGCACAAGAAGTTGTCAAAACGCTCTTGGGGTGTGTTGACTTTTTTGGCGTAAGTTCGGTCAGTGAGGCAGAAAGGCTTTATTCTTTGTTTCCAAACGAAAAAATCATCATTTTAGGTAAGTGTGATAACTTTAATCTTTTAGAAAGATTTTATCTAACCGCCACCTCGCTCAATGATGTTAAAAAAGCCATAGCAGTGGGGCGAACGAACAGATGTTTTATCAAATTATGCACGGGTATGAACAGGTTTGGAATTGACTGCAAAAATTCACTGAGCATGGAAAAACTTAAAAATTTAATAAAAAATCATGTTTTTGCGGGTTTTTCTGCTCATTTTTCCTCACTTTCTGATAAAAAAGTCACTCAGGAAGAATATCAAACATTTTTGGATGCGCGTTCTTATCTTGAAAAAGCCTTTCCAATTTCTTTCGGTGGAAGTGATGCAAAAAAGTTGCCGTGCGACATTTTGCGAGTGGGTCTTGGACTTTATGGTTATGGTTGCAAGTCACTCAAAAAAGTCATGAGTTTGGAAAGCCAAGTGCTGCAAGTTCGCACTTTGGAAAAGGGAGAGTGCGCAGGTTATAATCACTCTTTTAAGGCCAAACGCCGCACAACTTTGGCGGTTGTCGGGGTCGGCTATGCGGACGGCTTTTCAAGAGAACTTACAAAAAACGCAAAGGTGACAATTTGCGGAAGGAAATATTCGGTTGTTGGAAACTTGTGCATGGACACCTGCTTTGTGGATGTAACGGGAGGAACAGTCAATGTCGGCGACAGGGTGACCATGTTTGAAAGTGCAGACGACTTTGCAAAGGCTTATGGCAGAATTGACTATGAGGTTTTGACCGCTTTCAACTCGTTTAGGGGACAGACCAAACTTTATTAACACCTTTTAAAAGGCAATCATATTATAAAGTGTATAGACAAAATAGGAGGTAGGAAAATGTCTTTTTACATCAATAATACAAATCCTAATCGTCCAGGGCCTATTATGGGCAACCCGCTCAATGGGATTTGTGAAAAAATCTTGATTGAAACAACCAAGGTTTTTGACGCCTGCGTGTCACAAAGCACCGAAACTGGCATTGTGCTTGCAGTCACTGATTTAACTCCGGCTTCTCCAGCCTTGCCACTCACATATGTTTCTGCTGCAAACGCAACAAATGGTCCAGTGACCATATCTGACCTTGTTGTGGACAGAATTGACTCCAGCCCAAACTATGCTAATGTGAGTGCAAATGTGACCATCCCAATTGTGGTGACTTATCGTGATGCAAACGGCGTTCTTGGCACAGGAACAAGCACAATCACCGTTTCAAAAAGCGTAATTCTTTTTGTTCCTCAACCTTCTGTCACTCCAATCAACATTTCTGCAAGCGCTGTGTTCTCAAGTGAAATTGGCTCTTACACGGCTGAAAACACCTTCACTGTAACCGGCTGCTTACAAGTAATTTTGAGGGTGACAGCACTCGTTGATGTGCTTGTGCCATCTTATGGTTATCCTGTTATCCCACCATGCCAGGCAGCACCGTCATCAAGTGCTTGCCCAGGACTCTTTGAAATGCCGCTCTATCCAACGGCAACAGGGCCAATAAATCAACCGAGGTTCTAAAACTTGTGGGGTGCAACAAAAAAAGAAAACGCGGGCACGGAAACATTGTTTCCTAACCGCTTTTTTTTGTTTCCCCCCACAGGCCCCCCTTCGCACCACTGCAAGACTTGATACCTGCGCCTTGCGACGTGGTAGAGGTGTTCGTCTCACTTTTCCGCCGGACAGAGCCCTTCTCCGTGAAAGTGAGACTCCGGATGCTTAAAATCGCTGGTGCAACTAGAATTTTTGGTCGGGCAAAGCCCTTCCCCCATAAAATTGGTCTCCAAGTAAAAAACTTGTCGGGTGCAACAAAAAAACGGGCAACACTGCTCGTTTTCCCAAAAATGTCAACATTTTTGGGATTTTTTGTTATTTTGTTTGGTTATTCGCTAATTTTCGGTTATAATACCTTTGTAAGTTATCCACATAGACAAAATACAAGCGAGGAAAAAATGAAACATTTTGTTACCCACCGGGGGGGGGGGGCAGCCTTACTGCCTAACTAAAAATTATCCACATTTTTCAAAACAGCCGGGGCTTTTGAAAATAATTTTTTCAACCGCCTTGGCTTTTATTTTTGCTCTTCTTTGCCTTCCGTTGAATGCTCTTCCAACCACTGATGTCACCGCTTTGCCGACTGAAGCCACTGCTGTAACGGATGAATATACAGAATTTGAAGATATGGTGCCTTATTATGAGGATGATGGAAGTGGAATTTGGAAAGGATATGATGAGACTTATATTTCATCATGTGTAAGTATTCACATAAACTCAATTGATGGCTATCTTTTTTTGCAAGAGGCTCTTGCTAATCCTGAAGTGACTTTTTATAGTGATTATAAATATCTTCTTGACGATAACCTTGATTTGACTGGCTACGAACCAACACTTATCAGTTCAGAATATATAAAAGGTATTTTTGATGGGCAAGGGCATACTATTACATATGATGGCTATTACTTGTTCGACTCTGTGCGTGATTTTACTTTACAAAATATTACTATTGAAGGAATAAGTGCTCCTCTCATATGTTCCGCATTTGATATGTGCCGCATTTCACATATAAAAATTAAAGAATGCGGCAATCTTTGTGCAAATTTGCATGGCAAATTGATTATAAGTGATTTAAATTTTATTAATCGTGAAGCGATTTGTGATACCTTGGTAGGAACCACTTATACAGATAATTATGGTCGTTCTGAGATCTACATGACAGACTCAGTAATTATAGCGGATGGTATGTGTTTAATTATTGATACATATGACGGCGAGGGGTTTGCAGATGTCATTTTGAATAATGTTTTAATTGATGTAAATTATTTGTGGTTATGTCAGTTGTTAGAGGTTGCCGCATTCTCCAGTTTTACGTGTACAGGATGTGAATTTTACATAAATAAGGGTAATGGGAGTAGCTATTGTCTTTTCAGTTATACACATGATTATAACATTACTTTTTATGATTGTGCATTCAACTGTCTGGCTTATGGAGGGCTTTTTTTTGAAGGTGGTGAATATTTTCCAAGCTATTATTGGTGTAATTATCAAGGTGTCTATGTCAATGGCGAGGCCATCGAATCCAGTTTCACTCCATCCAAATGGTTTACAGGGGCAGACGGACAGCCACATCTTAGGCACTTTTATTGGGCAGGACAAGTTAATTAAGATATAAAAAACGGTTATACCGTTTTTTTGTTGTCTGGGAAAGCGTGTTTTTATCCGTTTTTCCTGAAAAATTGGGTATTGACATTGACGACGACAGGGTTTATAATAATCTCGTAAAAAAGTTCATACAGGAGGGGAAAATGGACGAATACAAAATTATAGATGAAAAAACTTGTTTTGGCGTAACAGACATAACCCTAACCATTACGCGCAATGGAAAGGATATTGTGCTAAACCGTGTTGTTGCTATCAAAGATATCACAGATAAAGATGGCAAAATTATTGCAACAGAAGGGACTTTGGGTGGATATTACAATTATCAAGAAAGAAGGTTCTATCCATTAGAAGGGTGGATTGGAGACACTGCAAAAGTGTATGATAAAGCAGTTGTTAATAGTGATGCAATGATTTGCGGTAACGCAGAACTATATGGCGAAGCGCATGCTTGCTCAGGAAGCGTTATCAGCGGTAACGCAGAAATGTATGGTGAAGCATATGCTTATTCAGGAAGCGTTATCAATGGCGATGCAAAAGTGTATGGCAAAGCCCAAATTTATAGTGGTTTGATAACTGACAACGCGAAGGTATACGGCAATGCAAAAGTAAGTGGGAACGCGTATGTTCATGGAGATAGTGAAGTTTTTGGCGGCGCCAGCGTTGATGGCTCTGCTGAAGTTACTGACAATGCAAGAGTGTATGGCGCAGCCAAAGTCGGAGGAAATGTCAAAATTTATGAAGATGCTGCTGTTTGCGGTGGGGAAGAAGTTTTCCCTGGTGGCAGAGTTATTTTAAACAAAGGTGCGCGTGTTTCTGGCAATGCAGAAGTCTTTGGCAATGCAAGAATTGACGGTGATGCCGAAATTGGTGGATATGCCAAAGTGGACTTCAATGTTGGGATGGGACAAGTTGTTGAACCAAAACAAGGCGAGCCATCAGTTATCAAAGCAAATAGATATGAAAAAGAATATCAAGAGCGTAAAGCAGCGCTGCTTAATGATGTTCAAGCTGAACTTATAGCCAAACTTAAACCTCAAATCACCGCAAAAGTAGAAAAAGAAATCACTGCCAAAGTTAAAGCGGAGACAACTGCCGAGGTTGAAGCCAAAACAAGGGCAAAAGTTGAAGCTGAACTTAGGGAAAAGATTGAGGCGGAACTTAGAGAACAACTTGAAGTTGAATTTGCCAATAAACAAAAAGAAGCGCAACCTGACGAAGAAGTAGAGGAAGAAGTAGAAGAAGATGGAGAAGAATATGAAATTCTCAAAACTCTTAATGGTTGGGGCGTAACAAATATAACAAAAGATTTTGAAGATGCAAATGGTAACACATACACTCTGAACCAAATTGTCGCTTTGAAAGACATCTCTTTGGCTAAATCGACTGATGTTGCAAAGAAACTTGCGAAAAAGGCTTTGAATTCGGGTATGTCTGAAATTGACGATGAAGATTTTAAGAAAGACATGGAAGAATTTGTTGAAGATATGGACAAAGGCGAATTCGATTGTGAAATTAAAGAAGGAACACTTGGCGGTTTTGTTGAATTAAATGCACTAGGTGATTGGCAAGATGACGGAGAGTCATGGATGGATGAAGAAGCATGTATTTTTGGAACGCCAAACATCAAAAGTTCATATTTGATAGGTCAAACAAACATTTCCGATGACACTAAAATTGAAGATTCTTTAATTATAGTGTCTGATATTTACGAAAAGGCACTTATAAAAAAATCATTTTTAATAAGCTCTGAAGTATATGGCGTTGCAAATGTAAATTCATCTTTAATTTATGGTGGCGAGATTTATGGTGTTGCAAGCATTAAGAATTCAATAGTAGAAGGTGATGCTGAAGTTTATGGAGCAGCAAGAGTTGAAAAAAGTTTGATTCTTAATGATGCTGAAATTTATGGAGCCGCAAAAGTTATCAATTCGGTTGTGTCTGATGGTGCAGAAGTGTATGGCAAAGCAGAATTGAATGGCTGTGTTGTTTATGGCAATGCAGAAGTTTATGGAAATGCCAAAATAAACAAAGGCGCAGAAGTTTGTGGTGATGCCAATGTTTGTGGACAAGCAATAGTTGACGGGAAAGTTGACACAGGCACTGTAACAGGTTATGTTGCAAAAGAGGAAGAAAAGGCTGAGGAAGAAAAGGCTGAGGAAGAAAATGCTGAAGTAGAGGCAGAACAGCCAGAAGAAGAAGCGGAAGAGATTTCTAATGAGCAAGAAAGCGTTTGGTATAAGACTGATAGAGAAAGAGGTCTTAAAGCCCTTGAAAGCGAAAAGACCTTGGAAGATGATATGCAACAACTTGGCGCACAGGACATGCTCACACTTGCTGGACTTACAATGCTCGGGACATCTTTGTTAGGTGAAGATGATAAAGTAATATTCGAAGATTACATGGATGTGATTATGTATCGCAAAACATTTGACAAAGCGTCACAAAAGTTGTTTGGCAGGTTGCCTGAAGACAAGCGCCCAACCGTTAGAAATATGAAATCTTACGCAGCAAGAGTTGTGAAATTGGCACAAGATATTGATAAATATGCTGACGGTGATAATGTTGATATTGAGAGTGTAGAAGAGTTGTTCAAAACTTTTAGGCTGGTTGCTAAATGCTCAAGTGCAACTGTGAAACAAGCTATCACAGAAGAGATGCAACAAAAACTTACTGATGACATTCCCGCTGATGCACTGGGCTATATCTCAAGCCTTATGAATAATGAAGAGATTATTGACGAGGTTGATGCTGCATTGGAAAATTTGGGTAAGTAATGGAGGCGAAATATGGATATCCAAAAACTTATGGACTTACTTGATAAAGAATATGCTGAAAATAAAGATTTGTTCAACGAATTGTTTGACACTAAGAAAAAGAAAACTAACAAAAAGCAAGGTTCTTAAAGCCTTGTTTTTTTATTAAACTTTATTCTTTTGACAAATGTTTCCGTTTTTGTTATACTCTTTGCGTTAAAGAGGAAAATATGGTTGTTGATAACGAAAAAAACAGGTTTAAGACCTTGCAAGAGAACTTTAGTTTTTTAAAGGAGTGTCTTTGACGTCGCCAACATTGAAAGCGAAGTTAAAGCTTTGAAAGAGGCGCAGCTGAGCCCTGACTTTTATCTTGACACAAAAAAGGCGAGCGAAGTGGGCAAAAAGCTGAGAAGCAAGGAAAGAAAATTGGAAGAAGTGCAGTCCTTGCAAAAGCAGGCGGACGACATCGCGGCGCTCATTGAACTGTGCGAGGCGGACGAGGACAGCGAGCTTTTCAAGGAGCTTCAATCCGAGCTTTTAAGTTTTGAAAAGCGGCAGGAAGAGATGAAGATTGTCACGCTTTTGAATGGCAAATATGACTCCTGCAACGCGATCATGAACATTCATGCCGGCGCAGGCGGAACTGAGGCGCAGGACTGGGCGCAGATGCTTTTGAGAATGTATCAGATGTATAGCGAAAAAGCGGGCTTCAAACTCAGTATTTTGGATGTTTTGGATGGTGATGAGGCGGGGATAAAAAATGTCAACTTCATCGTTTCTGGCGAGAACGCGTATGGGTATTTAAAGGCGGAAAAGGGTATTCACAGGCTTGTGAGAATTTCGCCTTTTGATGCGAACTCGCGCAGACACACATCCTTTGCATCAGTCGAAGTTATGCCGGAACTTGAAGAGGATGATGAAATTGAAATCAAGCCTGACGAACTCAAAATTGACACCTTCCGTTCAAGTGGTGCTGGTGGCCAGCACATCAACAAAACGGAGTCGGCAATTCGCATAACACACTTGCCAACAGGCATTGTTGTGTCTTGTCAGACGCAGCGCTCACAAATTCAAAACAAAGAAGTTGCCATGAAAATGCTTATCTCGCGTTTGGCGGAAAAGAAGGAACGCGAAGAGATGGAACACTTGGCAGAAATAAAGGGTGAAGTCAAAAAAATTGAGTGGGGCAGCCAAATTCGAAGTTATGTTTTTTGCCCTTACACTCTTGTAAAAGACCACCGAACAGGTTATGAAACAAGTGATATTCAGGCGGTCATGAACGGTGATATTCAAGAATTTATCAACAATTATCTTCAAAAAATATAGGGGGATATATGAAAAAGTATATGGCTAGCGAATTTGCAGCATTAAAAAACAAAAAAGATTTGACTATTCTTGCCATTGAAAGTTCGTGTGACGAAACAGCAATAAGCGTTGTTAAAAATGGCAGGGAAGTTTTGTCAAATGTTGTTTCTTCGCAAATTGAAATTCACAGACGCTTTGGCGGGGTTGTGCCAGAGATTGCTTCCAGAAATCATTTGCTTGCAATTTCAAACCTCTATGAAGAGGCAATAGAGGAGGCTAAAATTAAGCCTGAGGAACTTGATGCCATTGCGGTTACTTATGGCGCTGGACTCATGGGCGCGCTGCTTGTCGGGGTTAACTTTGCAAAAGGACTTAGTTACGCGCTTAAAAAACCATTAATTGCGGTCAATCATGTGCATGGGCATATTGCGTCAAACTATATCTCTCATCCAAATTTAGAACCACCTTTCATTTGCCTTATGGTCAGTGGCGGACACACGGCAATTTTAAAAATCACTGATTACAACAAATTTAAAATGCTTGGTTCAACTGTTGATGACGCAGCGGGAGAGGCTTTTGACAAAGTTGCACGCGTGCTGGGGCTTCCTTATCCGGGCGGGCCTGAAATTGACAAACTTGCTTTAAGTGGCAGAAATGTTGTTAAGTTCACTGTTTCAAACTCGTTGCACAACACTCTCAACTTTTCTTTCAGCGGAATTAAAACTGCTGTTATCAATTATGTGCACAAATTTGAACAGAAAGGCGAGGCGTTCTCAAAAGAAAATGTCGCCAGAAGTTTTGAAGAAAGTGTGACCGACGAACTTGTTGAAAAGTCCATAAGGGCAATGAAAGAAACAAAACAGAAAAAGATTGTTATTGCTGGTGGAGTTGGTGCAAACAGCATGCTGCAAAATAAGATTGACAAAGCGTGCAAAGAAAATGGCTTTGAGGCATATTATCCAAAACTTAAATATTGCACCGACAATGCTGCCATGATTGGTTCGGCGGCTTATTATTATATAAGAAAAGGCATGGGACTTGCTGAGCTTGACCTCACTGCAAAACCTAACATTGATTTATAAGGAGAAAAATGGAACTTCTTGCACCCGCAGGGAATTATGAAAAATTTGAAACGGCACTTTTGTTTGGTGCTGATGCTGTTTATTTGTCAGGACAAAATTTTGGCCTGAGGGCTTTTGCTGGCAATTTCACTTTGCCGGAAATTAAAAAAGCCTGCCTTTTTGCACATAAAAAGGGCAAAAAGGTGTATGTCACAGTCAATATTTTGGCAAAAGACAAAGATTTTGACGGACTTGATGATTATCTTTCCGCTCTTCAAGATGCAAATGTGGATGGACTTATCATCTCTGACCTTGGCATTATAAGTTATGTGCGCAAAAATTTTCCTTCTTTAAATGTTCATGTGTCCACACAAGCAAATGTCACAAATCTTCAAACAGCTATGTTTCTTGCAGATATGGGCGTCAAAAGAATTGTGCTTGCAAGAGAACTTAATTTGCAAGAGATTTCAAAAATTGCTCACGCACTAAAGGACAGAGTTGAGATTGAGTGTTTCGTTCATGGGGCAATGTGCATGTCCTATTCCGGCAGATGTCTTATCAGCGACTATCTGACGGGGCGCGGCGCAAACCGTGGTGAGTGCGTGCAGGCTTGCAGGTGGAAATATCAAATTCGAGAGGTCAGCCGTGATGATGAAATGGAGATTGAAGAGGACGAACATGGCTCTTACATCTTAAACTCCAAAGATTTGTGCATGATTGAGCATCTTAAAGAGCTCGAAGATGCCGGAGTCCAATCACTTAAAATTGAGGGCAGGATGAAAAGCGCCTATTATGTCGCTTGCACTGTCAACGCTTATCGCACGGCACTTGACATGTTGCCAAAAAAAGCAGGAAGTGAGTTTGTGAGAGAACTTGAAAAAACCTCTCACCGCCGCTTTACCACAGGATTTTATTTTGATGAAAATGACAGGCAGTTTCGCGAGTCCTCTTCGCCGGTGCAGACGCATGAGTTTGTCGGAGTTGTTGAAGGGGGCGGAGATGGAGTGATTAAGGTCAGCCAGCGCAACTATCTTAAAAACGGAGATGAAGTGGAAGTGCTTTCGCCGAACAAAGAAGTGCATAACAAGACTTTTGTTTTGTCCGATATGACAGATGTGGATGGCAACAAAATTGACAAAGCAAATGTTGCAGAAATGACTTTTTTTGTGCCTTGCCCATATAAATTAAAAAAAGGCGACATTTTAAGAAAAAAAATTTAAAAAGTTCTTGACAAAGCCTTTTTTGCGTGATATATAATTTTTGAGAGGTGAAATTATGTATTACAAACAAGGCTCAAAACTTGACCCTGATTTTAAGGATGTCTATGCGGCAGATTGCAAGGACGTGAAAAGGCCGGTCAAAAATCCTAAATATGAAGGCTGTAACGATGGCGCGCATCCTGAATGCGACCTTGAAAATTATGCTCCGATTGTTGAGCCAAAGTTTCCTCATCCACAGGATGGCAACCCAGACCTTTTGCCAAGATAGAGGGAAAATTTAGCAAAAAAGACCACTCGAATATGTTTTCGAAGGGTTTTTAATATTTTAAAAGCAGGCTCAAAACCTGCTTTTATTTTGTTTATAATTTATAATATATTAAATAATTAATAAGTCATCAAATATGTCAAGGACAAAAAATTTCAAAAAATTCCAAAAAAAGTGACAATTTTTGTTGACTTATTTTTTTAAAGTGCATATAATACTGCTAGCAGTCTTTTAATGAGAGTGCTAGCAATAAGGAGGCAAAGTGCGTCTGTCTGAGAGAAAACAACAGATTTTGCAGGTGGCAATTGAAGATTATATCTCTTCATGCTCTCCCATAACAAGTGGAGGGCTTAAAAACTTGGCGTCACTTGACTGCTCAACGGCAACGCTAAGGAGTGAACTTAACACTTTGGAGGCAATGGGGTATCTTAGACAACTTCACACCTCGGGTGGCAGAGTTCCAACGGCGGAGGGTTACAGATATTATGTTGAAACAATGCTCTCCGGCATGAAGGCGACAAACAAGGACCTCGAAAAAGTGCGCAAACTCATTCAGCAGAAAACGAACAGCCTTTCCGACCTTATTTCGCAAATTGCCAAAGCAATAGGCCAGGCAACAAATTATCCGACAGTTGTCATGGCAAGCGGAGTTGAAAACTTGGTTTTGCAGGACTTTCAAATTATTCCGCTTTTAAGCCAAGAAGTTTTGGTGCTTATTGGCACTGGAGCAGGATATATAAATGAAAGGCTTAACCTATCAGCGACAAAGCGTGAGTGTGATGATGCAGCAAGATTTTTTAAAAAACATTTTGTGGGCAAAACTCTTAAAGAGATGACCGAGCAATTTGAAGAAGGAAAGCTTACGGATGAAATTGCGTCTTTTCAGAAGATAGTGGACTATCTTGTCAAAGGCTTAAAGAAATTTAATAAGCGCAAATTTTTGGATGTGCAGCGCAGCGGAACGGTCAAACTTTTGGAAAGCGGGGAGATTGAAAAAGCAAAACACATCATGGCAGTGCTTGACAATGAAGACGAACTTATTGAAGTTATGGAAACGGGCAACAGCGACGAACTTGTTGTTTCGGTTGCTGAAAATGAGGATGATGTGTCGCTGGTCAAACTTCCAATCAAAGTTGGCTCAGTGGAACTCTCAGTTGGGGTGCTTGGGCCACAGCGCATGGATTACAGCGGCGTCTCGGCAGCGCTCAAACTGCTTGCAGATGAGCTTGAGGATATGAAAGGAGGAAATTGACTTGAAAAAGGAAAAAAATAGTGGCTATGAAGATGAAATAAAGTGTGAAGAATATTCTCCAGGGCAAGAAGAAAACCAGGAAGAAGGGTGCAAATGTGGAGAAGAGTGCGACTGCTCGGAAAAATGTGCTTGCCAGTCAAAAGAGGCAGAATATTTGGAGATGGCAAAGCGTATCCAAGCGGAGTTTGAAAACTTCCGAAAACGCACAGACTTGGAACTTACCAGAGCGCGGCAGGAAGGTGAAATCAGTGTGATTGAGGCGTTTTTGCCTTGCTTAGACACTTTTAAAATTGCAAAAAAATCAATCACTGACCCAACAGTTTTGGAAGGTGTGGAGATGATTGAAACAAACATTTTTCAAACACTTCAAAAACTTGGAGTTGAAAAAATTGAGGCTGTCGGTCAGCCGTATGACCACAACCTTCACAATGTCATTGCTTTGACAAAAGTTGATGACAAAGAGGACGGTATCATCTTGGACGAATACCAAGCAGGATATAAATATAAAGACAAAGTTATAAGATATTCAAAAGTCATTGTCAATAAAAAGGAGGATTAAAAAAATGGCAAAAATTATTGGAATTGACCTT
Source organism: uncultured Clostridia bacterium (assembly GCA_947584415.1). Taxonomy (GTDB): domain Bacteria; phylum Bacillota; class Clostridia; order Christensenellales; family UBA1242; genus Caccovivens. Next base: position 37,650 of record CANPWN010000001.1, on the reverse strand, counting down.
GGAACAACAAACTCTTGCGTGGCGGTTATGGAAGGCGGCAAGCCAACTGTTATTGCAAACGCAGAAGGAGACAGAACAACCCCAAGTGTTGTGGCTGTCACAAAGGAAGGAGAGCGTCTTGTCGGAAAAGTGGCAAAGCGTCAAGCCGTTGTCAACTCAGACAACACAGTTATGTCCATCAAACGTGAAATGGGCACAAATTACAAAGCACATCTTGGCGGAAAGGAATATTCTCCACAAGAAATATCCGCTATGATACTTTCAAAACTTAAGAGTGATGCGGAAAGTTATATTGGTTCACCTGTGACACAGGCGGTTATCACAGTTCCTGCATATTTCAATGACTCTCAGCGTCAGGCAACAAAGGACGCAGGCAGAATTGCAGGTCTTGAAGTTCTTAGAATCATCAACGAACCAACTGCCGCTGCTCTTGCGTATGGTCTTGATAAGGGCGAAAACAAAAATCAAAAGATTTTGGTATATGACCTTGGCGGAGGAACATTTGATGTTTCAATTCTTGAAATAGGTGATGGCGTGTTTGAAGTGCTTTCAACAAACGGAAACACTCGTCTTGGTGGAGATGACTTCGACAACAGAATTATTGACCTTTTGGTTGAACAATTCAAAAAGGAAAATGGCACAGATTTAAGCAAAGATAAACTTGCTATGCAAAGGCTTAAAGAGGCGGCTGAAAAGGCAAAGATTGACCTTTCTGCAACTCCAAAAACGACCATTTCTCTTCCATTTATTTCAGCAGATGCAAATGGACCAAAACACCTTGAATATGAACTTACTCGTGCAAAATTTGACTCTCTCACTGAGGACCTTGTCAAAGAGACAATTGAATGCTCAAAGCGTGCATTAAGTGATGCAAAACTTTCAACTTCCGACATCAATAAAGTTATTCTTGTCGGTGGTTCAACAAGAATTCCTGCAGTTTATGACGCTGTCAAAGCATACACAGGCAAAGAGCCTTACAAAGGTGTTAACCCAGACGAGTGTGTTGCAGTCGGTGCAGCAATTCAAGCAGGTGTTTTAGGCGGCGAAGTTAAAGATGTCCTTCTTTTGGATGTTACACCGCTTTCACTTGGCATTGAAACTTTGGGCGGAGTGTTCACAAAACTTATTGAAAGAAACACCACAATCCCAACAAGAAAATCACAAGTTTTCTCAACTGCTGCGGACAATCAACCGGGTGTTGATATTCATGTTTTGCAGGGCGAAAGAGAATTTGCCGCACAAAACAAAACTCTTGGCAGATTCCAACTCACAGACATCCCACCAGCACCAAGAGGAGTGCCACAAATTGAAGTTACATTTGATATAGACGCAAACGGCATTGTCAAAGTTTCTGCAAAGGACCTTGGCACAAACAAAGAGCAAAATATCACAATCACCGCTTCTTCAAACCTCAAAGATGAGGACATTGAAAATGCCATCAAAGAGGCGGAGGCTCATGCTGAAGAGGACAAAAAACGCAAAGAACTTGTTGAGACAAAGAACCAGGCGGACAACATGGTTTACACTCTTGAAAAGTTCTTGAAGGAAAACGGCGACAAAATCTCCGCTGAGGACAAGAAAACTCTTGAAGATGAAATTGAAAAAGATAAGAAGGTGTTTGAAGGCGAGAGCCTTGATGAAATCAAAGCAGCCCTTGACAGCCTTGTTAAAGTTTCAAATGACATCACAACAAAGATTTATCAAAACGCATCTGCTCAGGCACAAGCAAACGCAGGACAATCAAACACTTCCAGCGAGGGTGTTGACCCAGAAGTTGTTGTGGATGATGACAAGAAAGACAACGAGTAAGTCATGAAAACACTTATTGTTGTTGATATGCAAAAAGGATTTATCACAAAAAATAATGAATTTTTGCAAAAAAATATTGAAAAATTGCTCAAAAACAGTAAATTTGATAAAATTATTGCCACTAAGTTTGTCAATTCACCTCAAAGTCCTTATGCTAAATTTTTAGATTGGCACAGGTTCACGGAGGCGGATGAACAACAAATTGTTGTGGCACTTCCAAAAAATACACAAGTGATTGAAAAGACCTCTTATGCTCTTCCAGATGAAATTTTTGCGGGGGGGGGTATAAAAGGTAAGGAGTGCTATCTTTGTGGCACGGATTATGACTCTTGTGTGCTTGCAATTATGTTTCAACTTTTTGACCACAACATTCGCCCTTATGTGATTTGGGACTGTGTTGGTTCGCACTCTAATAGTCCTATTGAAAAGGAAGAATTAAAAAAGTTGATAATAAAAAATTTCGGAAAAAATTCTATTATTTAAAAAGGCTAAGGGATAATGGCAAACAAAGATTATTACAAAATTTTGGGTGTGGAAAAGGGCGCGAGTGCGGACGAAATTAAGTCCGCATATCGTCGTCTTGCAAAAAAATACCATCCAGACATCAACCCGAGCGAAGAGGCGGCCAACAAATTTAAAGACATCAATGAGGCATATGAGGTGCTTGGAGATGACAAAAAGAGGGCAAACTATGACCAGTTTGGCTCGGCTGACGGCCCGCAATTCAGTGGCAATGCTAGCGGTGGCTTTGGCGACTTCTTTAGCGGCGGAGCGGGTGGCTTTGGCGACATCTTTTCTGACATCTTTTCTGCCTTCGGTGGTGGAGGAAGAGAAAGGGTTATGGAAAAGGGTGAGGACATCCTTCTTAACATGACGCTATCTTTTGAAGAGGCGTGCTTTGGAGTTGAAAAAAATGTCTCTTTTTCAAAGATTGAAAAATGTCCGAGTTGCAAAGGCACGGGAGCGAAAAACGGCAAAGAATTTACCACCTGTCCTGACTGCCGTGGAACAGGCAGAGTGCGTTTTCAACAGAACACTATGTTTGGCACAACAATCAGAGAGGCAGGATGCACAAGATGTAATGCGACCGGAAAAATCATCAAACAAAAGTGTGAGGACTGCTCCGGAAAGGGCTATAAAAAAATCACAAAGATGGTCAAAGTCAAAGTTCCTGCAGGCATTGATGACGGGCAGACGATCAGGCTTCGTGGCGAGGGCAATGCTCCAATCCGTGATGGCGTCAGCGGAGATTTGAACATCCGCATCTCTGTGACCCCACATAAGATTTTGACAAGAAAGGGAAATGACATTTATCTTGACCTTTACATTCCATTCACTCAAGCCCTGCTTGGCACAAAGATTGAAATTCCAACACTTAAAGGCCCTTACATTTTGACTATTCCAGAACTTACCGCAAGCGGAACTGTGATGCGGCTTAAAAACAAGGGTGTCAAATTTCTAAACAAAGAAAGTTATGGTGACATGCTTGTGTCAATCAAAGCGGAACCGCCAAAGAGTTTGGACAAAAATCTCAAAAAGTCGCTTGAAGAATTGGACGCAAAGATTGACCCGCGCGTTTACACAAAATATCAAAACTTTTTATCAAAAAAGTGATTTGGCTTGCCATTTCACTTTTTTTAATGTAAAATATAAACTATGAAAAGATTTTTAGGAGTTACCAAAGATAAAGAAGGAATAATTGAGGGAGAAGAATTAAATCACCTCAAAAATGTTTTGCGCTTGAAAGAAGGTGACGAGTGCATTTTGATAAATGGCGACGGATATGAATATCATTCTCAAATATTAAAATTAGAAAAAAATAAGGCAATTTTGATGATAAAAACGCAAAAAAAATGCAAAAACAATGCAAAAAACTCAATTTCTTTATTTTTAAGTGCAATAAAAAGAGAAAATTTGGAACTTGTTGTGCAGAAAGCAACAGAACTTGGAATTAAAAATTTATATATTTTTGAAAGCCAATTTTCAAATATGAAACTCAAAGATGAAAAGATTTCGCGTTATGAAAAAATTATGCTTTCGTCACTCAAACAGTGCGAGCGCGCGGACAAGATGAAAATTGAAATAGTGACATTTGAAAAAATGCTCACGCTCTTTTCAAGTTGCAAAACGCGTCTTTTTGCCAATGAGCGCGAGGGCGAAGAATTTGATTTTGCATCCATAAAGGGCAAAAAGGACATCGGAATTTTGATTGGCTGTGAGGGCGGATTTTCAGATGAAGAAAAGTCAAAGATTTTGTCAACTTGTAGGCCTGAAAATATTTCACTTGGAAATAGAATTTTAAGAGCGGAAACGGCGGCAATTTTGCTCTGCGGCATTGCCATGCTTTTTTCAGGTAACTAGGAGAAAAAATGAAAGTTAGTGTGCTTACTTTGGGTTGTAAAGTCAACAAATATGAAAGCGACAGCCTTTTGAATATTTTTAAACAAAAGGGATATGAAATCACGGACGGCTTGGAGAAGGCGGACATCTATGTCATCAACACCTGCGCCGTCACAAACGAGGCAGAGCGAAAATCAAGGCAGATGATTGCGCGCGCAAAAAAACTCAATCCAAACGCCAAAATATATGTTTGCGGCTGCGCTTCGCAGCATGACCCAAAACAATTTTCAGAAAAAGCCGAACTTGTCAAGGGTGTGGCAGGCAAAAACAAGATTGCGCTTTTTGGCAGCGGCATTGAAGTCGACGACATATCAGAAGCATATGAAAAACAGGCTTATTCCATTCAGTCGCGCACGCGTGCATACATAAAGGTGCAGGACGGGTGCAACAACTTCTGCTCATATTGTATCATCCCATATCTTCGTGGACGCAGCAGGTCGAGGGATATTGAGGACATTGTCAGCGAGGTTGAACTTTTGGGCGATGATGTCAAAGAAATTGTGCTGACAGGCATCAATCTTTCGGACTATAAAATAAATGGCAAACTTGGGCTGAGCGAACTTTTGGAAAGACTTGACAAATTCAATAAGCGCATCCGTCTTTCTTCCATGGAAGAGGTGATTGCGGACGAGGAGTTTATAAAAAAACTTGCGTCACTTAAAAATTTTTGCCCTCATTTTCATCTGTCACTTCAAAGCGGCTCAAACAGCGTGCTTAAACGCATGAACAGGCGCTACACTGCCGAGCAGTTTTTTGAAACTTGCACTCTTATTCGAAAGTATTTCAAAAACCCGTCCATTTCCACGGACGTCATTGTCGGCTTTCCGGGAGAGAGTGATGAAGAGTTTGAAGAGACAAAAAACTTTATTCGCAAGGTCGAATTTTCATTCTTGCACATATTTGCATATTCGTCCCGTCCCGGCACAGTTGCTGCAAGGATGAAGGATTTGCCGTCATCTGTCAAGGCGGCGCGCTCAAAAGAACTTCAAATTTTGGATAGAACCTTGCGCAAAAATTTCATCTCGCAAAACAAGTTTGTCAAGGTGCTTATTGAAGAAAATGTTGATGGCAAAGCACAAGGATTCAGTGAAAATTACATCATGTGCCACTTTGATGAGCCTTTAAAAGTGGGCGAAATTGTGGACGCGCAAATTGTTGGGATGGCAGGCAATGAGGCGCTTGCCGAGAAAATTTGACAAAAATACTTGACAAATTGTGTCAAAATGCATAAAATTGAAGCATAATTTAGACCTAGAAGGTGGTGAGATAAGTTGACAACGGTCAAAGTTGGCGAAAATGAAAACCTTGAAAGCGCTCTTAAAAGATTTAAGAGAAAGTGCCAAAAAGACGGCATAATAGGTGACATAAAAAGAAAAGAAGCCTACTATAAGCCAAGCGTTGCAAAAAAGCGTAAACGCGAGGCTGCAAGAAAGCGTGCAAGAAAAAGAGGCTAAAACAAAGCGTGATTTTGAGTCACGCTTTTTTATTTCGCAAACAAAAAATCTTATTCGTAATTCTTCGACAAAAGATTGATGTCAGGATGTTTTGAAATAAAGAAAAATCTCGTTAAACTTGAACTATCCTCATATTTTGAGAAAAGGAGATATAATGAACAAAGAACTCAAACGCCTTGCACAAAACGCACGCAACAGGCTTATTCACAAGGGAGAAAATCCTTCTTCTTCCAAAGCGGTGGTTTCCAGTCCTAACATCAAATTTAAGGTCATTTCACCGGAACTTGATGAAAATTTCAATGTGAAAGCGCAGCAAGTTTTGGAAAGCGGGTCGCTTAGCCCAATGAGTGACCTTATGGACTTAAACTATTATTCTTCGCTTGATGATTTAAGCAAAGAGAAATATCTTTTGGACACAGTTGAAAAGTTTAATCGTTACAAAGAAAAATTTGAAAGAAAAATTGAGCAAAAGTTGGTTTACTAATTTTTTCTGATATGCTAATATATCAGTATGACAGATTTCAATTTGGACAGCCTTAATTCTGAACAGCAACTGGCATTAAAGCAACTTAATGGTGCAATTTTGGTGACCGCTGGGGCGGGGAGCGGCAAAACACGACTTCTCACTCACAGGGTCGCTTATTTAATTTCGCAGGGCGTCAGCCCTTATTCAATTCTTGCCATAACTTTCACAAACAAAGCGACTCGTGAAATGGCGGAGCGAATTGAAACCATGTGCGAAAATGGCGACAAAATTTGGATATCAACTTTTCATTCAATGTGTGCAAAAATTTTGCGAAGTGACATTGACCGGCTTGGATACAGCCGTTCTTTTACCATATATGATGAAAGCGACAGTGAAAAAGTCATCAAGGACATTTTAAACGAAATGGGACTTAGTGAGGATAGGTGGAAGAAAAATGTTCAATTTCATCTTTCAAATTGGAAGAACACTGTTATGCCGCTCAGCGAATATGAACTTGTGTGCAAAGATGTGGTTGATATAAAAAAAATTGTCCTTGTGATGGCGGAATATGAAAACAGGCTTAAGAAAAATAATGCTTTGGACTTTGACGACCTTCTCATCAAAACATTCAAACTCTTCCGCGAATGCGAAGATGTCAAAAACTACTATGCCACTCGCTTTGAATATATCCTCGTTGACGAATTTCAGGACACTAATGTTGTGCAATATGAACTTTTAAAACAACTTGCGTCTGTGCATGGCAACATCTTTGTCGTTGGAGATGAGGACCAGTGCATCTATTCATGGAGAGGGGCGAATTTTCAAAATATATTCAATTTCAAAAAGGACTTTCCAAATGTTGCTGTGTTTAAGTTGGAGAGGAACTACCGTTCAACAGACAAAATATTGGATAAGGCAAACTTGCTTATTGCCCACAACAATTCCCGTCTTGCAAAAAAACTTTGGACAGACAAAAAGGGCGGTGATGAGCCGGTCATCTATAACGCTGTTGACGAGCGTGATGAAGCCCTATATGTAGCAAGCAATATTGAGCGTCTTATGCGCCTTGGTGACAAAGCAAGTGACTTTGCTGTGCTTATGCGCCTTAACGCTCTCTCTCGAAGTTTGGAAGAAGCACTGCTTGCTTATAATATTCCCCACAAGATATATGGCGGATTTAAGTTCTATGAGCGTAGTGAAATTAAAAATGTTGTGGCATATCTTAGGCTCTTTGTCAATCCAAGTGATGATGTTGCGTTTTTAAAGGTCATCAATTTTCCGCGCAGGGGGATAGGCGACAGTTCAATATTAAAATTAAAGGACTTTGCTGGCGACAGGTCCATTTTGCCAGCGCTTGAAGAGGACATTGCTTTTTTAGAGCCAAGTTTAAAGCATAAACTTGAAACCTTTGTTGAAATTTATAAAGGGCTTAAAGCCCTTGAACTTCCACTTGGCGACTTTGTCAGTGAGGTCATCTCCAAATTTGGCATAAGGGACGCTTATGACAAAAAGACGGAGGAAGGCTTTGACAAACTGATGAACATATCATCGTTTGAGGCTGGTGTTAAGGAATTTGAAAGACTTAACCCTGAGGCAGGACTAAATGACTATCTTGGAAGCATAACCCTTTCTTCTGACACTGACGCAATAGGTGACGAAGGCAGCGTGACAATTGCATCTGTGCATGCGGTCAAAGGTCTTGAATTTAAAAATGTGTTTATTGTTGGATTAGAAGAGGGTATTTTCCCAATCAGCCGTGCAACCACTTTGGATGAACTTGAAGAGGAAAGGCGGCTCATGTATGTTGCGGTGACCAGGGCGGAGGAAAAGGTGTTCATAACTCACTGTTCACGCAGATTTTTATATGGCAAAACATCCTATCAAATTCCAAGCAGATTTTGCAAAGAACTTGGTTTTTACAAGTTTGAAAAGAAAAAGATTGAAGAAACAAATGTCTTCACGGGCAAGAGTTATTCAGGCTTTTCCTTCAATAAAAGCGCCGTGCTGGGAGAGAAGACGGAAAGTGGCAAAAAAGATATTTCAATCTATGCTGTTGGGCAGAAAGTCAGCCATCCAAAGTTTGGAAGTGGACAGATAAAGTCAATTTCAGATGACGGACTTGTTGCAGACATAAATTTTGAAGGCTTCGGTGTAAAAAGTCTTATGCTTGAAATAGCGCCGCTTGAAATAGAGGAGGGATAATGAACAAAACGGAACAGATGCAAAAACTGATTGATGAAATTCTTGTGCATAATCATAATTACTATGACCTGGACAGCCCAACAATTTCGGACAGCGAATATGACAAACTCTATTATCAACTTGTTGACTTGGAAAAGGAAACGGGAGTTGTTCTTCCTTCTTCGCCAACATTGAGGGTCGGCGGCGAAGTTTTGGAAGGATTTCAGAAAAAGGAACATCCGAAAAAACTTTATTCGCTCAATAAAGTGCGTGACGAAGAGGACTTAAAGTCATGGATGAGCGACATGGCATCCTATAACCCAAAAATGACCTTTTCGGTGGAATATAAATTTGACGGACTTCATCTTGTGATTGAGTATGACAAAGGCCACTTTGTTTCAGCCACAACGCGTGGAAATGGATATGTCGGCGAGGATGTCAGTGAGCAAGTCAAAACAATTCGCTCTGTTCCGCTTGAAATTCCATTTAAAAAACATTTGTTTGTTGAAGGCGAGGGCATGATGACAAATCACGCGCTCAAAATTTACAACCGCACTGCCGAAGAAAAACTCAAAAATGCCAGAAATGGCGTTGCGGGTGCAATTCGAAATCTTGACCCAAAGGAAACGGCAAAACGCAGGCTTGACTTCTTCTGCTATGCAGTTCTGCAGGCGGAGGGCAAAACTTTTGCTAGCCAACAAGAGTTGCATGAATTTTTGATTGCAAACGGCTTTGAAGTTGGTGATTATTTCAAAATTGTGGCAACGAAAGATGAGGTTTTAAATGAAATTCATTCCATAGACGCAAGAAAAAACAATTTGGACATCTTGATTGATGGGGCGGTTGTAAGTATAAATGAAATGGCATACCGCGAAGATATTGGCTGGACAACAAAATTTCCAAAATGGGCAATTGCATTCAAGTTTGAGGCACAGGAAGTTTCAACTCTTTTGAAGGATGTTATTTGGCAGGTCGGCAGGACGGGAAAGGTGACACCTATCGCAGTTTTAGAGCCTGTTGAACTTGCCGGTGCGACCGTGCAAAAGGCAACACTTAACAACTATGATGACATCTTGCGCAAACGCGTTTCAATTGGCAGCCGCGTCTTTGTCCGCAGGTCAAACGAGGTCATCCCTGAGGTGCTTGGTCTTGCCGAGGAGGGCAAGAACGCCAAAAAGATTGAAGAGCCAAAATTCTGCCCATGTTGCAAATGCCCACTTGTCAAAAAAGGCCCACTTCTTTATTGCATAAATCATGACAACTGCTTTGACCAAATTGAGGGCAGACTGACGCATTTTGCCACCCGTGATGCCATGAATATTGACGGCCTTAGCGAAAAGACAATTACCACGCTCATAAATAATTTAAATGTGCATCATCCTTCAGACCTTTACAACCTATCACCACAAGATTTTCTTAAACTTGAAAAATTTAAGGAAAAAAAGTCCGGAAATTTGCATTCTTCCATTGAAAAAAGCAAAAATAGGGAACTTTTCAGATTTATTTATGCACTTGGCATAAGCGAAGTGGGAATTAAAACGGCGAGGGATTTGGCAAACCGCTATGGAAATTTAGACAACTTCATGAACTGCAAATTTCAAGAACTTGAACTTATCCCTGACATAGGCCCAACAATTGCCAAAAACATCATTGAGTTTGTTCGTGATGAGGACAATAAAGCGGAAGTCAAACGCCTGCTTGAGCGTGGAGTTAATATCATCAACCCAAAGGAAAGAGATTTCTCTTCGCCTATTGCCGGCAAAAAGTTTGTCCTAACTGGAACGCTGCCAACAATGTCGCGAAATGAAGCGACCGACCTTATTCTTGAAAACGGCGGCGAAGTGTCCGGCTCTGTGTCGCAGAAGACTGACTTCATCCTCTTGGGCGAAAACCCTGGCTCAAAATTTGACAAGGCCAAGAAGCTTGGAATAAATATGATTTCCGAGGAAGAACTCAAAAATATGCTGAAAAAAGATTAAAATTGCTTTGTTTTTTGTCTAACTTTGGCTATACTAATAACAGAAGTTTATCCACAAAAAGGAAAAAATGAAAATGAAAAAACTTTTTGTAACAAAATGTCACCGGGGGGGGGGCAACCTTACTGCTTAACTAAAAGTTGTCCACAAAATAAGGAGAAAAAGAAAAGCAAATTTCGACAAAATGTCGAAAAATATTTGCTAAAAATATCAAAAAAACCTATACTAATGGATGTGAAGAACATCTATTCAAAAACGAGACATTCATTTTCATATTTGTTCATGGCATTTGTTTTGTCATTATTTTGTTTCCCGCAAATTTCAATTCCTTTAAACAATATTTCTGAGCCATCCACAATCTCAGATGTTGGTGAGGCGGCAACAACATCAAACATAACATGGAAAAGTGAAACATTAAACGGCAATACATATTATTACACCGAACTTGGCACTTATCCTCAAATGTATTATTCTGGTTCAACGCCTACATCCAAAACGGGAAAAACATACACTGTGGGTAGCAAAACATGGACGGAATATAGCCTTTCTGGGCAAAAATATGTTTCAGGAAGTCAAACGGTATATAACACATCTTACACTTTTAAAAATGGGACATCTGTTGGTTCAACTGGTGCAACGAAATGGTTTAAAGTTGAGCCAATCAAATGGTGGATAATTGATGGAACAAATCCAAACACAGTTTCTGGAACAAAGGAGATAAGGGTAATCTCAGATGTTGCACTTGCGGCGAATATTCCATTTTCAACGGGAACAAATAATTTATGGAGTAGTTCCAATGTTCGCACTTGGTTAAATGGCACATTTCTTACAGACTCTGGGCTTTCGTCATACAAGACATCTGTGATAAAGAATGAAACAGTCAAAAACAACACATCAAGTAGCACTTCTGATGGCAGTGGAGCAAACACATCAGACTATGTTTATCTTATGTCGTATGATGAGTTAAACAAATATAGTCCTAAAGGCAATACAACATATTATCTATCTTCGCATAGAAGTTCTGGAGGATATTACAACGACCATGAAGCCACAGCTTTAGCACAATTTGGCTCCAGAACGGCCTCTCCGAGTGATTTTGCAATTGCCAATTATGCAGTTATGGAATCATCATATAAGTCTGATTATAGGACAGGGACAACGAACTGGCTGTTACGTTCAGCGGCAGGAAACGATATTTATACTGCGGGGTCTAATGGGGTTGCATATGGACTTTCTGCCTTAAATCAAAGAAATTTAACTTATCTCGGCATTCGTCCATGTTTGACGCTTAAATATGAAGTCAAACAGGCATCATTGACATGGACTCCAGAAGTCTTAAATGGACATATATATTATTACACAGAACTTGGCACATATAATTCAAAACCAATCAAATGGTGGATTATTGATGGACAGAACCCTGCAACAGCAACGCGAGTTGACGTTATATCTGACACTATTTTAGAAGAATTCCCTTTTTCTGATGGTGAGGGTTCTGTAACATGGCAAGATGATAAATATTCAATATCAGGTTGGCTTAATAATACTTTTTATAAGAATGCTGGATTAAATAGTGGATTTGTTGTTTCCAAAACTAATACAACTGGAGACTTTCTTGATGATACGACTTATCAAACACAGGATTATGTTTGGCTTTTGTCATACACTGAAATGACCAGCACATATTGTCCAGCGAGCGATCCTGAAGGGAAATATTATCTTGCATCTCATAGTGCCACAGGTGGAGAAGTTGACCAGTCAAGTGAAGCAGAAACTAGCACAATCGAACGAAATTCATCTAGGATGGCTGGCGGGGAATATTGGCTTCGTTCGGAAGGACTTTCATTTGGTTCCGTAAATGATCGTGCCTGCATAATAACTGAATATGGTGCATTACGTGATAAAAATAAAACATTGGATTGTGGTATTCGTCCATGTTTGAGGCTAGATAATAGTAGTAAGGTGGTTAAAGCATTAACGTTTGATAATTTAATTCTTTCTTATCCAGGCATAACAAAAGCCTCTAACGGCTCGTATCACATCACTGATTACACTGGCCTGGTAGCAATGTCGGATTATTCTTACTCTTATAACGGCCCAGAATGTTTCTCTGATATGACATTTTATCTTGACAATGACATTGACTGCACTGCTTTAGAATTTGATTTTAGAGCCATCAGATATTTTAGTGGCACATTGGACGGACAAGGACACTCCATCATCAATTTAAACTGCATTGACAATGCTCCTGCATATCAAGGCACTGTGGCTGAATTTGATACGGCTGCACCTATGGCGTGTTTCATTTGGGCCACATCCAGAATGACTCTTTCTAATATTAATTTTTTGAATTTATGTATAGGAACAAGCACATGGGAAGCCCCAAGTGCATTGATAGGCGGATATGTGTTTACAAAAACTCCGTATTATGGTCAAATCACATTAGTAAATGTCTATTGTGAACGTTCTGCTTTGACTGAAGGTTTTATAAGTGGCTTTATTGTTGATGCTACAAATTGGCAAGTTAACATTGGTCGTTGCACTATGATTGAAAAGAATCAAGACATTTATGAGATGAGTTCAATTCCAAATATTAAAGGTTGTTCTGCGTTTATTGGAGCGGTTACTGCTAATACGACTATAAACATTGGGATTTCATTTGCATACGGATTTTATTACACTTTGCTTCCAACGACAACGAGCGACACTGGTATAACAGGAGATATTGTTGAAACTTATCTTTTTGGCATTGACCCGGGTGATGTTGGTGGTGAATTTCTTGTGGGAGCAACTGATAGAGATACTTTTATTTCCATCCTTATTAATTCACGCAAAGTCTATTGGGATTTTAATAACAGCAACTCAATGCCATGGGCATATAATGATAATTTTATGCTTGGTCTTCCATATCATCCGTTAGTTGCGATAGTTGGAGATATCGTAAAATTAGATAAGATAGAAAGTTGGGTTACTCCAAATATGCATACACCTGCAGAAATTTTGGCAAGATTGCAAGCTTATGGTTTTACAGAGGCGAAAACTCCGTGGTAATTTTGTTTTGATTCAAAAATTTTAGTTTGTCAATTTCCTTGACAAAAGAGTTTTTATATGTTATTTTATTTAGGTCTTGTTGTCGAAGACTGCTTTTTTTGAAGCATAAACAAACGACAAGTGGGGGCAGACAAGCCCTTTCACTGATTTGGCAAAATTTTTGCCAAAGTCACAATATTTGATGTGATTGTGTTGTTCGTGTTTAATTAAAAAAGAATTAAAAGGCATTTTTGTTTGCCTTCAGACAAATCTTAATAAGGAGGTAAAAAATGCCTACAATCAACCAACTTGTTCGTCAGGGCAGAAAGACTTTTGACAAAAAATCAAAAGCCCCTCTTCTTGATGAATGTCCACAAAAAAGAGGTGTTTGCCTTTCTGTGAGAACTGCAACACCTAAAAAGCCTAACTCAGCGCTCCGTAAAATTGCCAGAGTTAAGTTTTCAAATGGACAGGAAGGAACTTGCTACATCCCAGGAATTGGGCATAACCTTCAAGAGCACAGCGTTGTTCTTGTTAGGGGTGGCAGAGTTAAGGACTTGCCTGGTGTGAGATATCACATCATCCGCGGCACTCTTGATGCAGCCGGCGTGGCAAAGAGAAATCAATCTCGTTCCAAATATGGCGCAAAGCGACCAAAGAAAACAAAGTAATTTTACTTTGATTTATGCTTTTTTTTGTTAATTTAAAGAATTTAAGGAGGAAATTATGGCAAGAAGAAATAGTGCCGTTAAAAAACCTGTCCTTCCTGACCCTATTTATAAAAGCAAAACTGTAACCAAACTTATCAATCAAGTTATGCTTGATGGAAAGAAAGGTCTTGCTCAAAGAATAGTTTATGGTGCATTTGACATTGTTAAGGAAAAAACAGGATTAGAGCCTATTGATGTGTTCAATCAGGCACTTGAAAATGTGAAACCTATGCTTGAAACAAAAGCAAGGCGTGTTGGTGGTGCAAACTATCAAGTTCCTATGGAAATCAGACCAGAACGCCGTCAAACACTTGCAATTCGCTGGATTGTTACTTTCGCAAGAAAGAGAACTGGTGAGAGAACAATGGACGCTCGTCTTGCAGGCGAACTTATTGACGCTTACAATGGAACAGGCGCGTCAATCAAGCGCAGGGATGAACTTCACAGAATGGCAGAAGCAAACAAAGCCTTTGCACATTATAGATGGTAAAAAGTGTGGGGGGAACTAGAATTTCTTAACGCGGGCACGGAAAACAAGTTTTCCTAACCGCTGAAATTCGTTCCGACCCCACGAGCCCCCTTTCGCCTCTTGAAAAACCCCGCTGGGCATTTTTCTGCGAGAGAAGGGTTCGCCTCACTTTCCCGCCGGGCAAAGCCCTTCTCCGTGAAAGTGAGACTCCGGATTAAAATGTTTAATTCAAACTTCATTAAACAACTGATTGAAGTTTAAAAATTAAAAAACAATGTTGTCGAAGGGGGTTTTAAAAATTTCTCAAAGACAATATAAAATCGCGTAAGTTAACTTTGCCGAAGAAGGGCTTCGCCCGACGGCAACCGAAAGAAACTTTGCAAAAGTTTGCTTGAGGCAAACAATAAAATAAGGAGAAAATAAAAATGGCTACAACCGATTTGCATATGACCAGAAATGTTGGAATCATGGCTCATATTGACGCAGGCAAAACCACAACAACTGAAAGAAT
The DNA here is from genome assembly GCA_947584415.1 of uncultured Clostridia bacterium. Classification (GTDB taxonomy): domain Bacteria; phylum Bacillota; class Clostridia; order Christensenellales; family UBA1242; genus Caccovivens. The sequence continues at coordinate 22,644 of CANPWN010000001.1, read as the reverse complement.
TTTGTTCTACACTGGCAAAAACCACAAGATTGGTGAAGTTCATGATGGACAAGCCACCATGGACTGGATGGCTCAGGAACAGGAGCGTGGCATCACCATTACTTCTGCTTGCACAACCTGCTTTTGGAAAGGCCGCAAAATCAACATCATTGACACCCCGGGACACGTGGATTTTACTGTTGAAGTTGAAAGGTCTTTGAAGGTTTTGGACGGCTCAGTGCTTGTGCTTAGCGCTCGTGATAAAGTTCAACCTCAAACGGAAACCGTTTGGCGTCAAGCAACAAAATACAGAGTTCCAACAATCATTTATGTCAACAAAATGGACAGAGATGCTGCCGACTTTATGGGCTGCGTTGACTCTATTGAAAAACGCTTGAAAACAAAAGCGCTCCCAATTCAACTTAATATTGGCGAGGCTGATACTTTCAGCGGAATTATTGACCTTCTTACAATGAAGGCTGAAGTTTACAAAGACGACCTCGGAAAAGAGATTGAAATCACCGAAATTCCTGAAGAATATAAAGCAAAAGCACAAAAACTTCGTGAAGAAATGGTGGAAAAAATTGTTGAAATTGATGACGCACTGCTTGAAAGATACTTCGAGGGTGATGAAATCACTATTGATGAACTCAAAGCAGGGATAAGAAAGGGAACTATTGAAAGACACTTCACGCCTGTTCTTTGTGGCTCATCATATAAAAATAAAGGTGTTCAGATGCTTTTGGATGCTATGGTTGATTATCTTCCATCTCCACTTGACATCCCACCAATCAAAGGCACAAACCCTGACACAGGCGAAGAGGAAAGCCGCGAGGCAAGTGAGGATGCACCTTTTGCAGGTCTTGCTTTCAAAATTATGACTGACCCATTTGTTGGCGGACTGACTTTCTTCAGAGTTTACAGTGGACTTTTGAAAGCCGGCTCTTATGTTTACAACTCAATCACCGGCAAGACTGAGCGTGTTGGGCGTCTTATCAGGATGCACGCAAATCAACGCCAGGAAATTACCGAAGTTGGTGCAGGTGATATTGCTGCTATTGTTGGACTTAAAGACACAATCACAGGGCATACACTCTGTGATGAAAAACATCCTATCCAACTTGAAAGCATGGACTTCCCAGAGCCTGTTATTCAACTTGCTATTGAGCCAAAAACAAAGGATATGCAAGAAAAAATGGCTCTCGCGCTTGCAAAACTTATGCGTGAAGACCCAACTTTCCGTGTTTCAACAAACCTTGAAACAGGTCAAACGCTTATTGCTGGCATGGGTGAACTTCACCTTGACATCATTGTGGATAGACTTCTTCGTGAGTTTAAGGTTGAGGCTAACATTGGTAATCCTCAGGTTTCTTACAGAGAAACAATCCGCAAACCTGTTAGGGCAGAAGGCAAGTTCATCCGTCAGAGCGGTGGTAAAGGTCAATACGGCCACTGCATAATTGAAATGGAACCACTTCCTGCAGGCTCAGGATACGAATTCGTTGACAAGACTGTTGGTGGTTCAATTCCAAAGGAATATATCCAACCTGTTAACAACGGAATTGCTGAGGCAAGGATGAACGGTGTTATTGCTGGATATGAAACGGTTGATTTTAGAGCAACAGTTGTTGATGGCTCTTATCACGAAGTCGACTCTTCAGAAATGGCCTTCAAGATTGCCGGTTCAATGGCTTTCCAAGATGGCGCAAAGAAAGCAGACCCAGTTCTACTTGAACCTATCATGAAAGTTTCAGTTGAAGTTCCAGATGAATATCTTGGCACAGTTATGGGAAACCTTACTTCAAGACGTGGAATGCTGACAGGCACAGAAACCAACGCTGGCATCCAGATTGTCAATGCAGAAGTTCCACTTGCAGAGATGTTCGGATATGCAACTGACCTTCGTTCTCAAACACAGGGAAGAGGCAACTATGTTATGGAACCTCTCAAATATCAGGAAGTTCCAAAATCAATCGCCGAAAAGATTGTTGGCGAAAGAGCAAAAAAGAATTAAAAAAGTTGCTTAAATCGTTTTGAAAAATTATTAAAGTATGATAAACTAGCAAAGTAAAACAAAAAAGGAGAATTTAAATTATGGCTAAGGAATCATTTGTGAGAAACAAACCTCACGTAAACATCGGTACCATCGGACACGTTGACCATGGTAAAACCACCCTTACCGCCGCAATCTGCACATATAGTGCTGCAATCGGCAAAGCACAGGCTATGAGATATGATGAAATCGACAAAGCCCCAGAAGAAAAAGCAAGAGGAATCACAATTAACACTGCTCACGTTGAGTATGAAACTGACACTCGTCACTATGCTCACGTTGACTGCCCGGGACACGCGGACTATGTTAAAAACATGATTACTGGTGCTGCTCAAATGGACGGCGCTATCCTTGTTGTTGCATCAACAGACGGACCTATGCCTCAAACAAGAGAGCATATTCTTCTCGCTCGTCAAGTTGGTGTTCCATACATTGTTGTGTTCATGAACAAAACTGACCAAGTTGATGACCCAGAACTTCTTGAACTCGTTGAAATGGAAATTCGTGACCTTTTGACAGAGTATGGTTTCCCTGGAGACAAAACACCTATCATCAAAGGTTCAGCTCTCAAAGCTTTGGAAGCTGTTACTGCTGGAAAGATTGATGACCCATCAGTTACATGCATCAAAGAACTTCTTGCTGCTGTTGATGCTTATATCCCTGAACCAAAGCGTGACACTGACAAGCCTTTCTTGATGCCTGTTGAAGATGTTTTCACAATCACTGGTCGTGGAACAGTTGCAACTGGTAGAGTAGAGCGTGGAACTGTTAAGATGAACGACACTGTTGAAATCGTTGGTATGGGCGCTAAGAAACAAACAGTTATCACTGGCGTTGAAATGTTCAGAAAACTTCTTGATGAAGCAAGAGCCGGAGATAATGTTGGTCTTCTTCTTCGTGGAATTCAGAGAAACGAAATTGAAAGAGGACAAGTTCTTTGCAAGCCAGGTTCAATTCACCCACACACAAAGTTTACTGCTCAGGTTTACGTTTTGAAGAAGGAAGAAGGCGGACGTCATACTCCATTCTTCAATGGATATAGACCTCAGTTCTACTTCAGAACAACTGACGTTACTGGAACAATCGAACTTGAAAAGGGCGTTGAAATGGTTATGCCTGGTGACCATGTTAACATGACAATCACACTTATCACTGATATTGCTATCGAAGAAGGACTTCGTTTCGCTATCCGTGAAGGTGGCAGAACTGTTGGCTCAGGCGTTGTTTCAAAGATTGTTGAATAATGCAATTAAAAAAAAGACCTTCGGGTCTTTTTTTTGTTGCCAAGGGGGGCATTACGCTCTTTTTTTATATTTTTTTAAATTAAATTTCAATTAAAAAAACAAGAGTGTAATGCTTAAATTTGTTCTCGCGAGTATTATACGCCTTTTTATAAGAATATTACAGGTTGTTAAAATTAACTTTAGCGGGGGCATTATGCCTCTTTTTTTGATATTGACTTTTAATTGACAGATGTGCTATTATTAAAACGCGAAAAAAGGAAAAGCATGAAGGAACTTTTTAACATTGATGGCAGACCTTTAGACTTAAGCAAATTGTGCTTGTTATCGGAAAAAGGCTCAGAGTGTATTGTATATAAATATAATAGCAAAGTGGTTAAGTTGTTTCGAGAGGATTATATGCTTCCTCATCTTAATACTGAAGACATTTTATATTTAAAAAACATACCAACAAAAATGGGGCATGTTTTAGACGAAATGAAAGTTTTGCAAGATGATTTAAAATTATTAAATCAATTTAAAATAGGCTTGCGTGATATAAATCCTTCAAATGTCATCTATAACGGGCAAGTGTATATTATTGACCCTGGAAACTATATTGTTAAGGACATAAGCGGGATAAAACTTCAAATTGACCCTTTAAACCAAGAAAACAATGATGATGTTTTGCTTGAAAAATGGAACTATAATAAAATTAATTGTTTGTTTGATTCGCTGTTGTTTTCAGACAATAAAAATGTTGATGCGTATCAATTTCGTTTGATAGTGCAATTTTTTATGAAGGAAAGAGAAGAGATCGGGACAAATTTTAATCTTGAAATATTGCAAGACTATTTTAACCCTGAAATGTCGGTTGAAAAATCTACAGAAGAATTTAGGCGCAAATATATCAAAGAAAATCAAGAAGAGCGCGACTGGTATTTATCAAAATAGCGTGGTTAATGTAATTTTTTTGCGAATATGGCGGATGTTAATCAATTAAAACGACTTTCAAGTCGTTTTTTTATTTGTCTTTGTTTTGAAAAAGCGGACGAATATGTTACAATATGCCATATAAGGAGCAGAGGATGAGTTTTTTTGGTGGAATTTTAAATGCACTTGGGTTTGAATCTGAACAAAGTGAAAATAGTGTTAAGAAAAAAAATAGAAAAATTGAAACAAAGGCTTCTTTTAATTTAAAAAAAGACAAAATTGAAAAGCCAGACAAAATTGATGGTGTGAGGGTTGTTTATCTTGAAAATAAGGTTGACTTTGAAAAAGCCCTTTCAATTTTTAAGAGTGGTGAACCTGTGCTTATAAACTACGAATATGCGGCTGACAAGTCCTACGCAAAAGGCTATTTTGAAGGTGTAATAAAAATGACAAGCGGCTCAATTGCAACAATTGAAGAAAACAAACTTTACATTTTATTGCCAGAAGGGGTGGAAATTGAATAAAAAAATCAAGTTGTCAAAACATTTTTTGTATGTTTTGTGCATAACTCTTCCGGTTTTTGCAATTCTGCTGACTGTTGACCTCGTCACAAAACATCTTGTGGCGACAAATTTTTCTGTTGGAGAGAGAAAACCCTTTCTTCCTGGGTTTATTGATTTCGTTTTTGTTGAAAACCCTGGTGCAGCAGGTGGAATTTTATCAGGGCAAAGAATTTTTTTGATAATATTGGCCTTTGTTTTCATTTTGGGAATAATTTGGCTTTTGATTGCTGAAAGGTCCTTTAATCCGCTTTTTCACATAGCATCAGCACTTGTTTTAACGGGTTGCGTTGGAAATTTGGTGGACAGACTTTCAGGTCAGGGATTTGTGAGAGATTTTATTCATTTTGAATTTTGGGACGCGTTTCCAGTGTTTAATGTTGCGGACATTTGCCTTACAATTGGGGCGGTGCTTTTTGTGATATATGTTATAATTTTGCTGGTCAAAAATCACAAAAAGAAGAAAGAGGAAAAAGTTGAAAAGAAAGATTGAAGTTGACAGTGAATTTAAAAATGAGCGGCTTGACAAGTTTGTTTGCAGTAAATTTGCCGAATTTTCGCGTTCTTTTATCCAAAATTCAATAGAAAACGGGCAAATATTATTAAATGGCAAAAAAGTTAAGTGTGGTGAAAAGGTCAAAGAGAGCGACATGATTGAACTTAATCTTGAGCCGCCAAAACCTCTTGAGGTTAAGCCGCAAGAAGTTGAATTTAAAATTGTATATCAAGATGAAGATTTGATTGTCGTTGACAAGCCTCAAGGGCTGGTTGTTCATCCGTGTTCAACAACAAAAGATGGCACATTGGTCAATGGGCTGCTATCAAAAATTGGTGATTTAAGCGGTATCAACGGGGTATTGCGCCCAGGGATTGTCCACCGGCTTGACAAAAACACATCTGGCCTTATGCTTGTTGCAAAAAATGACTTTGCGCACAACAAACTTGCCGAAATGATAAAGGAAAAGTCAGTTCGCCGCAAGTATTTGGCACTTTTAAATGGTGTTGTGTGGGAGAATGAAGGCAAAATTGAAACATTTTTATCACGAGATAAAAAGGATAGAAAAAAATATGCTGTCTCAAGTGAAGGCAAGAAGGCAATTTCACTTTTCAGAGTTGTTCAGCGTTATGAAAAACACACTTTGGTTGAATTCACGCTTGTGACGGGCAGAACACATCAAATAAGAGTGCATAGCGCATACATTGGCCACAGCGTTGTTGGTGACGAGGTTTATGGCAAGGCGGACAGAAATCTGCAGGGTCAACTTTTGCACTCATACTTTTTGGAGTTTGAGCATCCTAGGACGGGGGAAAAGATGAAGTTTGAAAGTGAACTTCCTCCATATTTTTTAACTTATATCAAAAATTTGAAACCATTTGAGGAATAAAAAAACTGCCATTTGGCAGTTTTTGTTTTAATATTGAAATTCGGAAACCCTGATGCCACGGTTTTCTCTTTCCTGTTCAATAAGGTTAGAAAACATTTCTCTCACTTTGTATGGCTGAGCAACATGCCTAAGCCTAAATTCCGGAGTCCTCTCATCATTTGAATAAAGGGTGATTGTTCCAGTTCCGAAAATTTTATCAAACAATGTCTGCCTTAAAGAAATGTCCCTTATTCTGTAAACATTGATTTCTTCAACAAGGGAATAGAGAAGACCAATGTCTGAAAAAACCTTAAGCCATTTATCTCCATTTCTTACAAGGGAATAGCGCGTGAAAGACCAAGGTAAACCAAAATACCTTTTTCTGTCTTTCCAAACAAGTTCTGCATCCATGCCATATTTTCTTTTAACTTTGCTTGTTTCGCTCATGTGGTCTCCTTAACAAACTTATTTTAAACGATATGGCAAAAAATGTAAAGAAAAAAACCCAAAATAATTAAAATTTTGGGTTTTTTTCTGTTATATTAGCACTTATTCATGCAACCTGAACCAAATCCGCCGCAATTTCCTGTGAGCAAAAGTATCAAAAGCAATGTGCAGATGTCAATTCCACAACCACCATTGTTGCCACAGCCTAAGCATTGCAGAAGGATGAGAAGGATTAAGATTGAGCAGCAGTCACAACCTCCGTTGCCGCCACCAAAGCCTCCAAAAAAGTTCATATGTACCTCCTATAGATTTTATCCTTTTGTGCTTGTGTGCTTACACATTATCATACTATTATCTTTCCTACAAAATTGTTACAAAATTCGTGGTTTTTCGCAAACTTCTTCTCACATATAATTTGTTTTATCTCACAAAATATTTTAAGCACAAAAGAGAGCAAAATGATTGACAAAATAAGTGCAATTATATTAAAATAGGTTGTTATTATATATAGCATAGTTTAAAGGGGACATTATGACAAAAAACAGACTAATCAAAAAATCTCAAGTTTTCAAAGTTACAACGCTTGCTTTTGCTGGGATGTTGGCATTGACCATGTTTCCAACTGATGTTTTCACATCTTCAGCACAATATGTTGGTGACGGCTTAGGCTTTGAAACAATAGAAGTTTTGGGCGCAAAATCAACTGCAAACAAAGGTGAAAAGTATTCAATCAAAGCGGCATACTTTGGCTCTGATGCAAAAATTCCTGTGGGCTTGGATGATACATATTACAGCGGAACATATCTTTCCACAATCAGCGGGGTTAAATATAATGGTCAGCAAATCACTGAAATCACATCAAAAGTGTCCGTAACTTACAAGCCAACGGGCGAGGTTTTTGAAGTCGCAACTTCAGCTCCTGAAGAAGAAGCAGGAGCCGCGGAAGCAAAACTTAAAAAGACAACAGCAGATGCAACTGTTGCAAAAGACATTAAAGATGGAAAGTCCGTTGAGTGGGGAACATTTCAGATGGACTATGCTGGTGAATACGGCATCAATTATTCAATCACCATTTCTTATGGCGATGAACAAAAAGAGACATTTTCAACTGAATATGTTGTAACAAGCAAAATTGACAGTGCTTATTTTGAATTTGAAAGCAATGACCCTGTGGTTTTGCCAACAGTTTATGACACAAAATTGGCCAAAGAACTTCTTACAACTGACAAAAATGTTTATCTTCCTCTTCCAACTTTGCATGGCAAGGACATTGACATTGATTATAAAAAAGAAAACATAGCACTTAACGAAGACAAAACATCTGTTAAAGAAAAAGATTTCTATGTTAAAATCACAGCAACAGGTGCAAACGGGGAGACAATTCCTGTTGCTTCAACAACTGTGACCATTGATGATAAAGCAGAAACAAGATATATGATTGAATCAAAGTATCTTGACCCAGATGATGAATTATTCGCAGGACAGGGCACTTACACAATTAAATATTCCTATTATGTTGGTGATGATGTTTTCGTTACATCAACAACAAAAACATTTGTTTTAAACGCGCAAGATGACGGTTATTACAAAGATTATAAATACACTCTTGCTTTGGATTCAACTTGGCAATCATCAGCAAACACAAATGTTAAGCAAACACTTCCTTCAATTTCTGCTTCCTCTGCTGACGCAAATCACCCAAAAGAAAGCGTTGCAATCAGATATGAAATTGAGGCAAGAAGACAAACTGCAAGTGGTGAATATGATGACATTAAAAAACTCACTGGCAGAGAATTTACTCCATGGGCAGACGGATATTACAGAATTATTTACACCGCAACTGATTTCTATGGAAAAAAAGAAACTTTGCAAAGAGAAATCCAAAATGTTCGTGATGCTCAGCCACCAGTTCCAGTGGTTTATGATGCAGCAAACAAAGAAAACTATCAAGAAAGCGACTTAACCAAAGGGCTTAAAAAACCAGAAGAACTCAAAGATGCTTCATCACTTCTTAAATCAAAAGCAGAAGAAAAGAACATCATCATCTATGCAATCAATGCACAGGATAATGTTCCAGAGGGTGTTGTGCTTTCAAGAAGCATAAGAAACTCAGGCGTTGAAATTGTTCTTGATGACAAAGAAGACGCAACAAAGAATTATGCTGCTTACAACCTTATCTTTGACTTTGATGCAAACAGTTTTGTTGCAAAGAACAAGACAGTTGAAAAGATGATGGATGCTGAAAATTGGGGCAAAGACGATGAGAACAAAAGAACTAACGAAACAGAACTTAAAAGTTGGCTCAAAGCACACAACTATTTGATTGTTGTTCGTCCACCAGAAGAGGGTGCTGCTCACAAAACTATAGAAGAAGGTTACGCTGAAATTGATGTTAAATTTTCATCAACAACCATGCTTCCAGGCTCAGTTGGTGGCATAACATATTCAGTTTATTACACAGCTGTTGATGCTGCAAAAAATGAAAACACACCACTAATCAAATATGATGTTGTTGTTGTCACAGGTGACTTAGGTGACACAGCGGGCCCTGTTATTAATTTTGAAACGCAACTCAAAACTTCTTACAGAAAAGGCTCAGTCATTGTGTTCAATGCTCCTTATGCAACTGACGACAGCGACACAAGGATGGATGTTATCACACAATATTACTATGTTGGCAAAAGCAGCAGCGGTTCTGAGGAAAACTATGAAACGCGTGAATTCAAGGACGGCGAATACAAGATTGATTTGTCTGAAATTGATGAATATTTGACCAAAGAAAATGGTTTGCCGACAAAAGTTGTTATCACTGTTTCTGCAACTGATGACAGTGGCAATGTTTCTGAGCCATGGAAAAAGGAAATTGCAATTGTTGATGTTCAGGACACTCAAGCCCCAGTCTTGTTTACAGAAAAAATCAACACACCAACAGATAAGGTGATTGAACAAAACTCAGATTCTGACAATTCAATTGTTCTTCCAACAATCAGTTTGGTTGATGACAATGTTGATTACATTAACGCACACATTTATGCGTCCAGAGTTGATGCTGAAAACCAAAGAACAACTCTTAAAGTTGCAGGAAAAACAGAAACAAGAATAGGCGACACTTACACTTTGAACGCCGGCAAAATTCCTGCATCATATCCTGGAACTTATGAAGTTGAAATTGTGTTCGTTGACGCTGGTGACAATCAAATATCAACCTTCTACAGATATCAAGTTGAAGGCAAAGCGGGCTTCAGCAGTTTGGAAGTTGCAGGAATTGATGACCAACTCAATGATGGCGAACCAGTGCAAACTGGCACAGCAGTTGAGCTCCAAGTTCCAACAATTGATTACACTTTGGATGCTGGCTACGGCATATTTGGTGTTAATGCTGATGACAGCCACACAGCTTATGACTATGACATTGGTTTCTTTGAAGAGCCAGAAGCAAAATATGCCTTCAATGATACTGAGGAAAACACATTCACAGCGCTTCAACCAGGCACATTTTTGCTTGAATACAAAGTTCGCGTAAGCACTTTTGATAACACAAAATTCAACATTTTCACAGAAAATAATATTCCACAGGCGGTTGTTGAAAAGGCACACCCAGAAAATATTGTTGTTCGAGAAGTTCTTGACGAACTTACAGACCAGCAGGGTAAGATGTTGATTTACACAAATCCTGCAGATAATGGTGCTTCAACAATCACTGTTAAAGTTGGTATTCTTGACAGTGCAACAGGAAAGATTAAACTTTACAAGTTCAACGATAACACGTTCAAGAAAGACGCATCACTTAAAAAACTTTACATTGAAAATGGTGATAGCAATGAAAGATATTATCTTCAAATTGGCAACACAATATCTTTTGTAACACGTGATGGAAAGAAGAGTGCAACTTTTGAAAAGAGTGCAACTGAAAACAAAATGACCTTCACATTTGTTGACTCAACAAAAGATACTCCATCAACAACTACGAAAGAGTATGATGTTACTCCTGAATCAGAAGAACTTGACAACAAAGCGTTCCAATCTCATGTTTTGACAAAATCTCCAGTTTATCTTAAAGCAATTGACACAACAGAGCCTGTTCTTTTGACAGAGTATGATTATCCGACCACTTTGGCAAAAGGCACAACTTGGACTATCAAAAACATCCAAGCAAGTGATAACTCTTCAGATGGCATCAAAAAGAGCGCAAGTTACATCAGAGTGACCCACACACTTGGAGATGATTCCAACTTCACAACTTACAATCTTTCAGAATATCAAGGTGACATCACTTACAAATTTGATGAAGATGGAAAATATTATATTTACTACTATGTTGAAGATTGCTATCAAAACCATATTGATGCAGAATATAAAATCACAATTGGTGACTGCGACCCTCCAACAATCAGCGTTGCAGCAATGTTCAAAGATAAATATAATATTGGTGACGCATTGACCATTAACATTGATGATGTTGAAAACTTCAAACTTTGGGATGCCAAGTCTTCAAGAGATGTTTTAGTTGACAACATTAACATCAAACTTATCAATGTGTCAAACAATAATCAGCCTGTAACAAACGAAGGTGATGACGCAACTCATCTTTATAGTTACACTCTTAAAACTGCAGGTTCATACAAACTTGTGATAACAACAGAAGATGAGGCTGGCTGGTCAGTTACTCAAGAAGTTCCATTTGAAGTTGTGACAGATGAAAACGAAGGCAGCGAAGTTTATCAGACAATTGGAACAGTTCTTATTGTTGTTGCTGCACTTATCCTTGGCGGTGTGATTGCATACTTTGTGATTAGCAAAGTTGTAAAAGACAGAAAAGCCAAAGGCAAAGCCGGAGCAGGAAAAACAAAAAACAAAAAGAAATAACAAAAAAGCGCCCTAACTAGGGTGCTTTTTCTTATTGTTTATGCTTGACAAAGACCTTATGTTTTTGATATAATAACCCCGTATCCGCATGGAAATGGTTTAAGTCACTTGTTGCACCATTGTTCAGCGAGTTTGGTTAGAGGAGGTAAAGAATATGTTTGCAGTTGTTGCAACCGGAGGAAAGCAGTATAGCGTTCAAGAAGGCGACACCATCAAAGTTGAAAAACTTGAAGCAAATTCAGGTGACAAAGTTAATCTTGAAGTTTTGATGATTTCTGATGAAAATGGCACTTTAGTTGGCGACAAACTTAAAAAAGCCACATGTGAAGCCCAAGTTATTGGACAAGGCAAAGCGGACAAAGTTGTTGTTTTCAAATACAAAGCAAAGAAAAATGAACGCAAGAAACAAGGCCACAGACAGCCTTACACAGAACTCAAAATTTTGTCTATAAAAGGTTAATATGACAAAAATTTACTTTACCCGTAATAACGGGAAATTCACAGAATTCAAACTTTCAGGGCACACAGGCAAAGCGGAAAGCGGCAAAGATGTGCTTTGCAGTGCGATTTCTGCCACATCACAAATGGCTGTGCTTGCAATCACTGAGGTTGCAAAAGTGAAAGCAGAGGTTGAAATCAGAGATGGCTTTTTAAGTTTAAAACTTTCAGAGCCAACAAAAGAAACTGAACTTATCATCACTTCTCTTTTTAAAACGCTTCAGTCAATTTGTGAAAAAGAAAAGAAATTTGTTAAGTTGGAGGTCAGAGATGATAATTAATATTCAACTTTTTGCTCACCACAAAGGTGGTGGCAGCACCAAAAACGGCAGAGATTCTGCTGGCAAGCGTTTGGGCGTAAAGGCTGCTGATGGACAAACTGTTAATGCAGGTTCAATCATAGTTCGTCAAAGAGGAACAGAAATTTACCCAGGTGCAAATGTTGGAATTGGCAAAGATTACACACTTTTTGCACTTAAAAATGGCGTTGTTAAATTTGGATGCTCAAATGGCAAAAAGATTGCATCAATAGTTGAAAAATAAAAATTGCCCTTGCTTTAAAGCAGGGCTTTTGTTTAGTTATGGAATATAAAATTTACAAAAACAAGATATCAATTCTTTCAAAGCAAGATTTTAATCCGCAGCATATTTTGGAGTGCGGCCAGATTTTTTCGTATGAAAAAACTGATAGGGGCTATAAAGTTTATTCCATGGACAAGCAGGCTGAAATTGTTGAAACGGAAAATGGCTATGATATTTTGTGCGAGGATACGAAATATTTTGAAAATTTTTTCGACCTCAGAACTGATTATGCTCAAATTAAAAACCTGCTTTCAAAACACAAAATCATGGCTCAGCCAATTGAGTTTGGTCATGGAATTCGAATTTTAAAAAACGACCCTTTTGAAACGCTTGTTTCGTTCATAATCTCAGCAAATAACAACATAAAACGCATCAAAAAAATCATTTGGTCTTTGCGCAAACTGTCAAAGGACGGCAAAAGTTTTCCGTCTTTGCAAACTTTGCTTGAACTTTCAGTTGAAGATTTTTATGCGCTTGGCTTGGGTTACCGCTCTCCGTTGCTTTACAAGGCACTTCGGCAGATTTGTTCAGTCAACTTTGAAAAATGGAGAGCGTTGCCAACCTTGCAACTGAGGAAAAACCTTATTGAAATTGCTGGTGTTGGCCCAAAAGTTGCTGATTGTGTGCTTTTGTTTGGTTTTTCTAAAATGGATGTTTTTCCTGTTGACACTTGGATAAATCAAATGTATGACAAATATTATTCGCCACTTACAAACAGGGAAAAAATCAGGCAAAATCTTGTGGCAGAATTTGGCAATCTTTCGGGTTATGCTCAGCAATATCTGTTTTATTTTGAACGCTCTTATTGATGACTCACATGTTTAAGTGTGGGTCTTTTTTTAAAAGGGGTATTTACAAACAGCGCAAACTATGTTATAATTTTGCTGTATAAGGAGGGTAAAAGGTGTTTGCAGAATTCTTTACGCAAATGCATTGGTCAGTGATTATGCTTCTTTGCATATCTTTGGTGCTGCTTATTGTTGAGGCGGTTCTTCCTGGCTTTGGTGTTTGCGGAATTTCTGGAATTGTTGCTGGTATTGCCGCTGTTGTGTGCGAAGCAGTTTTCACAAAGTCCGTTTTCTATGTTTTCTTTCTAATTTTGATTGTGCTTGTCATTTTCACACTGATGTTTGTCATCTTTTCGTATGCACTCAGGCGTGGCCCTCTTAAAAAGACGCCTTTGGTGGAATCTAAATCTGCATTGCCTGAAAATTATGGCAAAAATGAAGAATTTGAAAAACTCATTGGCAAAAATGGGGAAGTTATTTCCGCATGTAAGCCCGTTGGCAAAGCCGTTATTGAAGGCAAACAATACACTGTCAGTGCAAAAAATGGCACAATAAATGAAGGCGAAAAAATCAGAGTTTGTGAAATTAAAAACAACACCATAAAGGTTGAACTGATTAAAGGAGGCAAAGATGATGAATAGTATGTTGTTAGCCCTGGAAGGCTGGGCAATTGCAGTTATTGTGATTGCGTGCTTGTTGCTGGCAGGTCTTGTGGTTGTGTTTGTGCTTGTGCCATTAAAACAGTGGTTTGTTGCTCTTGTTTCTGGTGCACATATCTCTATGACAAGACTTGTGGGGATGAAATTAAGAAAAGTCAATTACAAACTTATTGTCAACACTTACATAATGGCAAGAAAGGGCGGAATTAACATTGATGTTGTTGACCTTGAAACGCACTACATGGCAGGCGGAAATGTCGACAAAATTGTCAAAGCACTCATTGCTGCAAACAGCGCTGGACTTGACCTTTCAATTGACCTTGCAAAAGCCATTGACCTTGCTGGAAGTGATGTTCAGGACGCTGTTGAAACTTGCGTCACTCCAAAAATTATTGAAGTTAACAATGTTGCAGCGGTTGCTCAAGATGGCATTGAAGTGAGGGTTAATGTTAAAGTCACCGTTAAAACTGACATACATGAACTTGTTGGTGGCGCGCGTGAGGACACAATCATTGCCCGTGTTGGTAAAGGTATTGTAAGTTGCATTGGTGCAGCAGAAAATTACACTGAACTTTTGGAAAACCCTGCATCTATTGCGGAATCAATTATAAACAAAGGTTTGGATGATGGCACTGCTTATGAAATTGTTTCTGTTGATGTGTCAGACATTGACATTGGCAGAAATTTGGGCGCAAAACTTGAAACCGAGGAAGCCGAAAAGAACAAACAAGTTGCAGCGGCTCAGGCTGAAAGACTGAGGGCAATGATGGTTGCAGAAGAGCAGAAGATGAAGGCGAAAACACAAGAAATGAAGGCGACCGTTCTTGCCGCAGAGGCTGAAATTCCAAAGGCAATTGCCAGTGCAATACGTGAAGGAAAATTCGGCGTTTTGGATTACTACAAACTCAAGAATCTTCAAGCAGACACAGCAATGCGCAACTCCATTGCAGGTGCCGACCAAGATAGTGGAGATGGGGAGGCATAACAATGTTTGATTGGCTATGGATAGTTCTTATTGTCATAGCGGCTATTATCTTGACGGCGGGAGCGTATGTTTTGGCAAACAAAAAAAACATCTTTAAAAAGCGTGAAAAAAAGCCAAAAACAAAGACAAAAAAGGCTGCAAAGGTGAAAGAAAAACCTCTTCCACCGCCACCACCACCAAAAGAAGATGTTGTTTTTGAAGAAAAAACCAAAAAAAAAGAAAATAGTTTTGTTGCTGAAAATGAGCAATACACCCCATCCATTGAATTTACAAAGAGCGGCGAAACTTACACTCCAATTGCAAGCATTCAAGTGGCACGCAGAAGACCAAGACCACCAATGTCGCAGCAACCAACAAAAACCGAGGATGATTTTGATTCCTTCAGGCGAAAACATGGCTATTCAAATTTTTACAAGCAAAGTATTCGTGAGCAAATTCAAAACTTGTCCCCAGAGATGAAAGCCATTTTGTTTGGCAGCGTGCTTGACAAAAAAGATGATGATATGTTTTAAATAATTCTAAATTAAATTGGACACGCATAACTTGATTTTAGGTGAAAGCGTGTTCAATTTTTTTGATGAATTAAAAAAGTCGCTCAAAGACCCGACCATAGCCACAAATTATAATATTGTCAACATCTCTGGCAAGATTTTATATGTTGAAGGGCATACCGGCATTTGTATGCTAAGCAGGCAGGTCATATCTTTTAAGTGCAAAAAAACATTGATAGTGGTCGAAGGCGAAAATCTTGTTTTGAACGAACTTATGGACAAAACATTGAAGATAACCGGAGAGATAAAAAGTGTTGAGGCCCTGTGATGAAAAAGATAAATTTTCATTATTTTGAGATAAAAGGGCTAAATCAAGAGCGTTTTTTTAATAATTTGTCAAAAAAATATCAAATTTTTGAAATTAACCGGCTTGAAAAAAACCGCACCAAGTTTAAAGTTAATTATTTTGACGGCAAAAAAATTAAAAAGGAAATTTTAGACGCAGGCTTTGAAATTGTTGACGAAAAAAGAGGCGGCGTGTTTTTTTGGCTTGCAAAGGCTATGACAAGTTATGGCATAATTGCGGCGCTTATTTTATGCAGTTTTGTCTATGTTATACAACTTAATTTTGTGCAAAAAGTTGAAGTTTGGGCGGAAGAGGGTGGAAAAGAAATTGAAAGTTTTGTTTGGCAGAATTTAAAGAGCCGCAACAAAAATTATATTGACCTTAAAAAACTTGAAAAAGAGATAAGCGCAAACTTTGAAGACCTCAGTTTTGTCAGTGCGGCTTTTGTTGGACAGAGCCTTATCATCAATGTTAAAAGCAAAGTTTTGCCGCCGGAGATGGAGGATAATTTTGCACCAATTATCAGTCCTTTTGATGGCATTATTACAAAAATAAACCTCATACAAGGCACACTCATGGTTGAAGTTGGCGACATTGTTCAAAAAGGGCAAACTTTGGTGGAGGGTAGAGTTATCAACTCGGAGGGCGAGAGTTTTAATTTGCAGCCGCGCGCCGAGGTTTATATGGATGTTTGGCATCAGGCAGAAAGCACGCACTATGACAGAGAAATTGTCACTTACAGAACGGGCAGAAAGTTTGACATGGTCAGGGTGCTACTCTTTGGCAAAGAGTTTTATTCAAACGGAAAAGAAAACACTTTTTCTCAATTTGAGCAAGAAACAACACTTAGAAAACTTACAAAAAACAACTTTTTGCCATTTGTTTTAGAAAAAACAACCTGTTTTGAAACGGCAACGGAAGTTATAGAGTCAACATTTGAAGAAAAAAGAGAGCAGGTTATTTCCTCAGCCAGAGAAAAGTGCTTGCAAAATCTTCGTGAAAGTGAGATAATAAAAGAGGAAAATTATATTATCTTGGAAGGTGGTGGCTTTACAACAGTGCGTTATGTGATAACAACCAACCTTCTTGTCACAGGTGAAGATGAAAATTTACACAAACAAACCAAAATTATTGAAGACGGAGATTTTTGAAAAGGCTCTCAAAGTCACTCAAAATGATGTTAAAGATGTGTGCGTTGGCATAAAGTTTGTTTCAAAATTTAAAATTAAAAGGTTAAACAAAACTTTTCGTGGCATAAACAAAGTCACTGATGTTTTGTCTTTTCCTATGTTTGAAACAACAAAGTTTTCAACTTTGCAGAATTTTGAATCCGAGCGCGACCCAGTCACAAATCAACTTGAAATAGGCGACATCGTCATCTGTCTTGCGCGTGCCAAAAAGCAGGCAAAGCAGTATGGCCACAACCTCTCGCGAGAGGTCAATTTTCTTGCACTTCATGGCTTTTTGCACCTTTTGGGTTTTGACCACATCAAAAAGAGTGATGAAAAAGAGATGTTCACCCTTGCCGAAACAATTTTGTCGCAGGCAGGCTTAAAGCGAGGTGAAAATGTATAAGTTTGGATATATTGCAGTTTTGGGCAAGCCGAATGCTGGCAAAAGTTCGCTCATAAACAGACTTGTTGGCATGAAACTTGCCATTGTTTCATCAAAGCCGCAGACAACCCGAGACAATATTTTGGCAATTTTGACTGATAAAAATTTTCAACTTGTTTTTATTGACACCCCGGGACTTCACAAGTCAACCTCGCATCTTGACAAATTTATGATGAAAAATGTGCGCTCTGCCAAGGCAGGGGCGGATGTTGTGCTTTATCTTGTGGACAGCACTCGCGGAATTGAAGAGGATGAGAAAGAGCATATTCAAAAAATGAAAAGTGACGGCATAAAAGTCGTTGTGGCGGCGTCAAAAATAGACCTCAAAGCACCAGAGTTTGACTGTGACGCAAAATTTTCATCTGTCACAGGTGAGGGGATTGACCAACTCATTAAAATTTTGACTTCCAACTTGCCTTCTTCCAAAACAAAGAACTTTTTGTATGAGCCTGACGAGGTAACGGACAAACCGACCAAGTTTATCATTGGCGAGTATGTGCGCGAGGCTATGCTGGAAACTTTAAAAAAGGAAGTGCCGCATGGCGTTGCTGTTGTCGTTACAAAATTTGAGGAAAAGAAGGAACTTGTGCTGATTGAGGCTGAGATTGTCTGTGAAAAACAGTCGCACAAAGGCATCATTATTGGCAAAGGTGGAAGGACACTTAAAATTATTGGCAGCAAAGCGAGATTGCAGGCAGAAGAATTATTGCAGAAAAAAGTTATGCTTTCACTCTTCGTGAAAGTCGAAGAAGGCTGGAAAGACAGACCAAACAAACTTTCAGATTTGGGTTACAACTAATGTGTCACATTTCTATTGCGGATAATATAGTGATATTGGACACATAACGCAAAAGAGGAAACAATGTCGGACATAGCCAAGACAATCTTTGGAATTTCATTTATATTTTTAATGACCAGCCTGGGTGCAGGGCTAGTCTTTTTGTTTAAGAAGAACCTTAGCGAAAAGGCCAACAAAATCATCATCGGCTTTTCGTCCGGCATAATGCTTGCCGCCTCGATTTGGTCGCTCCTTTTGCCTGCAATCGAGCAGTCCTCAGGTTATGGCAAACTCAACTTTTTGCCCGCACTTTTAGGCTTTGGACTTGGTGGACTTTTCATTGCTTTTATTGATTATTTAAGCAAAATTATAGGAAAAACCTCAAAAAATGGTCAATTTGGCATGAAAAAACACACAAAATTGCTTTTTGCCATGACAATTCACAACATTCCCGAAGGCCTCGCAGTCGGGGTCGCTTTTGGTGGAGCGTTTGCTGCACTTTCTTCATCTGGCATGGCGCTTGCCTTAAGTTTAGCAGTTGGCATTGGACTTCAAAACATCCCTGAAGGCATGGCTGTCGCACTTCCTTTGCAGGCAGCAACAGGTAGCAAGTGGAAGGGTTTCTTGATGGGAGTGGCAAGTGGAAGCGTTGAACCCATTGCCGCTGTGATAGGCTTTTTTCTTGCGTCCGCTGTTTCAGTTATTATGCCGTGGGCGTTGTCCTTTGCCGCCGGCGCAATGATTTTTGTTGTGGTGAGCGAACTTCTGCCCGAACTTTCTGTTGGCGAAAGCACCTCACTTGGCGTCTGGGCAACAATGCTCGGCTTCATGCTGATGATGACTTTGGATGTTGCATTGTAAAAAAGAAGGCAAGAGCCTTCTTTTCTATTGGCAGAGTATTTTTTCATTTTTATTTTATCTTATTATCATCAACAAAACAGCAAGGCTTGATAAGCCTTTTTTTCTTCGGAGAACTACCTTTGCAAAGCCTGCGCAAAATCGCCAACATTGTGCGGTTTTGGGCAAAAGCGAAAAAACAAACGACACTCGAGCTATTGCATTAGCAATTCGAGCTCAAGTGCCGTTTTTTTTGCTCTGGCAGGGGTGGAAGGAATTGAACCCTCGACAATGGTTTTGGAGACCACTGTTTTACCACTAAACTACACCCCTTCAAGTGCAGTCTTAAGAATAACATTTTTATATTTTATTGTCAAGCATTTTGATTTTTATTAAAAAAAGTGTAATATAAAAATATGGAACTAAGAAAACTGACATCATTTTTTTTAGACAGCAACACTTTTGTTCTTTCAAATGGTGGAGAGTGCTTGATTATTGATGCGGGCGCGGAGTTAGATGAAATCAAAGAGGTTGTTGGCAAAAGGAAGGTTGTGGGGCTGCTATTGACACATGGGCATTATGACCACGCTTATTATGCTTTGGATGTGGCGAATTTTTTTGATTGCACAATTTACGCACACAAAAACGCTGAGGTCACGCTTTCTGACCCAAAGAAAAACTATGGCGAAACATTTGCAATAACCGACTTTTCGCGGTTTAAATTTTTCTCAAATGAAGAAAAATTGAAAATTGGCAGTTTTGATGTTAGTGCAATTTCTCTTCCGGGGCACAGCAAATGCAGTTGCGGATATATTGTGGGGGATATTTTCTTTGCTGGTGACACTTTGTTTAGCCAAGGCGTTGGAAGAACAGACCTGTTTGGCGGGAGTAAAGGTGAATTGTTGAATTCTCTCAAAAAAATTCAAACTCTTGAGTTCACCATTGTTGCAAGTGGTCATGGTGCAAATTCAACAAAACAACTTGAGCAACGCAATTTGCAAATATTTATAAGATTTTTGTCGAGGGTGTGATGTCAAAACTTTATCATGAAATTTACAAGTTAACTTGATAAACTTGACATGGTTAT
Source organism: uncultured Clostridia bacterium (assembly GCA_947584415.1). GTDB lineage: Bacteria > Bacillota > Clostridia > Christensenellales > UBA1242 > Caccovivens. Next base: position 2,557 of record CANPWN010000001.1, on the reverse strand, counting down.
GCAAAGCAAAGTTTATTCTCAACTTAGCGGCAGAGAAAATGTGTTTGAAAGTTTCTATGAACACTCAAAAGAATTGATTGATGACAAATATGAGACTTACATTGATTAGCAAAAAAAATTAAGATGTGATATAATATGTCATATCTCCATGCGGGCGTATTACATCGGTAGTATGCGAGCTTCCCAAGCTTGAGAGGTGGGTCCGACTCCCATCGCCCGCTCCATACAAAATTTGTCGCCCTAAAACTCACTTTTTTGCAAAAGTTCGGGTAGCGGGCGCAAATTTTGTTTTTCGAAAAAATGATGGACATTTTTTCGAGGTGAAGCGTTAGCGTGCCTTCGAAGATTTCTATGATTGCTGTTCGCAATCACTCGGGTGGCGCACTTATTTTTACTTTCATTGTATTGACAATTTGTGGCGTTTGATATATAATTTGACTATAAAAGTGAGGGGAAAAATGAACAACATTGCTGCAAATTTAAGGCGTCTTCGTGAAGAAAAAGAACTTTCAACAAAAAGTGTTGCCAAACTTTTTGATGTCGACGAAAACACTTATATTTCTTGGGAGATGGGCTTGAAACAGCCATCAGTGGATGAAATAATTAAAATTACTGATACATATGGAATTGATTACACACTTCTTTTTGATGAGCCACAAGTTAAAGAAACAAAGTCGGCAAAAGGAACTGCCGCGAAACAGATAAGCCCTAAAAAAGAGAAAATACTTTTAGGGCTGAGAATAGCCGCATTGATTTTATGGATGGGGATGTTTGGTTTCTTGGCAATGCCAATAGCGAGGTTTGGCGGCTTGGGATTTGATGGCTATTATTACTCTCAGGGTGTAAGCATATATGATTATTTTAATGCGTCTGTGCCGGCTTATAAATGCTTAGCGTCGCTCATTATCATCTTTTTAGCGTTCATTTTGGCTGACACATTTGTCAGATTATGCTTTTCGGAAGTTGCACACAATAAAATTTACATTAAAATCACAAATGCAATTTCAATCATTCTCTTTGCGGGCATCTTGGCAACAGTAATTGCCGCACTCAGCATGCCATTTGATGGCTCAGGGCTTTACGCTGAATATGGCGTTGCCATCGTTCCAATCTTCTTCGCAGCAGCGCTTAGCGTTTCAATTTCAGAAAAAGCAATTTCAGCACAAAACAATTAAAACTTCTTTAAAGAAGTTTTTTTGTTGCCCTCTTAATAATTTGACTTGTTAACGCAAAAAATGATAATATCAAAATATGGAGGGAAAAATGGACAAAAAAATTGAGCCGCTGTTTTCACCTTGGAAGATAGGCGATTGCGAAATCAAAAACCGCATTGTTGTCTGCCCAATGGGTGGAACATCACTTTTCGGGTGGATGGAACCACATCACTTTGATAAGGATGCAGCGGACTTTTTTATGCAAATTGCAAAAAACAACGCGGGACTTGTTATCCCTGGAATAGCACCGCTCAAAAATATCATGGGCGGTCAATGGCTTTACAAAGCCAAAGGCGCGTTTAAAAAACTCAAAACTTACATGGAAGAATTTCACAAAACTGGTGCAAAGTTGTTTATTCAACTTACCGCTGGCTTTGGCAGAAGTTTTTCAATTCCAAATAACATGGTGCCTATGCTTAAAAATAAAGTGCTGGGCGGGATTGCAAAGCCACTGTTTGATATTGGTTACCTCTGCGCTTCGCCAAGCCCACTGCCATCTCGTTGGGCAGAAGGTGTGACTTGCAGACAAATCACTAAAAAAGAAATTAAAAAAATCATTGAAGGCTTTGCAAAAACTGCAAAGATGTGCAAAGATGCAGGTGTGGACGGAGTTGAAATTCATGCTGTGCATGAGGGTTATCTGCTCGACCAGTTCACAACTGAATACACCAACCACCGAACAGACGAGTATGGTGGCAGTTTTGAAAACCGCTTCCGTTTTCCAACAGAGGTGGTTCAAGCAATCAAAGAAGCGTGCGGAAAAGACTATCCTGTTTCCGTTCGTTACTCAGTTGTAAGCAAGACAAAGGGCTTCTGCGAGGGGGCTATGCCGGGCGAGAAGTTTGAAGAGGTCGGCAGAGATATGGAAGAGAGCAAGAAGGCGGCAAAATATCTTCAAGATGCCGGCTATGACATGCTCGACTGCGACAATGGAACTTATGACGCGTGGTATTGGGCTCATCCGCCTGAATATATGCCAAACAACTGCAACTTGGAAGATGTGGCAAAGATTAGAAAAGAAATTGACATCCCTGTTGTCTGCGCCGGCAAGATGACCGCTGATGTGAGTGCAAATGCCATCAAAGCGGGTAAAATTGATGCCATGGGTGTGGCAAGGCAGTTCCTTGTTGACCCTGAGTGGGTGACAAAACTTATGCAGGACAGGGCGGAGGACATCATGCCTTGCATTCATTGCCATAATGCCTGCTTGTGCATGAGCCATTACAAAGGAATTGCCAATGGCTGCAGTATGGCGGACAGTATTCACATGTCGCGCTGCGCTCTTAATCCAAGAACAATGGACGGCGGCAAGCATGACTTAAAAATGGCAAAAAAACCAAAGA